>DATHKV010000183.1:0-25122 GCA_035488895.1 Steroidobacteraceae bacterium
ATCGGCCTGGTCGTCGCGGTGCCCGCGGTGTTGGGCTACAACGTCCTATTGCGCCGCAATAAGACGGTGCAGGAGCGAGTCAGTCACTTCACGCACGAATTGCACGCCTACCTGATCTCGGGTGTCAAGATGGGCCTGGGAATGGATAAGCCGCCGGCTTCGATGGGCAAGCCACCCGCTGCTGCGGTCGCTCGCTAGGACTGAAAACATGGCGTTGCACGTAGGAGGAGCTGAGGAAGAGGCTGCGGCGATGTCGGACATCAACGTCACGCCGTTGGTGGACGTGATGTTGGTGCTGCTGATCATTTTCATCATCACCATTCGGGTCATCTTGCATCAAGTGCCGCTGACGTTGCCGAAGGCAACCAATCTGGTCACGCAGACCCGTCCTGAGAACATCACCATTGCCGTCGACAAGCAAGGCGCCATTTACTGGAACACCGTACTGCTGTCCGGCCAGGAGGACTTGCTGCAGCGCTTGCGCGGCATCGCACGTCAAGAGCCGCAGCCGGAAGTGCACATTCAGGGCGACTCGAGTGTTCGGTATCAGTTTGTGGGCCAGGTGTTGGTCGCCACACAGAAGATCGGCATTCGCAAGGTGGCGTTCATTACTGAGCCCGATCGCCCCACTTCACGGTAGGAGAGAAGACACATGGCCATGAGTGTAGGCGGGGGCGGCGAGGGCCAATCCTATTCAGAAATCAACATGACGCCGCTGATCGACGTCATGCTGGTGCTGCTGATTATTTTCATCATTACGCTTCCCAATCAAACTCACGCGGTAAAAATCGACAACCCGCTGCCGCCGCCGCCCAACTTCGTCCCGCCGCCGCCGCCGGAGGTGATCGATCTGACGATCGACTTCGACGGCACGTTGCTGTGGAACAAGGGTCCGGTGGATCGCAAGACTTTGCAGGGCTACATTGAGGGCGAAGCTCAGAAGGACCCGCAGCCCGAGGTGCACATTACTGTCGACAAATTTGCCAAATATGAAATTGTCGCCCAGACACTGGCTGATTTGCAGCATCGCGGCTTGAAGAAAATAGGTTTCGTCAACAACGATTTCTTCTAGGAAGGGCACGCAATGAGGTCTTACGGCGCGTCATGCCTCTCCTGGCTACGCGCCGTTTGTTTGGCCGACTCAAGATGCCCGGCAACTCAAATGCCGCACCGATAATTTCGATATATAGCGAGGTCTGCTAATGAGTCATTCGATATTTGATATTCGCCGCAATCCGCTGGTTTTTTGCCTGTGTGCATTGGTCGGCTTCGCGGCAATCTCGCCGGCGGCCTGGTCTGCCGAGAAGAGCGAGAAGAAGCAGGAAATCAGCCGGGTCATCGCCAAGGAAATCACCGCCACGCAAAAGGCCATGCAGGCCAATCAATGGTCCGAGGCGCTCAAGAATCTGGAAGCGGCTGAGCAATCGAAGGGTCCGCTGACGACCTACGATAAAAAGACGATCGCCGAGTTCAAGGGCATCTGCTACGTGCGGTTGAACAACCTCAAGGCGGCGCAGCAATCCTATGAAGCCGCGCTCGCGACGGGAGGTTATGCGGCCGACGAGTTGCCGAAGACCTATCGTCTGCTGTTTCAATTGGCGGCGACCAACAAGCAGGACGCGAAGGCCATTGAATACGGCAAGCAAGCGTCCGATGCCGGCTCTGCCAATGACAACGACCTGTTGATCATGGCTCAGCTGTATTACCAGCAGAAGGACTGCAAGAATTCCGGGATCTGGGGCGACAAGGCCATTGCCGCCTTCAAGAAAGCCGGCGAGGCGCCCAAGGAAGTGCTGTACCAGCTGAAGCTGCAATGCGCGAGCGATGCCAACGACACCGGCGCCATGAAAACCGGGCTGTATGACCTGATCCGGCTTACCAACAAGACTTCCTATTGGAACAACTTGATCCGCCTCGAGCGCCAGGACGAGCGCGATGACCACAACACGTTGATGATCTACCGGATCATGTACGACACCAACTCGATGAATGCCGATACCGATTACATCGAGATGGCGCAATTGCTCGGTGATGCAGGCTTGCCGGGCGAGGCGCAAGCGGTCCTGGAGAAGGCGATGAGCACTTCAGGCGTCATGAAGGATGATCACAAGGAGCGCTCGACGAGATTGTTGAACGCCTTGAAGACCCGTGCAGACGCCGACAAGAAGGGCTTGCCCGCGCTCGACGCGGAGGCGCAGAAGAATCCGGCGGGGCAACTCGACGTGAAGCTGGGCGAAGTCTATTTCGGCGCCGGCGACTACCAGAACGCGGCCACGGCCATTGCCCGCGGAATCGGCAAGGGGCAGATCAAGCAACAGGATGAAGCCTTCATTTACCAGGGCCGCGCGCAAGCGGCGCTGAAGAACAATGCGGAGGCGAAAAAGGCGTTTGAGAAGCTGAAGTCGGTACCGAACGTCAGTCCGCGCGTGCTCAAGCTGTGGGAACTGTACTCCGACAAGCTCGGCTCGTAATTGGATCAGAGGAAGCGACTATGACGATCAAAGCCGGCGATAAGATGCCCGACGGCGCATTCACGCGCATGACCAAGGATGGTCCTCAGAAAATGACCACGGAACAACTCTTCGGCGGGAAGACCGTGGTGCTCTTTTCCGTGCCGGGCGCATTTACGCCCACTTGCGATGCCAAACATCTGCCGGGCTTCGTGGAACTGGCGGATCAGATCAAGGCCAAGGGAGTGGACACAATTGCCTGCACCGCGGTGAACGATGTGTTCGTCATGAATGCCTGGGGCAAGCACGGCGGGGTCGGCGAGAAGATCCTGATGCTCGCGGACGGCAACGGCGCGTACGTCAAGGCACTGGGATTGGAAATGGACGGCTCCAAATTCGGCATGGGAACGCGCGGTCAGCGCTTCGCGGTCATTGTGAAAAACGGTGTCGCGACCCAGGTGAATGTCGAGGCGCCGGGAGAGTTCAAGGTCTCCGCCGCCGACTACGTCCTCAAGCAGCTGTAAAGCGGACGCGGCGCGGCAATTGCCGCGCCGCTCGTTTCCGTTAAGCGCTGCTGTTCCCTTAGGCGCCGATCAGCTTGGTCAGCTCAGGCACGGCCTGAAACAAATCGGCCACCAGCCCCACGTCGGCCACTTCGAATATTGGCGCCTCGCCGTCTTTGTTGATGGCCACGATGGTGCGCGCATCCTTGATTCCGGTGAGATGCTGTATGGCGCCGGAGATGCCGATGGCGACGTACAGTTCCGGGGAAATGATCTTTCCGGTTTGCCCAACCTGCATCTCATTCGGCGCGAAGCCGGCGTCAACGGCTGCGCGTGAGGCGCCAACGGCCGCGCCGAGCTTGTCTGCCAAACCAAACAGCAGTTTGAAATTCTCCGCGCTCCCCAGCGCCCGTCCGCCGGAAACCACGCGCGCGGCGGTCTGAAGATCCGGTCGATCGGTCGAGCCGGTCTTGGCGCCCACATAACGGGTATGCGTGGGCAGTGTTACGTCCAAAGTCTTCGACTCCACGGCGGCGCTTCCGCCGGCCGGCGCGGCCTGGAAGGAAGCCACGCGCACTGTGGCGATGAGCTTGCGCGCCGGATCGGCTTCCACGGTCACAATCGCATTTCCCGCGTAGATCGGCCGTCGAAAACGCCAGGCGCTTTCGACCGCCATCAGGTCGCTGACCTGGCCCACACCCAGCAGCGCCGCGAGCCGCGGCATCAAATCCTTACCAAAACTGGTCGAAGGTCCGAAGATATGCGAGTAATCGGCGCCGAGGGCAGCCAGTTGGGGTGCGAACACGGCCGCAAGCGGATGCAGGTTTTCGGGCCGATCCACCCGCAGCACGGATTTCACGCCCGCAAGCCCTGCCGCCTGCGCGGCAACCCCGGTCGTGTCGGCGCCCAACAGGGCGATGGTGATTTCCGCGTCGGGAATCCCCGTGGCACAGGTAACGCACTTGGCCGTGGCGGGATTCAGCGACTTTCCGTCATGTTCACCGACGATGAGTATTTTGTGCATCAGACCAGACCCTTCTTCTTCAGCGCCTCGACCAGTTCGGCTACGTCCTTCACCATTACGCCTTTCTGTCGTTGCGCAGGCGGCTCCGTTTTGACGACTCGAAGCAGAGCTTGGGCGGTGACGCCGAGCGCTTCGAACGAAGTGACATCCAGGGGCTTTTTCTTGGCTTTCATGATGTCCGGCAGCTTCACATAGCGCGGCTCGTTGAGGCGTAAATCCACGGTCACCACGGCGGGCAGGTCGACTTCGATGGTCTCCAACCCCGAGTCGACTTCGCGGGTAATGGCAGCCTTGTTCGCAGTGATCTCCACCTTCGAGGCGAAAGTTGCCTGCGGCCGTTCCCAAATCGCTGCCAGCATCTGCCCGGTTTGATTGGCGTCATCGTCGATCGCCTGCTTGCCGAGAAATATCAAATCGGGGTTTTCTTTTTTCGCCAACGCCAGGAACACCCGCGCGGCGGTCAAGGGCTCCACGGCGGCATCGGTCTGCACGAGGACGGCGCGATCCGCACCCATGGCCAGCGCGGTCCGCAATTGCTGCTGGGTGTCGGCGACGCCGATGCTCACCGCGAGCACTTCGATATTTGCGCCGCGCTCCTTGATGCGCAGCGCCTCTTCGAGCGCAATCTCGTCAAACGGGTTTACGCTCATTTTGACCCCGTCGAGCATGACGCCGCTGCCGTCGGGCTTTACGCGAATGCGCACGTTGTAGTCAACGACGCGTTTGATACAGACCATGATCTTCTGCACGAAAACTCCTTAAGCCGTCGCACGAGGCACCGCTTGCACGCGCACCCCGGCCTGTTGTTCGAGAAAAATTGTGCTGATTCTAGCCGCGCAAGCCTTAAGTTTCGGCAAAAACCGTTCGAGCCCGCTCTTCAGCGGCACGGCGGAAGCAATGAATCGCATCGTCAGCGCGGCCAACGTACGGTCGTTCATGGGCACCGGCACGCTGATTGTAAATTCATCGACCAGGCGCCGTGTGCGCGTGGCGGTTGCGTAGCCCTGCGATTTGACCTCCGCGAGAGCGCGCAGCAACTCGTTGCGATCCCGCGCCGGCTTGTCTTCCTCCTTGTTGGAGCGTGCCAGGATCTCGATGAGCGCGTCCCGCTGTACCGGCGCGCAATTCGCCAGGTACACCCGGCCGGTCGAGGTCGTCAGCAGCGGCAATTGAAATCCTGCGGAATAGCGCTCGACCGCGAGAGGCGTGCTGTGATCCGTTGCCTCGCGCAGTATCATTTTTGTGCCCGACAGAGTCGCGATGCTCACCGGCCAGACGATCTCGCTGCACAACGCATAGATCAGGGGCCTGGCAATTTGATTGACCCACGCCTCGTCATCGAAGCCGCCGCTCAAGCCCCGCACCAAGATGGTCAGCCGATAGCGCTCGTCGGTGCCGTCGCGATAGGCGAAACCGGAGTTGCACAGCGTTTCCAATATTCGATAGACCGTGGTGCGCGGCAGGCGGATCTCATGAGCTACTTCTGAAACCGTCGCACCGTCGCGCAAATTGAGCATCGTGAGGGCATCAAGACCGCGCATGAGCGCGCGGATTGGGCGGGTGGAATCCATGAAGCCTCGTGCGTTGGTGAACCACCTAGTTTAAGGAGCCACACTTCGCTTGTCCACCTTGCGGTCAGCCGATAGACTGCGCGCAGATGACGCGCTATCTCTTCACGCGGCTTGCCGGCGCTATCCCCACACTGTTCATCATTGTCACGCTTAGCTTCTTTCTGATGCGCGCCGCACCCGGCGGCCCCTTCGATGAGGAGCAATCCCTGCCGCCGGAGATCACGGCGAACTTGCAAAAGGCCTACGGCTTGGATCAACCCGTTTGGACACAGTACGGACGCTACCTCAAGGCTCTGTTGCATGGTGATTTCGGACCTTCGTTCAAGTACAAGGACTTTTCGGTCACTGAACTCATTGGGCAGGGATTTCCCATCACGCTCGAGCTTGGGGTAGTCGCCATGGCGCTGGCGTTGCTTCTCGGCATACCGCTCGGCGTATTCGCCGCGCTCCATCACAACTCCGCGGCTGACTCCGCGACCATGTCTCTTGCCGTGGTGGGCATCGCCATTCCGTCGTTTGTGGTGCTGCCTTTTCTAGGCCTCTTGTTTGGCGTTTACCTGCATTGGTTGCCGGTTGCGGGTTGGGAGCCCGGATCGATTCGCCATCTCGTGCTGCCCGTCATCGCACTGGCGCTGCCGCCTCTGGCCTATATAGCGCGCCTTACGCGCGGCAGCATGCTGGAGATACTGCGCAGCCATTACATCCGCACGGCGTTCGCCAAGGGCCTGCCGCTGCGCACGGTCATTTTGCGCCATGCGCTTAGGCCAGCACTGACACCGGTGGCGAGTTACCTGGTTCCGGCCGTTGCGTCCATCATGACCGGATCCTTGGTGGTGGAGTCCATCGCGGGCCTCCCGGGAATCGGGCGATACCTGGTGCAGGGAGCGATCAATCGCGACTACACCCTGGTGCTCGGCATGGTGATCATCTACTCGACGCTGCTCATCGGCATGGGCCTTGCGGTGGATTTGCTGTATGCGTGGCTGGATCCGCGCGTGAGACCCGCCAAGTGAGGCAGATTGCCGGGGATGCCCTGCGGCGCCTGCGCGCAAATCCAGCCGCTGTTCTCGCCATGTTCGTGATGTCCGGCATCGTCGTCGTGACGCTGTTTGGACCTTGGCTGAATCCCAACAACACCCAGGCACTCGATTGGCTGCACCTCGCAGCGCGCCCCGGTAGTGAAAACGCGCATTGGTTCGGCACCGATCGATTGGGCCGTGATCTATTCGCCAGAACGCTCGCCGGTACGCGGGTCAGCATCGCCATCGGTTTGGTGGCGAGCGCCATCAGTCTCATTGTCGGCGTGGGCTACGGTGCCGTCGCAGGCTACATCGGCGGACGCACGGATCACCTGATGATGCGGATGATCGAAGTCTTGAGCGGCCTGCCCCTGATTTTCTTCATCATATTCCTGACCGTCATATTCGGGCGCAGCGAATCCTTGCTGTTCATTTCGATCGGCGCCGTCGGTTGGCTGACCATGGCGCGAATCGTGCGCGGCCAGACAATGAGCATTCGTCGGCAGGAATTCATCGCCGCAGCGATTGCCTCCGGCGCGAGCACGGGCCGGATCATCATCCGGCACGTGATTCCGAATGTCGTCGGCCCGGTTGTGGTCTATGCGACCTTGACGGTGCCGCAGATCATTTTATTCGAGAGCTTCCTCAGTTTTCTGGGGTTGGGAATTCAGGAGCCCGGTGCGAGCTTGGGAACCCTCATCGCCGAGGGTGTGGGCGAAATGGAGGCGGCGCCGTGGATCCTGCTGATACCCGGCGGCTTTTTGGCGCTGCTGCTGTTGTGTTTGAATATCTTTGGCGACGGCCTGCGCGACGCACTCGACGTCAAGGAAGCCTGAAGATGGATGCCACCTTGAGCATCGACGAGTTGCACATCAGTTTCGCACATCGCGGCGGGACCATCGAGGCAGTCGATGGCGTTTCGCTCCGCATAGCGCCGTCGGAGTGCTTGGGGATTGTCGGCGAATCGGGGTCGGGGAAAACCCAGCTGTTCCTGGGCGTAATGGGCCTGTTGGCCGCCAATGCCGAGGTCAGGGGCCGCATACGATTCGAGGGCGCCGAAATGGTGGACACCGCCGCCCGCAATCGCCTGCGCGGCTCGCGGCTCACCATGATTTTTCAGGATCCGTTGACCTGCCTGACGCCGCATCTGACCATCGGCACGCAGCTGGCCGAAGTCCTGGTGCATCACAGGGGACTGCCGTGGAGTGAGGCGCGCAGCTCCGCCGGCCGCATGCTCGAGCGGGTACGGGTTCCGGAGCCGCGGCGGCGCCTCGGGCAATATCCGCACGAGCTGTCGGGCGGCATGCGGCAACGGGTGATGCTGGCGATGGCGTTGTTGTGCGAGCCATCCTTGGTGATTGCGGATGAGCCGACGACGGCGTTGGATGTGACCATCCAGGCCCAGATCATTGAATTGCTGCGCGCCGTGCGCGGCGAATTCGGTATGGCGCTCGCGCTCATCAGTCACGATCTGGCCGTGGTCGCCGGCCTCGCGGACAGAATTTTGGTCATGTACGCGGGAAGAATCGTGGAGAGTGCCGCAGCGTTGGAGCTGTTTCGCAATCCACGCCATCCGTATACCGCGGAGTTGCTGAAGTGCAGCCCTGGTCTATCGGGGCCGCGGTTCGCGCGGCTGCCGACTCTTAAGGGACAGCCGCCGCGGCCCGGCGAGAATCTCGAAGGCTGTGCCTTCGCGCCGCGCTGTCCGCGCGCTGCAGCTCGCTGCCGCGTCGAGCGGCCGCCGCTCATGGGGACAAGCCCAAGCCAGGTGGCCTGTCATTTTCCGCTTTCCGCATGAACGCCGGCATCCCATTGCTCCGGGTTCGAAATCTGAGTGTGGAATTCGACGGGCAGACCGCCGTGCGCGATGTCAGTTTCGACCTGTTCGGCGGCGAGACCGTGGGCCTCGTGGGCGAATCGGGATCCGGCAAGTCGACTCTGGCGCGGGCCATTCTGCGGCTGCTGCAACCGACGCGAGGCAGCGTGGAGTTCATGGGCGTGGACCTAGGGTGTTCCGCGGCGCTGCTGCGTGCACAACGGCGCAATCTGCAGATCGTGTTCCAGGATCCGCTCGCGAGCTTGAATCCGCGCATGCGCGTCGGGGATGCAATCGCCGAGCCCTTGAAGATTTTCGAGCCCGGGCTCGCCGCTTCCGCGCGGCGTGAAAAAGTCGCGGCGATGTTGGAGCGCGTGGGTTTGAGCGGGGAAGTGATCTCGCGGTATCCGCACGAGTTCAGCGGCGGCCAGTGTCAACGAATCGCCATTGCTCGAGCGATGGTGCTGAATCCCAAAGTTTTGATTTGCGATGAAGCGGTCAGCTCGCTCGATGTCTCCATTCAAGGCCAGATCGTCAACTTGCTGCTCGATTTGCAGCGCGAAACCGCAATGGCGATGCTCTTCATCAGCCACAATCTCGCAGTGGTGCGGCACCTCAGCCATCGCGTGCTGGTCATGTATCTGGGACGACTGGTCGAGGTTTGTGAAGGCGAGGCGCTGTTCACGGCGCCCCTGCATCCTTATACCCGTGCATTGCTGGCCGCAGTGCCGCGGCTGCCCGGAGCCGCCGACGGCGCTTCGAGCCCGGCACCGATTGAACCTGCCGAGACCGCGACCGCCTCGGGATGCGTCTTCCGCGACCGTTGTCCGTTCGCATTGCCGCTGTGCGCCGCCAGTGACCCGCCGCTCAACGAGGCGGCCGCAGGGCGTTGGGTTGCCTGCCACCGTTCGCACGAGATGCTTTATCCGCTATCCTAGGAACACTCAGGCAGACTCCTAACCCTTATGACGCAACGAAAGCCAGTGCGGCCGAGCGACGGGCTCGCCAATGTGCGCTACGAGATTCGCGGCAAGCTTGCGCGCCGGGCGTTGGCGCTCGAGCGCCTGGGTTACGACATCGTCTCGTTGAACATCGGCAATCCCTTCGCCTTCGGTTTCCGCACGCCCGAAACCATGCGATTGGCGATGATTGAGAACTTGCGCAACAGCGAAGGGTATGTGCACCAAAAGGGTATTTTCCCGGCGCGCGAAGCGGTGGTGATGCAGCAGCAGGAGCGCGGTGTGCGCGGCGTAACGGCCGAGGAAGTGTTCATCGGCAATGGCGTGAGCGAACTCATCGACCTGACGCTGCGCGCACTGTTGAACCCCGGCGATGAAGTGTTGGTGCCGAGTCCCGACTATCCGCTGTGGACCGCCGCCGTCAATTTGAATAGCGGACGCGCCGTGCACTATCCCTGCCATGCGTCGCAGGCCTTCATTCCCGACCCGGCCGAGATCGAATCGCTCATCACCAAACAAACGCGCGCGATCGTGGTTATCAATCCGAACAATCCCACCGGTGCGGTTTATCCGCGCGCAACCCTGGCGGCGATTGCGCAACTCGCCGAGAAGAATAGTTTGTTGGTGTTGTGCGATGAGATTTACGACCACATTCTCTACGACGATGCCGAATTTGTGCCCATGGCAACCCTGGTGCACGACACGCTGTGCTGCACGATGAGCGGACTGTCGAAGGTGTACCGGGCCTGCGGATATCGCGTGGGGTGGGCGTCCTTCTCCGGCGACATCGGCAGCGCGGGCGACTATTTGAGCGGACTGGAATTGCTGTCGTCGCTGCGACTGTGCAGCAACGTTCCGGGTCAGTGGGCCGTCCAGACCGCGCTTGGCGGCTATCAAAGTATCGTGGATCTGACCCGTCCGGGCGGCCGGCTGTACGAATCACGGCAAACGATTCTGGACGCGGTCGCGCGCAGCAAGTATTTGAAACTGGCGCGCCCGATGGGCGCCCTGTATGCCTTTGTGGAGGTGCGCACCGACCGGTTGCCGGAATTCGACGATCAGACCTTCGCGCTCGATCTGTTGGAGAAGAAGCACGTGCTGGTCGCACCCGGCGTGAGCTTCAGCGTGGGCTACCGCAATTCATTCCGCATCACCAACCTGCCCGAACCCTCCGTGCTGGACACGGTATTCGAGCGCATCGAGGAGCTGCTGGACGCCCGCTCCGCCGCCGCGCCCGAGTTGGCGCTCGTAGGCCGGCGGCCGCGGCTTCAGCAGCAGTAGTCTGGTGCGGATTCCCCCGGAATTGTCTGCCGCGCTCGCGGCCGGTCGCACAGTGCTCGCACCGAACACCGAACTCGCCGCTGCGCTGTTTGATGCCGCGGAGCGCGAGCAGCGCGCTTTGGGACTCGCTCTCTGGGTAACACCGCGAGTTCGGGACTTCGGCAGCTGGCTGCGCGAGCAGCAGGAGCGGGCGCATCTCGAGGATGCCAAGGTCCCAAGACCCATCGCCGATATCGAAGAGCGCGAGCTGTGGCGCCAGGTGATCGAGAACTCGCTGTTCTCGCAGAATCTCCTCGAAGTGGGCGTCGCGGCACGTGCGGCCCGGCGCGCCCGGCGTCTGATGCTCGACTACGCGATTCCCTGGAACAGGGTTCTGGAAGAGGCGACCGATGAGGTGCAGGCGTTTTATGCCTGGCATCGGGAGTTCGAAGCGCGCTGCCGCTCACTGGGGTTGAGTCCCCCGGCGCCGCTGCCGCCGTCGCTCAAGTCCGGCGAAAAGCTTTCTTGGATCGACAATCCTGCATGGCGCCCCGTCGTGCGACAGTGGCTCACGCGTCACGCGCAGCGCATCTCCCCGAAGGCTGAAACTGCGGGCGGCGGCAGGGCGCTGCACTTTGACTCCGGCGAAGCGGAATTTGCGCACCTGGCGCGCTCGGTGCGTGAGCGTCTCGAAGCCGACCGTGAATTTCGCGCCTGGGTTTGCATACCCGATCTTGCGCGGTGGCGGAGCGAAGTTGCGGCGGCCTTCGATGCGGAACTCGCGCCGGGCCGGTTCACCCTATCGAGCGCAGTGCCTCTTGCGGCGTACGCGCTGGCCGGGGGAACTCCCTTGGCGCAGCACGCTTCGGTGCGGGCGGTGCTCGACTTTCTCGACGCCGCCAACGGCAGCGTGAGCTTCGTCAAGTTCAGCGCGCTGCTGCGCGCACCCTGGCTGCAGGAGTCCGAGGACGATGCGGTAGCCGCAGCAATTCTGGAGCGTGAGCTGCGAGAGCGCGGTCCGTACGAGGCCACGCTCGCCGGCTGGCTCAAGATCTGCGATGAGTTCCGGCGCTTCAAATCGCTGCCGCCGCTGGCGGCGGCCGTGCATCTCTCCCGGGCGCTCGCGACACTTGAAGCGAGTGTGTCGGCCAAGCGCTTGAGCGAGTGGATTCCGCTCTGGCTTGAGGCGTTCAAGCTGGGTCCCTGGGTCCTGCGCCGGCGTTGGTCGAGCGTCGAGTTTCAGGCGGCCGAGCGATTTCGCGATCTTGTGTCGGCGCTCGCGCGCGCCGACGGCTTTTTCGGCACCCAGTCGAGGACCGCGGCGGCACGGCTGCTGAAGCGCGCAGTCGGCGAGGTTAGCTTCCAGGCGCAGACCGGCGTGCCGCCCGTCTGGGTGAGCGGTCAGTTGCTCGATCCGTTCCTGAATTACCAGGCCATCTTCGTGTGCGGCATGAGCAGTGTGCAGTGGCCGCCGCCGCCTGAAGCTGCGGCGCTTCTGCCGGTTCGGCTGCAGCGCGAATACGGTGTCCTGGAATCCGACTCGGTCACGCAGCGCGCGAATGCCGAAGCGCTGCAGCACGCCTGGAAACAACGCGCGCCGCTTTGCGTGTTCAGTTTCTCGGATTCCATCGACGGGCGGCGCGCGCAGGTGAGCGCACTGCTTGCGGAATCCGCCGCCGACGTCGCGGCGCCGGTTGTCAGGCCGCATTGGAGAAGCGTGGACGCCGCGCCCGTCTTGGAGGAATGCATTGACCATCAAGCGCCGCCGTTCGACGCGACGCAGGAAAGAACCCACGGCATCGCGACGCTCAGGGCGCAGTCGCGCTGTGCGTTTCGCGGCTTCGCCGAATCGCGGCTTGCTGCGCAACAACTGGAATTGCCGGTTCCGGGCTTCAATCAGCGGGAGCGCGGCGAACTGGTGCACGCGGCGCTCGAGCATGTCTGGAGCGAGCTCAAGGATCATGCAGCGCTGATGCGGCTCGAGGCCGGCGCCGAGGAGCAACTGCTCAAGGAGGCGGCGCGCCGCGCCATCACCACGGTGTGCCGGCGACGGGATCCCGGGGAGCGCTGGCGGGTGCGCGAACAACCGCGCCTGGAACATCTTCTCGGCAAGTGGCTCGCCGTCGAACGCGAGCGTAGTCCTTTTCGCGTCGAGCTATTGGAGGGCGGCGGTCAAGTTGTCACCTTCGGCGGACTGCCGTTTCGGGTGCGCATCGACCGGCAGGATGAACTCGAGGACGGCGCACGGGTGGTTATCGACTACAAGACGGGCGCCGCCACCGCTGATTGGCGCGGCGAACGTCCCGACAACCCGCAGCTGCCGGTATATGCATTGCTGCGGCCGGAGCGCCTCGTCGCGGTGGCTTACGGACGGGTGAACGCCGCGGAGTCCAGGTTTGTCGCCGAATCGGAGCGCGGCAACGTGTTCAAGGCCGGCGACAAGCCGCAGCCACGCAAGGGCGCCATGGAGGGAGAGCCGAGCTTTGCGGCCCTCATCGAACGCTGGCGCACACGCATCGAGGCAATCGCATCGAGGTTTGCGGCGGGCGATGCCGCCGTAGCCCCGACGGCAACCGCGTGCCAGAACTGCCCGCTGCCGGGCTTGTGCCGCATTCAGTCGCTCAGCGGAGGCGAGTCGAGCGATGAATGAGACGGCCGCCATCATCGATCTTGCGGCCCGCGATCGGGCCGTGGACAGTCCGGGCTCCGTGCTCGTGCAGGCACCCGCAGGCTCCGGCAAGACCACGCTCCTCGTGCAGCGCTACCTGCGGCTGCTGTCGCGGGTGGAGGCGCCGGAACGCATTCTGGCACTCACCTTCACGCGCCGCGCGGCACAGGAGATGCGCGAGCGCATCTTGCTTGCCTTGGAGAGCGGGGCGCACGATGCGCCTCCGCCGAATCTTGGCGAAAAGACCTGGCAGCTCGCGCGCAGCGCCGCTGCGCATCTGAAGCGGCTTAAGATCGATCTTAAGCTTGAACCTGCGCGGCTGCGCATCGAAACCATCGACGCCTTCAACGCCTGGCTCGCTGCGCAGCTGCCGATCGCGGCTGGCGGCACCGGCCTTCCCGTGCAGCCGAACGCCAAGCAGCTCTACCGGGAGGCTGCGCGCCGTGCGCTTGCCTACGAGGGCGAGGATGATTTTGGACGTGCCGTAGAGCGCGTGCTCGAACTCGACGATCAGCGCTGGCTGTCCCTGATCGATCTGCTCGCCGACATGCTCTCCACCCGCGATCGCTGGCTGCCGCTGCTCGCAGGGCGGCTGCGCGCCGGCGAGGCCTTGAGCAAAGCGCAGCTCGAGTTGCTGCGAGCGCACTTCGATGAGGATTTGGCGCTGCTCATAACCCGCGTCCTGCATCGGGCGTGCGCTCTCGTCGGCGCAGAGCGCCTGCCGGTGATCGCTGATCTCATGCTCCGTGCGGCGCGCAGGGCAGGTGCGCCGGGCCCGGATCTGCTCGAGTGGTGTCAGGAGAAGGCGGGGCTGTCGGCGCGGGTCGAGGATATCGGTCGCTGGCGCGCTTTTGCGCGGACGGTGCTCACCAAGGGCGGCGAGTGGCGAAAGTCCTTGGACGTGAGGGTGGGATTCCCGCCCGGCGCCGCCGCCGACAAGGCAAGCATGCTGGATCTCATCGTCGAGCTTAAGCGCGACCCGCGGATCTGCGAGGTGCTGTGCGAGCTGTTGGACCTGCCCGCACCGCTCTACAGCGACTCTCAGTGGGAGCGGGCGCGGGACGTCGCGCAGCTGATGGTGCTCGCAGCGGCGGAGCTCGAGGGCGTATTCCGCGAGGAGGGCGTGGTTGACTTCACGGCCATTTCGCTTGCGGCACTGCGTGCTCTGCGCGATGCCGTGGGACCGAGCGATCTTGCCTTGCGTATCGACTACCGGCTGCAGCACGTGCTGGTCGATGAATTCCAGGACACCTCGAGCGCGCAGCTCGAACTCCTAAAACAGCTCACCGCCGGCTGGAGTCAGGACGATGGGCGCAGCATCTTTTGCGTCGGCGACCCCATGCAGTCAATCTATGGATTCCGGCAGGCGGAGGTGCGCGCGTTCTTGGAGCTGGCCGATCAGGGCATGGGGGAGGTGCGCTTCGAGGTGGAACGCCTGGCGAGCAACTTCCGCTCGGCGAGCGGCATCGTGGAGTGGGTCAATCAACACTTCTCGCGCATCATGCCGGCCACCGACAACCGCGAACGCGGAGCCATTGCGTTTCGCTTCTCGCGCGCAGCGCGCGCCGAACCCGGGGACGTTGAGGTGCGGGCGTTTGCAAGCCAGGCGCTGGAAGCGCGCGCCATCGCCGCCGCGATCGCCGCTCGCCGCGCTGCTCATCCCGACTGGCGCATCGCCGTGCTGGTGCGTGCCCGGGCGCACGCCCAGCCGTTGATGCGAGCGCTGCGAGCGGAGGGCGTCGCGTTCCGCGCGGTGGACATAGAGACATTGAAGGAGCGCGCCGTTGTGCGCGATCTTTTGATGCTGCTGCGGGCCTTGAGCCACCTCGGAGACCGTATCGCCTGGCTCGCGCTGTTGCGTGCGCCGTGGACGGGCCTTGCATTGGCGGACCTCCGGCACGTGGCGCGTGCGCCGCTGATCTTCAGCGCGCTCGGGGACGCGGGGATTCTTGACGCGTTGAGCGCCGAAGGCCGGCCGCGCGCGGTCAGGTTGTACGAGATTTTGACGCGCGCATTCGCTTGCCGTTCCGCCATGTCCTTCGACCGCTGGGTTGAAAATACCTGGCTCACTCTGTGCGGGGCCGCCATCGCCGGGGAGGAGCGCGACCTGGCCGCGCCGTTCTTCGCGCGCCTGCGGGAGCTCAGCGCGCGCGGTCTGCCGGACGTGAGCGAGTTGGACGCGGCGTTCGACGATTTGTACGCCAACGCCGACAGCATCGCGTCGGTTGAAATCATGACCATCCACAAGGCGAAGGGTTTGGAGTTCGACATGGTGGTGGTGCCGGCGCTTGATGAGAGTGCGCCGCCAGGGCGCAACCCCTTGTTGCTGGCGCATCCCTTTGCGCGCTTGGCACGCGACGGCATGGTGATGGCGGCCAAGCCGCCGGTGGGAATGACCGAAGATCCGCTCTTCAATTTTCTCAAGCGCCAGGTGCAGGATGCGAACGCATTGGAAGCTGAGCGTCTCTTGTATGTGGCTTGCACCCGCGCCAAGCGCCACGTCTGGTTGAGTGCGACGTTGGAACGCGAGGCCAGACCTAAGCCCGATGCGCCGCCCGAGGTGCGCGCGCCGCGACAGGGAAGCCTGTTGCATGTGCTCTGGCCGGTGGCCAAGGAGGCGTTCCTCGACATCGAACTCGCGGCGCACGAGGAGACAATGGCCGCCGAACCTCCGCCGCCCTTGAAGCGACTGCCGTTCGGCTGGGCGTGCCCGGAACTCGTCCCGCCGGAACTCATCGCACCGGAACTCGCGAGCGAGCCGGAACTGTCACGCGTGGAATTCGATTGGGCTGGAGAGACGGCGCGGCACGTCGGACGCCTGGTGCACGCAGAACTTCAACAGATCGACTTCATAGCCATGAATTCTGCTGCTCTGCGCGCCCGCGAGGTCTATCACCGCCGTTGGCTGGCCGCGGAGGGCGTACCACCCTCGCGGCTCGCCGAAGCGGTGGCGCGCGTAGGGGCCGCACTACAGGGCGTTTTGAGCGATGAACGCGGCCGGTGGATTCTCAAAGTCCATGCCAAGGACGACCTGCGTGAGCACGCACTTTCGGGCCTTTGGCAGGGTGAACTGACCCACGCGGTATTCGATCGCAGCTTCATCGACGAGGCCGGAATTCGCTGGGTCATCGACTACAAGACCAGCCAACATTTGGGCAGCGGTCTTGAGCAGTTCTTGGATCGCGAGGTCGTCCGATACCGGCCTCAACTCGAGCGCTACGCTCGATTGGCAGAGCGCCTAGGCGCCGAGCCGGTCCGTGTGGGGCTTTACTTCCCGCTGATGCGGGCCTGGCGTGAGTGGGGGCCTTAAGGCAGTCGACGGAGTGCCGGTACTGGATATATAACCAGTCACCTAATCTTTCGGGACTTGGATGGAAACAAGTTCAACGTCTTCGTCGCCGGCTAGAACGTGAACTCGAGGTCCACCGGAAACCGTCCGTACGAATCCCGCGGACGCATCTGAGCCAGGTTATTGAGTTGCACGCGAAGGGCCGGGGCGGCCTCAGGGCGCTCCTTGAGCGTCCCGGACAGCATGCCGGTACGAATGGCGGGAGAGAATCGAATCTGTGCCTGAGCCTCCACCGGCCCTCCCGCGTCATTGACGGTGGCGGTGATGGTGCCGTCGGGGGCGATGCCCCCCGGTGCCAGTGTCAACACATAGCTGCCCAGATCGGATCCTTCGGCGATGCCGGTGGATGAAATGGCCGCGACTTCGATCTTTCCCACCGCCGCTTCAAGCCTGCGGAAATCGCTCTTGATCTGGGTCAGCGTCAAGCTGGCGGTGCCGCGCCAACCGGCGGCGAGACCGAGATCGCGAAGATCTTCGATGGGGCCGCCGCCTTTGATGCCGTGGGCCGTCAGTCCGCCGGTGCCGATTTCCGCAGTGCCGTCGATCACAAAGCCAACCTTCACCCAATGAACGTCCGCGACGGCGGCGAGCCGCAGCAGCGCGAGCGGATGAATCTGCCACTCGATGGCACCCGCGTCTCGGGCGTTGACAGTGATTCTTCCCGCCGCACCGTGCAGCAGGCTGCCCGAAAAATCATCCGCGTGAATTTGCGCGGGTAGAAATCGGGAGACCATGGAAGCCGGCAGCAGATAGACCACCGCTGCCGATAGAATGATCAGCGCAAGGAGAATCAGCGGCCAGCGCCGTGCCGGCCGTGGGCTAATGTCGCGGCGGGCTGAACGAGATGCTGGCATTGACCAGACCCGGGGCGGGCGTGCGATCCACGGTGATTGATTCGATGCCAAGGCCGTAGTGCCGGTCCAGGTTTTCCAGCCAGACGAGCATGGTGTCAAATGACGCCGCCTCCAGCTGCACACGCACGCCGCCCGTGGTGTTGGGCTGGGTGCCGCGCAGCGCATTACCGAGTCCAGCTTCGCGCCCGATCCGATCCACCAGCACCACAGGCGCCTCGCCCGTATCGGCGGGTATCTCACCGCCTCGGGCACGGATCTCCGGCGCATTCGCGCGCATCCACGCCAGATCGTCGCGGCGCGTTTCGGTCCCCAGCACCGCGCGCGATACAGCCGACTGCAGCGGCAGCAGAATTCCGCCCACCAGAATGATGAGTCCCAAAGCGACGGCACCAATCGCCACCACGCGCTGCTCACGCGGCTGCAGGTTTGCATACCAGGCTTTCAGTTTGTTCATCGCCGCGCCTTCGAGGATTGGGTACGGACGTGAAGATGCGCCTCGACACCCGCTGCCACCGGATTCGAGCTTTGGATATCAGCCGACAATCCCTCCTTGCCGGCGAATTGCGTCATTTGCGACAGGGCGGCGAGACTCGGCGCGCTCACGGTCATGTCCAGCGCGTCTTCTCGATACGCCAATGCACTGATGGTCGTCTTGGGTGTTGCCGCCAAGGCGCCGCTCAAGGTGTGCAAGGTGTGCAGGAAGGTTTGCGGGCCGGCGCCTGATTTACGGATTCGATCCAGCCTCGTCTGCATCTGCCGGCGCGGATCGGACAAGGTATCGCCGGGCATGGCCGAGGAAAAAATTTGGGCCATCTCGCCGTCGAGTGCCGCCGACGCATGCTTGGCCTGGCGAATTTGCACCGCTTGCGCCGCGACATGAATCACGAACAGCCCCGCCGCAAGCACGGCAGCAAGCCGCCACTGACGCCAGCGCGTACCGTAGTCGGCGGTGCGCGAAAAATCCCCCTGAAGCAAATTGACCGAGTCGGCAGCACCCGTGCCGCGGGCCAGCCAGGGCAGCGGTCCATCAGCCAAGAGCTGCACCTTGAGCGATTCGAAATCCCCCAGCAGGTCTTCGAACTCGCCTTGCACACGCGCCCAATCATCACGCGTGACATATAGAACGGCGCTTTCCTTCGGTTTCGGTTCTTCGGTGGATTCGGGTGCGAGCGGGTCGGCAATCACGCCCGCCACGACCAGGGCTTCGCGCACCGGCGAGAGTTCGACGGCGAAGGGCAGGCCGCCGGGCCGGCGCACCGCGAGCCGCTCCTTTTCGAGCCAGAGAACGGTCTGGCCCGGATTCTCCGGCATGAACGAGATATCCGGATAGATTGCCTGGGCGTCGAGTCCCGCGGCCTTCAAGTCGTCGATCCAGCCTTGCAGAACGGTGCGCGACACCACGGCAACCGGTGTGCCGCCGCCGCTGCGGCGATGTCCGATCGCGAAACTCAATTGATCGACGTCTTCGGTCAGCTGCTCTTCGAGCGCGAACGGCACGGCGCGTGCCAGTTTGGCGCCGTGGCCGGGCGGCAGCTCCGCTTCCGCCAATAGGATTTGCGATGCGGGCGCCAACGCCACGATTCTTCCCGTGCGCCAGACCGCGGCGGCCAGGCTCAAGGAGCCCCGCTGCCGGGTCGGTGTCGGAGCGCCGGCCTCATCCAACGTCAGCCATTCGGTCTCTTCTTGGCCGGACGGAGGCAGGCGTAGTAGCAGTGTTTGCGGCATGTGTGTTAGAGCGTCCCAAATGAGCGCAGCAGCGGCGTGACCTTCTGGGGCCCGCGTAACAAAAGACTGTACAAGGTGAACTCCGTAGTGCCAAGCGTTACCCGCGTGGTGAGCAGAAAGTAGCTGCTTTTGATATCCGGGGTTGTGCCGATGTTCGCCATGCCCTTTGGTCCCGCAAAGCTGGTGGCGACATTGGTAAAGGTCTGAATGTCAGGGAAGCAACCGGTCTTGCGGCCATTGGTCAGCACGGCGGGATTGTTCGACCATTCCCCGTTCAAGCCCTCGACCAAGCTCTCCAGCACCAAGGCGGGAGCGGTGCAAAGATTGATCTTGGTATTGGCGCTGGGCAGCGCGGTGATGTAGGGGGCAATTTTCCGGTAGCGATCGGCGCCGAACCCCGGCAGATTCATGAGCTCGCTCGGCGACATCATGGGCCAGTTGCCGGTGTGGTAGGGCGGGGTCTGGGACGTGTAAACCGAGTCTTCCGCCCCGTCGGGATTGCCGACGACGTCATCTTGATCGAGCCAATCGCGCGCCAACCCCGCCCACTTCGGCTCCACGCCGACGGATGCCAGAAGCCGCTGAAATTGCTGCAGCGGCAACGGATCTTCCGTCACGCCGTCGGCCCCCAGGCGCGCGAGCGAGTTCAGATTGAAGAGACCTTGCATGTCCTCGATCTGGCCCTGCATGGTGCCGATCGGCTCACCTTCCGGATTGTTGTCGGGTGTGATGGGCAGAGGCTGGGTTGCTTGTGCCCAGGGACCGGCCAAGGTCGTGGAATTGGCGTTCATTTGCAGATCCTGGATGAGCACATCCGCCGCCAGTGCCTCGGCGCCCATTCCGAAGTGCAGCGCCTGTTCCGCGGCCATCATGCCGGTCGTGCGCCGCATTTCAAGAAATCCATCGAAACTCAGTTTGGTCGCCAACACCGTGGCGAGCGCCACCAGGATCAGCGCAATGATCAGTGCGACGCCACGCTGACGGCCGCCGGTGAAGGGCTTCGTGCGGACGAGCTTCATCCGGACACCTCGACCAGCCGGCGTATCGCACCCCAATCCTTGAATTGCACGATGATCTCGACGGCCACCGGCCGCGATTGCATATCGGCTGTCGACCCGTTCTGAATGTTCGAATTTTCAGGCCATTGGTTTTGCCAGGCTTGATTGCCGTCCAGATAACGCAGCTGTACGCCTTTGACACCCGTCAAAAGGTCCTGCACCACGGGCTTGTTACCCTGCACGATGTCCAGATTGACTTGATAAGTGCGCTTGAGGATCTCTCCCACGAGGGCGTATGAGACGCGTTGCAAGGTGCTGCGCTGCTGGCCGGCGGTATTCGACCAGCCGGCGCGCGTCAGGTCGACCATCGACACCGCACTGGGATCCGTCGTCGCGCCGAAGGCCGAGCCGGAGTTGAAGGTCTGGCCGGGCGCTGTATTGGTGCCGGAGTCAAAGCTCATGCCGGGGTTGGAGTTGGCGCCGCCGGCGGAATGCGAACCCAAGCTTGCCGCCGTCACCGTGACGGTGCCCGCACCCGGCGTGCCGCGCAGCGCCGGCAGTCTGCCCTGTCCCAGAATATCGCGCACCGGCCGCGGAGCGAGCTGCGCGAAATCGGCGACGATGACGCGCATGCCGAACTCGATTTCCCTCGCACGCTGCAGCGAAACTTCGGTGCGTTCCGCGGAGATTCTGGCCGCGCGGTAGGTCGAATAGCCGAGCGCCGCCATGATCCCTAAGATCAGCAACGCGACCAGGATTTCGACCAGCGTGAATCCCGCGTCTCGACCGCGCGAAAGTTTAAGCTGCACGTTCATCGTGTGGCCGGTGGAATCGGCAAAGGTTGACCCGGCGCCGGTGCCGGCGTTATCGGCGTGCCGGGCGGCGTCGGGCCCGGCGTCCCCGGGTTGGGCGTGCCTTGCGCGGGCGTAGAGACGATACCGGCAGTCCAATCCGCGATGGTGGACCCTGGCGGCGACAGCGAGGTGCCGAGGAATCCCACCGCCTGGGCCACCGGATTCCCCTTGGTCTTGGCCTCGCCCAGGTAAACCCGCACGACCACCCGCTTCATGCTGGCGATGCTGGTGTCGAAGTAGCGCGTGTCGTAGTGCCACTTGCGGCTGCCGAAATCAAGCTCCCCGGTATCGGTGTTTTGCCCAAATTTCGTGACGTTCAGGCGCACTTCCGACAATCGATTGAGGGCAATCCATTGCGCCAGACTTTTGTCGCGTAAAAAGCCGCTGGTGCGCGCGGTGCCGCTCACAGCCACCATCAGCGCCGTCAAGCCGAGCGCCACCACCATCAGTGCGACCAACACCTCGACCAGCGTGAAACCGCGGTTCTGGCGAATGAGAATCAACTGCGTTTTTCCACTCTGTTCGAATCCGCGCGCGAGATTTTGCCGAGCGCATCTCCATCCACGACGGCCTTGGCTTGCGTTGCCTCGCGCAGCAAGATGAGGCGAAATGGCGTGCCGTCGCCGCTGGCGGCGATGGCGACTTGCGGGCGCGGCGGCTCGCCGCTCGACAGATTTCTATCGATGGGTTTGATCACCACGGTCTGCGAGTCGAGCTGCAGCTGGAAGGTGACGCCCTTGGGCAGCTCGCGATGCCGGAACTCGCGTTCCTGATCCAGCATCAACCAGCGGTCGCGCCGGGAATCATAAACGACGAATTCATACGCGGCGGGCTCGATACGCAGGCCAAAATCCCGGCCTTCGAGCAGGGCGCGCTCGTGCAACATCCCGACCAGCCCCTCGATGCGCCGGCTCTCCTCATCGAGCTGACTGTCGCGGCCGGTCGAGTTCACGGTCAAAACAGTGAGTGAGATCACCACCGTGATGATCAGCAACACGATCAGAATTTCGACGAGAGTGAAGCCCTTGCTGCGCATGGCAGGCCCCGCCTGAGCGAGGTCTATTTCTGATCGAGCGTATAGCTGGTGATATCCGCGTCCGGTCCCTCTCCGCCGGGCTTGCCGTCGCGCCCGTAGGAGAGGATGTCGTATTCGCGGCCGTCGGCGCCGGGGCTCGTATACAAATACGGACCGCCCCAGGGGTCCTTCGGGAGGGTTTTCAAGTAGCCATTCGGCGGATAGTTGGTGATGGTCGGATCCGCGGGTTGCTTGACCAGCGCCTGCAATCCCTGCTCGGTCGTCGGGTATTTAAAGTTGTCGAGCCGGTAGAGGTCCAAGGCCTGGCCGATCGAGCGGATGTCGGTCTTGGCGGCCGTGATGCGCGCCGTATCGACCTTGCCCAAGATATTTGGCACCACGAGTGCGCCGAGCACTGCCAGAATGACCACGACGACCATGATTTCAATTAGGGTAAAACCGCTTTGACGATAACGCATAGGGACCTCGGAAATTCCTTGGATCATAGCAAAATAGAGAACATCAATGCCCCGTGAGGCCGCAAAACGCTTCGGCGCTGTCGCCGCGGCACTACAGTGGGATCGCGGCCGATGGATTTGGTTGCTTCTGATTTTACTGTTGCTGGATGCCGTGTTGGGTCTTGGCGACAGTGTCAGTGCACTGCTGCGCTATGATCGCGGCGCTATTGCCGCCGGCGGCTGGTGGCGGTTGCTTACGGCCCACATCGTGCACCTGGACCTGCATCACCTGATCCTCAATGAGTTGGGTCTGGTGCTGATGTGGTCGCTGTTCGCACAGGATTACGATCCGGTTGAGTGGTGTGCAATCGTGCTGAGCGGCGCACTGGCGATCAGCTCGGGGCTCTGGTGGCTGAGTCCTCATGTGGCTTGGTATGTGGGCGCGTCGGGCGTGCTGCACACCGTCATGGGCGCCGGGGCGGCAAACCATTTGGTCACGCGCGCATGGGATCGATGGATTCTGGTGTTGGGGCTGTGCGGTAAATTGGCCTGGGAGCAACGGGGCGGCCATGCTGCGCCGCTGGTCGTTGTCGATGCGCATCTGTACGGGGCAGCCTGCGGATTTGCAGTTGGTGCTGCACTGTCGTGGCGGACCGCTATAATTCGCCGGCGCTCACGGGTTCGAGGATAAAAGATTCATGTCGCTTGCCTTTGTATTTCCCGGCCAGGCCTCCCAATCCATCGGCATGCTGAGCGGATTGGCGCGGATTTCTCCGATCATCACCGCCACGTTTGCCGAGGCCAGCGGCGTGCTGGGCTACGACCTGTGGCAGCGCTGTCAGGAAGGGCCCGCCGAACTGCTCAACTCAACCGAGGTCACGCAGCCGGCCATGTTGACCGCGGGTGTCGCCACCTACCGGCTATGGCGCGAGCGCGGCGGCCGGCAGCCTGCCATGATGGCCGGCCACAGCCTGGGCGAGTTCAGTGCGTTGGTCGCAGCCGACTACTTGGATTTCAAGAGCGCGGTGGACCTGGTCAAGTACCGCGGCGAACTCATGCAGGCGGCGGTCCCCAGCGGCGAAGGCGGAATCGCCGCGATCCTTGGGCTCGAGGACACGGATGTCGAAGCGGCGTGCCAGGAGGCCGCGCAAGGCGAAGTCGTCGAAGCCGTCAATTTCAATGCGCCCGGACAAGTGGTGATTGCCGGAATCGCCACGGCCGTGGCACGCGCCATCGAGATCGCCACCGCAAAAGGCGCACGCCGGGCGATGGCGCTGCCGATGAGCGTTCCCGCCCACAGTTCCCTGATGCGTCCGGCCGCTGAAAAATTGCGAATTCGACTGGAACAGACCGCAGTCGCGGAGCGTTCCGAGGTGAAGGTGTATGGCGTGGATTGCAAAATCCACAGCGGCGCAAATGATATACGCACCGGCCTGGTGAAACAGCTGTCGACGCCGGTGTACTGGGCCGCTACGGTGCGCACCATGGTAGCCGCGGGCGCGAACCAAATTGTCGAGTGCGGCCCCGGTAGAGTGCTGACCGCGCTCAATCGCCGGGTGGAAAAGAATCGGGATCTTCAGATGCTGGCGTTGGAAGATCCGCAGGCTCTGGATGACGCGCTGGCTGCGGTGAACTAGGAGCCTGTCTAAAAGATGTTGAACGGAGAAATTGCCTTGGTGAGCGGCGCCTCGCGCGGCATCGGTGCGGCGATTGCCGAGCGCCTGGCGGCGGATGGTGCGCGGGTGATCGGCACGGCCACGACGCCGGAGGGCGCTGCACGAATCAGCGAATCCCTGAACAGCCGCGGCGGGCGCGGCGCCGTGCTCGACGTGACCAGCCAGGAGTCAATCGATGCGCTGATAACCGACATCGACGGCAGGGAAGGCGCGATCGGTATTCTTTGTAACAATGCCGGTATCACGCGCGACACGCTGCTGCTGCGCATGAAGCAGGACGATTGGGATGCTGTGATCCAAACCAATCTGGCATCCGTGTTCCGGCTGTCCAAAGCGGTGCTTCGCGGCATGATGAAGGCCCGTAAGGGACGCATCATCAGCATCACTTCGGTGGTCGGCTTGACCGGCAATCCCGGCCAGGCAAACTACGCCGCCGCCAAGGCGGGCATCATTGGATTCACCAAATCGCTGGCTCGGGAGGTGGGCTCGCGTGGCATCACGGCCAACGCAATTGCCCCGGGGTTTATCGATACGGACATGACCCGTGCGTTGAACGAGGCGCAGCATGCCGCGCTCAACGCCCAAATCCCCTTGGGAAGGCTGGGGCAGCCGGCGGATATTGCCGCCGCCGTGGCGTTTTTATGTTCCGCCGATGGTGCATATATCACCGGCGAGACGCTGCACGTGAACGGCGGGATGTACATGCCGTGAAGGGCTTTTGGGCCCTCAGTCGCGGTGTTTTGTCAAGGTAGTCGAATCGGGTCAGTCAACAAATATGCCGCCAAGGTAGCCTAGGCCGTCGCGTTCACATAAAATACGCGCCCGGTCGATGCCACTGGTCGCGGGAGTTCTTAAACCGCATGAATAGCAATTCCGAGAGGAAACCATAACGATGAGTACTGTTGAGCAGCAGGTGAAAAAGA
>DATHKV010000184.1:0-40583 GCA_035488895.1 Steroidobacteraceae bacterium
CTGCCCCGGTCTCGCTGGACGCCTTCGTTGCTGCAGATTTGCTACCAAGATGGGCGCGAAGTCCTGCGGGAGGTGCTCGTCAGATGCACGCAGCATAATTTCGTCGTCAGCCGGCTGCAGGTCGAAAAGGAATCGCCCGCGGATCGACAGGACATCGCCGATCGCACCGTCACGGTTGCCTTGGAGATTCAAGGAACCGGATCGATTTCCAAGTTGGCTGCAAAACTGGCTGACATCGAGGGCATGGTTTCGGTCCATGCCGGCGATGTCAACGTGGTGACCGATTGAGGCGCGGCGTCCAGGTGCTCCAGAGGATCAACGCGAGCAGCACAACTTGGAAGGGCAGTCGAACGATGAGCGCCCAAAGCGGCACGTTGAACAGCTCCGCGTGCTGCAGCATGTAGACATTGGCGGGTGTGACCGCGATGGTCAGCAAGAACAGGCCGATGCCCGCGGCGCGACGCGTGGCCGGTATCAAAATACCCGCGGCGCCCAGCAGCTCGAACACGCCGCTGACCAGCACGGCGGCCCGTGGCCACGGGATGACCGGCGGCACGATGCTCATCTCCAATTTGGTCAGTGCAAAATGCGCAACGCCGCCGAACGCGAACCACAAGAACACGACCACGAGGCCGGTGCGCTTCAATATCGGCATCAGGTCCGCCGCCTGCGATGCTGGGGGCTCAAGATCGCGGTTCGTTGTCATCGAAGCTCCCTGAAGAATAATCGGGATCGGCCAGACGCCGGCGCACGAAGCGCCGACGCCGCCAAAATCGTTCGAATCGCGGCGCCAGCCCCGCCCATTCCGGGCGCAGCCAGATCGGGTTCTGCGGATCATCGCCGAGGATCGCAAAGACCAGAGTGCGCGTTTGCTGGGCCGCATCCACGACACTCGCCGGCACGTCGCGCCATGCAGCGACCGCGCTGATGGCGCGATCGAACCCCTCCTGCAGCGCGGCGTCCACGCGCATCATTGCCGCGCTCCACGCCGCCGCGTTGCCGGGCGCATTCCACTCCGGCGAACTCGCGGTCTCATCAGGAAGCGCCTGCAAGACCATCTGCAGCAGCGCACGGGCTGCTTGAGTTTCGCTTTCGGCGCCGGCACCGCCGGCGTCGTTGCCCATCACGATTGCCTGCAATTCGAAGGAGGCGCGCACTTCGGCGAGAAGGATCTGCAGCGCCGCGGGGATATCGAGCGGGCGGATGTCGGCGCGATCCGCGATCGCCGCCGTACGCGCGGGCGGTTGCGCACCTTGCTCCGGCGCCGAGGACGGAGCGCTCGCACTGCCGGTTCCCGGCGCCGGCATTTTCGTAACATCCATTCGAAAAATGCCTATTGCGCCGGCAAGTGGCGGTTGATGAGGCCCACCATTCGGTCGGTCGCCGTATGAAACAGATCCAGCCCCAGGTCCGGCAAATCAACAAACGCGGCGCTTGACTTCAACAGGGGTTTGACGCGCAAGGTCTGTTCGATGATGTCGTCATGCGGCGCGAGCACTTTGAGCGGTGTTCTCAGCGCTCTCAATTTCTTGTCGATGGCGTAACCGCACGCCGCTCGAAAGGCCGCTCCGGGATTTGCGGCCAGCACGTGCTCGACAAATCGTTGATGCGCGTCGGCTAGGTCAAAGGGGGGCTGCCGCAGCGTCAGGCCGCCGCGCCAGGCACCCAGCACGTGCCCGCCCTCGGTTGCCGGCCGCAGCGGCTGCTCGCTGTATTTTTCGAGTTGACGCTGCTGCTCTTCGGCGGTGAAGAGCGGCATGCCTACAGCAATGACACGACGCACCTGCGAGCCCAATTGATGCGCGATTTCGATCGCCTCGATGGAACCGGTGTGCACGCCAAGCAAGTCGATTTGGCCCTGCATCCCCGCTGCCTTCAGTCCATCCACCGTCGCTTGCGCGTATTGCTCCAAGGACAGCGCCCAGGGCGGTGCATCGGAGAAACCGTAGCCCAGACGATCGGGCGCATGCGTCGGTCTGTCGAGTTTTTCCTGAAATGCCTCCCACATCGCGCCGGAACGCGGCGACATATGCAGCAGCACCAGCGGTACGCCCTTGCCGTCATGGCTGCGCAGATGCAGCTGGCCGAATCGAGTGGGATAAAGGCGGCGGATCACCTAATGGGCATCCAAAAACGCTTCTATCACCGGCGCGACTGCGTCGGGTCGTTCTATGTGCAGCATGTGTCCCGCAGCCTCGATGCTGACGACATCGGCGCCGGGATAGGCGGCGCGCAGCGCCTCGATCGTGCCGTCCGCCCCCAATCGCGGCAAGTAATCCGATTCCTGGCCCAGCACGACCAGGGTGGGAGCGCGAATCTCGCCCCAGGTCGCCTCCGCGTCTTCGCGCTTGTAAAGAATGGGATTGACCCAGTGATGCCGCGGGTCGGCCGCCAAACGCACTCGGCCATCCTCGTCCGGCGTTCCCCATATGCGCGCGACGAAGGCCGCGGCCCCCGGAGCAAATCGCGGATACCGAAATTGAATGATGGACGCAAGCTGTTCGAAGGAACTGTAGGTTTTCTCCACCGTCGGGCTTTTGATTTGATCCAGCCATTTACGCATGCGTTTTGGCGCGTCTTGCGGTGAAGTACGCGGCAGCCCCAACCCTTCGAGATTGATGACGCAGCGCACGCGCGCGGGCCGAAGGCCCGCATACAAATTGGCGATATTGCCGCCCATGCTGTGGCCGACGACGCGCACCGCGGCATCCGGCGAAATCTGATCCAGCAGCGCATCGAAATCGCCAAGATAGTCGGGGAATCCGTAGCCCTCCTGCGGCCACTCGCTGCGTCCGAACCCGCGCCAATCCGGCGCGACGACCGGCCGGTCTTTCTTGAGGGCGTCCACGATGAACTGAAACGTTTCGCCCGCGTCCAGCCATCCATGCAGCAAGAACACCGGGGGCTCCAGAGCAGTCGGTTCCGGACCCCAGCGCGTCAAATGCATCTTGAGACCGCGCACCCGCAGCGTTTCGTGCCGCGGCTGCCGCAGCGCCTGGTACGCGGTTACGCTATCCAATCAGTGCAGGTGTTCGACGGCACCGCCGACTCCGGCCGCTCGGCGTAGCTTGTTTTGCGGTGGCTGGTCGCCGCCGCCGTCGGTTTTGGCGCCGCCACCCGGTTTGGTGCCGCCCGGAGGCGGCGGTGGAGGTGGAGGCGGCGGGGCTTTGTGTTCATTTCCGTTTGGCATGAGTATCTCCTAAATTTGGCGTGCGGCCCCGCTTTCATACACGCAAGCAGCACCCCGCCGCAAGGGCGGCCGTTTGCAGATCACCCTTATCGGGGTGCATGCTGCAAAAATGATGGGAGATCGCATAGGGCCGTATCGGGTGCTGCGCACCTTGGGCGCGGGCGGGATGGGCGAGGTTTACCTGGCCGAACGCGCGGATGCTCAATTCGAACAGCAGGTCGCCATCAAGGTCGTGCATGGCGGCGCGCTCGCGGTTTCGATGCACTCGCGGCTCAAGCTTGAACGCCAGATCCTGGCGCAGCTCGATCACCCGAATATTGCTCATCTCCTCGATGGCGGCGCGTTGCCCGACGGCAGCGCTTACATCGTCATGGAATACATCGATGGCGTCGCCATCGACGTATTTTGCGATTCCAATCGCCTGGACATCAACGCGCGCCTGAAGCTGTTTCAGATGGTTTGTGCCGCGGCTCACTACGCGCATCAGAACCTCATCGTGCATCGCGATCTAAAGCCATCCAATATCCTGGTCACCGCCGTCGGTGCCCCTAAATTGCTGGATTTCGGCATCGCAAAGCTGCTCGATGACCGGCAGGCCGCGCGGCACACGCTCGCCGTGACCCAGGCCGACATTCGGGTCATGACGCCGGATCATGCCAGTCCCGAACAGGTACGCGGTCAGGCAATCACCACGTCCAGCGATGTCTACGTGTTGGGCGTGCTCCTTTATAAGCTGCTGTGCGGTACCGGCCCGTTCTTCATTTCCTCCATGCGCCTCTCGGAGATCGAGCGCGCCATTTGCGAAAAGGATCCGCTGCCCCCGAGTCAAATGGTGGGCGGCGACGAATCACCGGAATCGAAGTCCATTGCCGACGCGCGCGGAACCAGCGCGAAGCGCCTGCGGCGCGCCTTGGATGGCGATTTGAACAATATTGTCTTGATGGCCATGCGCAAGGAGCCCGAGCGCCGCTACGGATCGGCGGAACAGCTGGCTGCCGATATTCAACGCTACCTCGAAGGCAAACCCGTGATGGCGCGCCGCGATACGGTGTCCTATCGCACGACGAAATTCGTCAAGCGCCACTGGCTGCCGGTCAGCGCCGCGGCAGCCGCAACCTTCATGATCGTCGCGTTCTCGGTCACCACGTACGTGCAGTCCGTGCGGATTGCCGCCGAGCGCGACCACGCCGCGCAGCAGCGCGAACGGGCCGAACGCGAGCGCGCGCGTGCCGAAGAAGTATCTGGGTTTCTCGTCAATTTGTTCAAGCTGTCGGACCCGGAGGAAAATCGCGGCAATCAAGTCACGGCGCGCGAACTGCTGGATTCAGGCGCAAAAAGACTGGAGGCGGGACTCCAGGATCAACCGGAAACCAAGGCCGCGTTGTTATCAACGGTCGGCGCCGTTTACGACAGCCTCGGGCAGTACAAGGAAGCGCTGCCGATCTTGGACGAAGCCCTGCTGCTGCAGGGACCCTCGCACGACTCATCGCATATCGGCACGCTGCGGGAAGTCGCGACGGCACGCATCGGCACGGGCAACCTCCCCGGCGCCGAGGGCCCCCTGCAGGATGCGCTGCGCATTTCTCAGAGTGAATTCGGCGCCAAAAGCATCGAGTCAGGACGCACGCTGTGGGCACTGGGCAGGCTTCGACTTCAACAAGGCCGGTTCGGCGAGGCCAAAGACCTGTTCGTACAAAGTCTGACGATTTTGGAGTCCGGCAACGCTCCGCAAACCGATATTTCATCGCTCCTGGATGATTCGGCCAAGGTCTACACACGCAGTCAACAGTGGGCGCTCGCCAAGCAGACCTACGAGCGGGCGTTGGACATAGACCGGCGGGTTCTGGGAGATGACCATCCCCGCGTCGCACAATACCTGGAGAATCTGGCAATTGTCGCGCAAAACATGGGCGATCTTAGACGCGCGGAGACACTGTACCGCGACGCGCTCAACCGAATGCAAAGCGCCTACGGCGAGCGCCATCCGGAAACAGCGATTACCAAGGGCAACTATGGTTTGCTGCTGCAGCGTGAAGGGCGATTGACTGAAGCCGAACCGCTCCTGCGCGATGCCGTGGACATTCGCCTGTCGCTGTTCGGCCCGGATAACTACAACGTCGGCTATGGGCGCGTGAGCCTGGCCATGCTGTTGCATGACAAGGGCGATCTGGCGGGTTCGGAAAATGAGTTCCGCCAAGCTTTGGCGATCTACGACAAATCATTGCCGGCAAATCACCAGAATCGCGCGTCGCTGCTCATGCACTTTGCGCGTTTGCTGGTGGATCGCAATAAATCCGCCGAAGCGCTTGCCGACAGCGAGGAGTCCATCAAGATCTGGACGGCAACTTCGCCGGCCACTAACCCGCAGACGGCGCAGGCCCACGCCATTCACGCTTACGCGCTCGAGCATACCGGCAAAATGCGAGAAGCGGCCGAGGAACTCGACGCCGCGGTGCCGGTGCTGGTCAAGGCCCGGGGCACGGACGATGCAGTGGTGAGGCGCGCGCAAGCCTGGCAAAAAATAGCGGATCCCAACGCGGTGCAAACCGCGAGCACCAGCGTGACGGTGCATCGGCCCTGAGGCGCCGGGATCGGCGCCCAAGACCCAGGCCCGCGATTCACGCTCCGAGAAACAGCCGGTACGCGGGATTGTCGGTCTCTTCGGTGTAGGCGTATTGCAGTTCGTTGATGTGCAGCAAAAAGTCCGTGGTGCTGGCGGAAGGCACTTGAATGCCGGCCAGCACGCGGCCGTGGTCGGATCCATGATTGCGATAGTGGAACAGGCTGACGTTCCACTGCGTGCCGATGGCCTGCAAGAACTTGAGCAGGGCCCCCGGGCGTTCAGGAAACTCGAAGCGGTATAACCTCTCGTCGGCCAGCCCATGGGCGTGGCCGCCCACCATGTAGCGCACATGCAGCTTGGCCATTTCATTGTCGCTCATGTCGCTGGCCGCAAAACCCGCGGCAATGATCTCGGCAAGCAACGCATCGCGTTCCGTCCTGCCCTGGGTGAGCGCCATGCTCACGAACACCTGTGCCGCTTTCACATCCGAATAGCGGTAATTGAATTCGGTGACGCTGCGCCTGCCGAGCAATTCGCAGAAGCGTAGAAATGATCCCGGCGCTTCAGGCATTTGCACCGCGAACAGCGCCTCGCGCTGCGCACCGATGTCGGCACGTTCGGCGACGTACCGCAGGCGGTCGAAATTCATGTTGGCGCCGCAATTGATGGCGATCAAGTTGCGCCCGCTGCAATGCTCGCGCGCCACGTATTTCTTGATGCCGGCCACCGCCAAGGCGCCCGCCGGTTCGGCGATCGAGCGCGTATCTTGGAAAATGTCCTGGATGGCGGCGCAGATCTGATCGGTGCTCACCAAAATAATCTCATCGACATACTGGCGCGCCAGACGAAAGGTTTCCTCGCCCACGCGCCGCACCGCAACGCCGTCGGCGAACATGCCGACGCGCTCGAGGGTGACACGCTTTCCGCCGCGCAGCGATTCGTACATGGCGGCCGCGTCCTCCGGCTGAACCCCAACGATCTTCATGCGCGGATACAGCGATTTCGCGTAGGCCGCGATTCCCGCAATCAAACCGCCGCCGCCCACGGGTACGAAAATGGCGTCGATTTCATCGCCATGGCGCTGGCGCAGGATCTCCATGGCAATGGTGCCCTGCCCGGCGATGACGTCGGGGTCGTCAAATGGATGCACGAACACGAGATTTCGTTGCCGGCCCAATTCCGTGGCGTGATCGTATGCGTGATCGTAGTCATCGCCGTGCAATATGATCTCGCCGCCGAGATCGGCGACCGCCTGCACTTTGATTTCGGGCGTGGTCAGCGGCATGACGATGACCGCGGGGATGCCCCGGGTCCGCGCCGCCAACGCAACGCCTTGCGCGTGATTGCCCGCCGAGGCGCAGATGACGCCCCGCTGGGCGCTGATGGCCGAGAGCTGCGCGATTTTGTTATAGGCGCCGCGAATTTTGAACGAAAACACCGGCTGCAGGTCTTCTCTCTTGAACCAGACGTGATTGTTGAGGCGCCCTGACAACCGCGGCGCGGCTTCGAGTGCTGTCTCGACGGCAACGTCGTAGACCTTTGCCTTGAGAATCCGATCGACGTAGTTTTCTTGCATGAGCGGCATCTGTGGATACATTAGCCGAAGCGGCCGCACAGCGGTATTGCGGTCTCATACTGTGAGACGGTCCACACCCCGGCGCAGCCTCGCGATCGTCTGAGCCATTAATTCGGTAACATAGGGTCATGCGCGCACTCAAATACTGGCTGTTCTCGCTGCTATTCGCGTCCTCGGGCGCGTTTGCGCTCAGCGGGAACACGGTTGCCACCGACAACGTCAAAGCGCGCCTGGTCAGCGAGGTTGCCGCGGTCGGACCGGGTCAGGCGTTCTGGGTGGCCCTCGAGTTCGATATTCGCGACGGCTGGCATACCTACTGGCGCAACCCGGGCGATTCCGGCGAGCCGACGAAGCTCGCCTGGCAGCTGCCGCCGGGATTTACGGCGGGCGACATCGTGTGGACCACGCCGCATCGCTTCGAGATCGCGCCCCTGGTCAATTACGGCTACGCCAAGCATGCGGTGCACCTGGTTCAGGTTACGGCGCCGAAGGATTTGAAAGCCGGGGCTCCCCTGTCGCTCTCGGCCAAGGCGAACTGGCTGGTCTGCTCCGATGTCTGCATCCCGGCAGATGCGGATCTGCAGTTGACCATACCCGCAAGCGCGGGAGCAGGCGGCATCGATCCTGCCGCAGCGGCCCTGTTCAGCACGGCGCGCGGCGAATTGCCGAGCGCACAGCCGGCACCGACTTCGGCACGAATTTCCGGCGACAAGCTCATCATCACGTTGGGCGGCGAATGGGGCGCCACGCTGTCTCAGATCACCTCCCTGTCGTTTTTTCCCTATGACGAGGGCGGCATCGAGTATGCGACGCCCCAGACCCTGACGCGGACCAAGGAAGCGCTCGAGCTTTCCATGAAGATCGGCTATCAGCCGCCGAAGGCGGGCGCGATCCGCGGCGTGCTGGTCGCCACTGAAAAGAACGGCGCGCAAACCGACTCCGTGCCCATCGAGATTGCCGCGGACTTCTCGGGCGCCGGCGCGGATCAGGTCAAGGCGGGCCCGCGCTTCGCGCCGGCGACGAAAACGAACCAGGAACCCGAGCATTCGCTGCCGACGCTGCTGCTGTTCGCGGTGTTGGGCGGCTTGATATTGAATCTCATGCCCTGCGTCTTTCCGGTGCTGTCGATCAAGGCGCTCAGCGTGATGGAGCAGGCCCAGAAGCATCCGGCGGCGGTGCGCGCCAAGGGCCTGGTGTTTGCAGCCGGCGTGATCGTCTCGATGCTGTGCCTCGCCGGCGTGCTCTTGGTGCTGCGCGCCGGCGGCGAGCAATTGGGATGGGGCTTTCAACTGCAATCGCCGCTGTTCGTCACCCTGCTGGTCTATCTGCTGCTCGCCGTTGGGCTCAATTTGTCCGGCGTGTTCGAGGTCGGCGGCGGCCTCGCCGGCGTCGGCGACAACCTGACGCAGGGCGACAGCTACAGTGCTTCGTTCTTTACCGGCGTGCTGGCGACATTGGTGGCGACGCCCTGCTCCGCGCCGTTCATGGCGCCCGCAGTGGGCGCGGCCCTCACGCAGGCGCCGATCAACGCACTGTGCATCTTTGCGGCGCTCGGCGTCGGCATCTCGCTGCCGTTCGTGTTGTTGTCATTTGCGCCGTGGATGCGCCGCGTGTTACCGAAGCCCGGTGCCTGGATGGACACGCTGAAACAGGTGTTTGCATTTCCGGTCTATGCAACGGCCGCGTGGCTGTTGTGGGTGGTCGCGCAGGAGACATCCCCGTTCGGCCTGGGCGCGGCACTCGCGGGAAGCATTCTCATTGCGCTGGCGGCGTGGTCTTTTCAGAAATCCCGCTCCACAGCCGGCGGCGGCAGAGTGACGGTCATCGCCACCGCGGTGATCTCGCTGCTGTTGGCCATCATTCTTCCGGTGCGTTTCGCCGATGTCGCAGCGGCCGCTCCCGGCGAGTCGGCGCGAGCGCAGCCCGGCGGCGATGAATGGCAGCCCTACAGTGCGGCGAAAGTCGCGGAGCTGAGCGCGGCCGGCCGGCCGTTGCTGGTGAATTTTACCGCGAGCTGGTGTCTGACCTGTCTCGTCAATGAGCGCAATGCGTTTGCTGATGCTGCCGTGCAAGAGATCTTCCACGACAAGAAAGTCGTTTTGATGAAAGGCGATTGGACCAACCGGGATCCTGCGATCACCAAAGCGTTGGCCGCTTTCGGCCGCGCCGGCGTGCCGTTGTACCTGGTTTACAATGCCAAGCCGGGTTCGAGCGAGCCTTTGGTGTTGCCGCAACTTCTCACGGCCGGCGCGATTCAAATCGCGTTTGCCGACGCACGGGGAAAATGATTCCGAGGTGTGATTGAATGCGTGGCAGTGAATAGCGCCACCACCATTTCAGTCGTCGATTTCCGCCGCCAAAGCATGGTGCTGCAGTGGCATGCGCTCGGCGGCACCTGGACGGCCTGCGACTCGCCGCCGGCGCTGGTGCATGGCATCGCGCTGATCCGCGCCACCGGCCCGAACATCTGCGTATATGGCCAGGGCGGCAGGCTGCGCCTGCAGGTCGGGCCCAATCAATTTGCCTTGGCGGAGAATTCGCCGCGAATCAGCTGCACTCGCGGCATCGCCAGCTTCGGCTTTCGCCGCCGCTTCACCGTGAAGTCGAGCAGCGGCGGCGTGCTCTTCAGCCATTCGTACTGGACCGATCAGGGCAGGGACTTCTACCGCTGGCTGGCCGATCGAGCAGAGGACCCCGATTGGCGCGCGACCTGCGCCCGGCAATGGTCGGACGGCGTGCCTTCTGACGCGCTGCGGCCGAACTAGGAGCCACGCGGAATACTCAGACAGGCTCACCGATCAAGCCGACCAGTTCCTCAGGCGTCAGGTGACGCCATTGTCCGGGCCTCAAGGCTCCCAGCTGCACATTCATGATGCGCACGCGCTGCAGTCGCTGTGCCTTGTAGCCGAGCGCCGAGCACATGCGCCGGATCTGGCGATTCAGTCCCTGGGTGAGAATGATGCGAAACGTTTGCGCATCGAGGCGCGTGACCTTGCTGGGTTTGGTCACCTCCCCCATGATTTTGACGCCGCTCGCCATCATGCGCAGCGCAAGATCGGTAATGGGGCGATCGACCGTCACCACATATTCCTTTTCGTGATTATTTTCCGATCTCAAGATCTCATTGACGATGTCGCCGTTGTTCGTCAGCAGGATCAGCCCTTCCGAATCCCGGTCCAGGCGGCCGACGGGAAAAATCCGCTCGGGGAATCCCACGTGATCGATGATGTTGTCTTCGATGTGGGACTCGGTGGTGCAGATGATGCCGACGGGTTTGTTGAGCGCAATATAGACCTGCTGTTTCTTCACCCCGATGAGATCGCCGTCGATGCGGACCTCATCGCCTTCCGACACTTGGGTGCCGAGGACGGCGGGTTGGCCGTTGCACGTGACGCGGCCTGCCTCGATCCACTTGTCCGCTTCCCGGCGAGAGCACACGCCGGATTCGCTGATGAATTTATTGAGCCGCACCGCGCTAGCCGGTCAGAAACGCGCCGATTTGTTTGGCCAGCGTTGACGGGGCGGCCTCGAAGAGGTCGCTGGCATAGTCCGCGATGTCGACGAATTTGCCGTTCGGCAATGCCGTCTTGAGCGAATGCAGGCTGTCCGGTGCATCAAGCCCCGTGCGCATCACGAGAGTGGGTTGCCTGATCGTCGGCAACGGTTCGGCGGCGGGCACGCCCACCAGCACCAGGCGCCGCACCAGTTCGGCGCGCGCGGCCGCAAGATGCAGTGCGACGAGTGCACCGGTGTGGACCCCCAGGACATCGATTTGGCGCAACCTTAAGTCATCCGCAAGATCGGACACGGCGCCGGCCGCTTCAGAAACGCCGGATGCGGGCGACGGATCCGATTCACCCAGGCCCGGCAGGTCCGGCGCATAGACCGAGCGCACGTCGGCAATCTCGGGCAAAAAGCGGGCGAAGGCACGACTGGAGCTCTGATCAGCATGCAGGCAGAACAGAGTCACCTGCTCATCGAAGCCGCCGGTGGTGGGAAAGGCGGTGCGGACGTGCAGCTGCCCGAAGCGGCAGTCAAAGTAGGCTCGTCGAGTACGCACGGCGTGAGCCGGCATGGTCAATTTCGAACGTTTGGCCAAGGGATCCATCGCCTCCGGGCAGAGTATTAGCGCTAAGGATACTCGAACTCCCGGCGAGCTCTGTCGGTCACTAACAATTGTTGTGGCTATTTCACTACATTAAGTTTCACACTTCTTTGCAATAGGGCTAGCTTCGGCGACGGCGCGCAGCTAGAGTGTTGCTCGGACGCAATTGGTATCAGGGACATAAAAAAGACCGATCATCGTCGAGTGCTCGTTGACAAAGCATCACGAGAGGCATGGGGACTTGAAAGCCGGGCGCAAGCCCGGCTTTTTTATAGGCCTGTCCGGATCACTGCGCGAGTTCACAGAAAGGATTTTTTCCGTTGACTGAGCCGCTTCATTTGTGGCATATCCGCACCATGCAATACATAAAAGTCTTATTGATTTCCTTGTGTGTCGGCGCGTTTTCGCAAGCCATCGCGGACGATTCCCCGCCGCCGCCAACGCAGGCAGCAGCCGCGCCTGTTTCCAGCGCAACACCGCCCGTATCGACCGCCGCCGCGAGCGCGGCTCAACCCCGAGAGCAAGATGCGGCTGCGGCGGCGAACTTGGCAGCCCAGACGAAAAGATTGAAGTCGGCAGGGTACAAGCCGGAAGTTCACAACGGCAGAACGCTGTTTTGCCGAAATGAACCAAAGATGGGCACTCGATTCGAAACCAGGGTCTGCTCGGACGGCGACATCATCGAACAGGCTGCGCGAGACGCTAAAGACGCCACACAAAACGCTCAGAGGCATAATGGGATTCGCTCGCAGTAGCGTGCTCAGGGTAGTCGATCCCACACGCGCGACAGCGTGAAGCCGCTCGAACGACCGCGTCTGAAACTCACTTCTTCTATCAAGCGCTGACCGTCCTCCGATATGCGGTAGTGCTCTTCGAACGGCGGTCGATCCTCATCCGACTCGCTGCTGCGAACGATCAGCGTTTTCTCGCTCCAGCCGCACTTGGGCGGCGGTGTGTCGCGCGCAGCCGGCAGCGGCGCATCGCGATCCGCTCCGCTGTCATGATGCCGCCGCGCTTTGTGAACATCGCCGGGCTGGCACACACGAATCTGGCCTCCGGACGTAAAAGTCAGGACACCGCTCACTTGCTTGATCTCGAGTTGCTTGCCGGGAAAGCGCGTCGCCTCAGCCAGCACGGCGACGGAGGGCGTGGCCGGCGGAGCGAGCGCGGGATAACCCGCGCCCCCCCGGTCGCGGCCGCCGCGGCCCCCTGCACTGGCGTTGTCCGCCGCCTCGGAAGCCTGGGCGTTGGCGAGTTGCAGCAGATGCAAAGGGTCATCGCTGTCGGCAACATTGAGCTTCCAACGACCGCTGAAATCGACGCCCGCCGGGGGAGCCAGGGCCATGTCGTTGCTGGCGCAAGCGCTCAATAGAATCACTGCCGCAAGGATCGCGACGCGCATGGAGACCCCCTTAAGGTTGGGGGAATCTTATAATGAATTCAGCCGACGGAGTTATGCGCGCGGCCGGCCGATCGCAGATCGTTTGGGCCGCAGATCCAGACGCGCCCCTCGAAGGGCTGGAAGCACACGCGCACGCCTTCGGTGCGGCGCATGGTCTGCGAACCGCAGGCAATCTTGCCGTCGGCGAGATCGGCCTGGATCAGATCAACCAGAGAAGCGCTCGGTTCGCCGGCATCGGTGGGCGGCAGCGCATGCGCAAGAATGCGAGCCTGAACTTCGTCGCGGCGTGTTGCATTGCCGAGCACCGCGCGCTTGAACTTGTCGAGTACCACCAGCACCGAGCTCAAAGTGTTGTCGGTGACATCGCTTGGGCGGCCGGTGCCGCCCATGAAACGCAGGTGCAGCAGGCCGCCCACGCCACGCCCTTCGTCATGCAGGCAGAGCGCCAGGGCCCCATGCAAATCCGCAATCAAAAGCATGGGCTCGGGCGAGACATGGTAGGTGTCCGGTGCGACCGCTACTTCCGTGAGATCTTTAGCCAAATGGGGGCCCTTTGTTACCCCAGCGATGCTGCGCCCAACCTCAATTTCGCTCTGCCAAGCAAATCACGTTTTTTACCTATTACCGACGGAACTGCTGCCCGGATTGGCATGGAACTTGGGCGCCCATTGACAAGGATCGGCAATGACTGACAAGGAGCGGCAGTCATAAGCTCATGTCGCGCAGTAATTGGCGCAATCGCGGGTGCACCACTATCGTATTTGCATGTATCGGTACGACATCACCGACAAAACTCTGGTGCGCCAGCGGGTGGCGCAGTTTCGTGATCAAACGCAAAGATTCCTAAAGGGCGCGTTAAGCGAGGAAGAATTTCGTCACCTTCGCTTGCGCAACGGCCTGTACATCCAGCGGCACGCGCCGATGCTGCGTATCGCGATCCCGTACGGATTGCTCTCCGCGGCCCAGCTGCGCACCCTGGCGAAAATCGCGCGCACCTATGATCGCGGCTACGGACACTTCACGACGCGGCAAAACCTGCAATTCAACTGGCCCAAGCTCGAGCAGGTGCCCGATATTCTGGCGGAACTGGCCGAAGTGGAGATGCACGCCATCCAGACCAGCGGCAATTGCATTCGCAACACCACCTCCGATCATCTCGCCGGCATCACCCCCGACGAGCTCGAGGATCCCAGGCCCTGGTGCGAAATCATCCGCCAATGGTCGACTTTCCATCCCGAGTTCAGCTACCTGCCCCGCAAATTCAAGATCGCCGTCACCGGTGCTCCGCAAGACCGCGCCGCCTCGCTGGTGCACGACATCGGCGTCCATATCGTGCGGGGCCTGAACGGCGAGCCGGGCTTTGAAATCCTGGCGGGAGGGGGCCTGGGCCGTACACCCATCATCGGCCAGGTGGTGCGCTCGTTCCTGCCGCGCGAACACTTGCTTTCCTACCTCGAGGCGATACTGCGCGTTTACAACCTGGAGGGGCGCCGCGACAATCTGCAAAAGGCACGCATCAAAATCCTGGTGCGTTCCTTGGGGATACAGGAATTTACACGGCGCGTGGAGGCCGAATGGGAAACGTTGCGCGACAGCGTCCTGCGTGTCGATGCCGTGCAAATCGAGCGTATGCGCGGCTTCTTCAAGCCGCCCGCCTACCGCGCGCTGCCCAACTTAACACCCGACGCCGGAAAGGAAACCGCCTTTCGCGCCTGGTATCGCTACAACACCACGGCGCACAAGGTGGACGGTTATCGCGCGGTGTTTGTGTCGTTGAAAAAGCCCGGCGTGGCGCCCGGCGATGCCACCGACGCGCAGATGGATTTGATTGCCGATCTTGCCGAGCGTTACGGGTTCGGCGAGGTGCGCGTGACGCATACCCAAAATCTGCTGCTACCCGATGTCGAACAGGGCAAGGCCTACGAACTGTGGCAGACGCTGGAGCGTGCAGGGCTCGCCACGCCGAACATCGGCACCCTGACCGACATCATCTGCTGTCCGGGCTTGGACTTTTGCAGTCTCGCGAACGCGGGCTCCATCGACGTCGCGAAGCTCATCAACGAGCGCTTCGACGACTACGACTATATTTACGATCTCGGCGAAATCGACGTCAAGATGTCGGGATGCATGAATGCCTGCGGGCACCATCATGTCGGCAATATCGGCATTCTCGGCGTCGATAAGGGCGGCGAGGAGTGGTATCAAATCACGATCGGCGGCGCGGCCGGCGCCGATGCGTCGCTGGGCACGGTCATCGGACCCTCCGTGCCCAAGAAACAGGTGGCGGAAACGATCGAACGCCTGTTGGAAGTGTATGTGGAACAGCGCAGCTCCGAGGAACGCTTCCTCGACTGCGTGCGCCGTCTCGGCATCAAGCCCTTCAAGGAGCGGGTGTATGCAGCGCCGATTGCTGCGTGACGGCCAGATAGTGCTCGACGACTGGCGCTACGTTGCCGAAGCTGCCGCCGACCCGTCCGCGCCGCTCATCGTCACGTTGGATCAGTGGCGGTTGGAGTCCGACACGTGGCTGGCACGCGGCAGCCCCTTGGGGGTGGTTCTGTCCCCGGAACATCATGCGGAGCAACTGGCGCCGGATCTTGCGCACTTTGCGCTGATTGCCGCGCAGTTCCCCGGGCCGAGCGAGGGACGCGGCTACACGCAAGCGCGGCAGCTGCGCGAACATTGGAATTTCAAGGGCGAGCTGCGCGCGACGGGTTATGTGCGCCGCGATCAACTATTCTTCATGGCGCGCTGCGGCTTCAACAGCTTCGAATTGCCCGAGACCGACATCGAGGACGCGTACAGCGCGTTTTCCACCTTCACGGCCGCGTATCAGCCCTCGAATGACCTGGGATTGCCGCATAAGCTGCGCGCAGTCTCGTCGGCTGTCACGGCGTATCGCGCACAGGAATGACCAGACCCTTCAAGACCCGGTCGACCTCTTCCTGCGTTTCGAATTTCTCCACCTCGCGGACTAGCTTGCGCGGCAGATGCGGCGCCAGCAGCTCGATGAATTCATACATATAGGCGCGCAGCAACGCACTGCGGCGAAATCCAATCCAGGTCATGTGGCCTTCGAACAGATGCGAAGCGTCCAGTACCACAAGGTCGCTGTCGGCCACCGGATCGATCGCCAGACGGGCGAGAATGCCGACCCCTAGTCCAATGCGAACGTAGGTCTTGATCACGTCCGAATCCCGTGCCGTCAGTGCCACATCGAGCGACAGTCCGGCGGTTTCGAACAGCGCCGGCAGGGAGGAGCGGCCGGAGAAGCTGAACACGTAGGTGACGATCGGGTACTCCGCCAACTTCTTGAGGGTAAGCTTGCCGGCCGAGGCCAATGGATGCCCGCGCGGCACCACCACCGCGCGATGCCAGCGATACACCGGCAAACGCACCAGGTGCGGAAACAATTCCTCCGAGCCGGTGGCGATCGCGAAGTCGACGCGGTCGCGCGCCACCATTTCAGCGATTTGCTCGGAAGTGCCCTGATTCAATTGCAGCCGTACCTTGGGGTAGTTGGCGCGGAACGCGCCGATTACCTGCGGCAGCACGTAGCGGGCCTGGGTGTGGGTGGTTGCTATCGACAGCGTGCCGCCATCGGCCTTGCGCAGCTCTGCCGAGGTGCGGCGAATATTCTGCATTTCGCGCAAAATGCTGCTGGCGCGCGAAATGATTTCCTCGCCCGCGGCCGTGGTGCGGGTCAGCGCGCGGCCCTCGCGCTCGAACAATTGAAAACCCAGCTCTTCTTCCAGCAATTTGAGCTGGCGGCTCACGCCGGGCTGCGAGGTGTGCAGTTGCCGCGCGGCTGCCGTGATGTTCAGCCCGTTTTCATGGACGGCCACGAGATAGCGCAATTGCTGGAATTTCATCGCCCCGCCTTGGATCTTAGGTCTTGTGCACTAGCATATAAGGTTATCGCGCATCACGAATAGGCATGTACTCATGCCTTGGAATTCGTTTTGCAGCGGCATGGTTCGCTCTATAGTCAGCGATATGCAGCCGCGGTGCAGTCAAAATTGCGTGTGTCGCCAATAACTTAGGCGCTCGCAACCAAGGATTTGCCGATGAATTACTTTCCGGTTTTTTTCGATCTTAAGTCGCTGAAAGTGCTGATCGTCGGCGGCGGCGAGGTGGCGCTGCGCAAGCTCGCTCTGCTCGAGCGCGCGGGCGCCTGCATCACCGTCGTGGCGCCCAAGGTGCTGCCTGATTTTGAAGCGCGCGCGGCGGCCGGCAAGATCGAGCTGGCGCTGCGCGAGTTCGTCCCCGAGGATCTCGACGGCGCGCGGCTGGTCATCGTCGCGACCTCGCGCCGCGCGGTGAACCGTTGGATCGCAAACTTGAGCGAGGCGCGTGCGATTCCCGTCAACGTGGTGGACGACCGCGAGGCGTCGCGTTTCATCGTGCCGGCCATCATCGACCGCAATCCGGTGCTGGTGGCGGTCGCGACCGAGGGCACCTCGCCGGTGCTCGCACGCCGCTTGCGCGAACGGCTGGAAGCGATGATCCCGAAGAGAATCGGCGAACTGGCGCTGTGGCTCCGGGCGCTGCGCCACGCCGCGCGGCGGCGATTGCGCGACACCGACGCCCGGCGCCGTTATTTCGAGGCAATCGTCGATGGCGCGGCCGCCCGCCGCTTTACGGCGGGCGACGTTCACGGCGCGCAGCGCATTGCACAGCAACTGTTGGCAGGCAGCGCGGGCGGCGCCCCTGCCGCCGGCGAGGTCACCTTGGTGGGCGCTGGACCCGGCGATCCGGAACTCCTGACGTTGAAGGCACTGCGAGCGCTGCAGGACGCCGACGTCATTCTGTACGATCGTTTGGTGCCTGAGGCGGTGCTCGACATGGCGCGGCGGGACGCGGCGCGAATCTGCGTGGGAAAGGCCGCCGGCGGCATCGGCAGCTCGCAGCAACAAATCAACGCACTGCTCATCGAGCATGCACGCCAGGGCAAGCGCGTCGTCCGACTGAAAGGGGGCGACCCATTTATTTTCGGCCGGGGCGGCGAGGAGCTCGAGGCCTTGAGTCAGGCGCGAATCAGCTTCTCGGTCATCCCCGGCATCACCGCCGCGGCCGGCTGCGCCGCCTACGCAGGCATACCGCTGACCCATCGGGACTACGCGCACAGCGTGACGTTCGTCGCCGGGCATGGGGATGCGGACGGACGCGAGCCCGATTGGCGCACACTGGCGAAGACCGGAACCACCACTGTGTTCTACATGGGCCTGGCCCGGGTGCAGCATATTGCGGCGCGGCTCGTGGAACACGGCGCGGCGGACACGCTGCCGGCCGCCGTCATTGCCCAGGGCACGCGGGAGAATCAGCGCGTCATCACCGGCACACTGGCGACAATCGCGAGCCTGGCCGCACAGGCCGATTTGCAGTCGCCGGCGCTCTTCGTCGTGGGCGAGGTGGTGTCCTTGCACGCATCGCTGGCCTGGTTCAACACGGCCGCGCCGCTCGAGGTTTCTCAGTCCGCGTAAATCATCACGCGGGCGTAAACGTCAGGCGATCGCGTCGCTGAAGCCCCGCTCTTTGATCCAGGCCGGATTGAACAGGCGGGACTGGTACTTTGCGCCGCCGTCGCACAACACAGTCACGATGGTGTGTCCCGGACCCATTTGTTTGGCGAGCCTGACGGCGGCCGCCACATTGATGCCCGCCGTGCTGCCGAGCAGCAGACCCTCTTCGCGCAGCAGCCGATAAACGAAGTGCATGGTTTCGGCGTCCGGAATAAACAGCGCATCGTCGATCGGCGCGCCTTCGAGATTCGCGGTCACGCGTCCGGTGCCGATTCCCTCGGTGATGGATGAGCCTCCGTCGGATTTCAGTTCACCATCCTTGATGTAGTGAAAGAGCGCGCTGCCCGGCGGATCGACGAGAACAATTCGTACAGCCGCCGATTTGCCCTTCAAGTAGCGGGCCGTGCCGGCCAGCGTGCCGCCGGTGCCGGTCGCGGCGCAGAATGCGTCGATCTTGCCGCCCGTGTCGCGCCAGATCTCCGGCCCGGTGGACTCGAAATGCGCTTCGCGATTCGCCGTGTTGTCGAATTGATTGGCCCAAATCGCGTCGGGCAATTCCTGCGCCAGCCGTCCCGCGACTTTTTGATATTGATTCGGATTGCTGTAGGGCACCGCGGGAACCTTGCGCAGCTCAGCGCCCAAGGCCTCGATGATCTGATACTTCTCGGCGGCCTGATTGTCGGGCATGACGATGACGCACTTGTAGCCCCGCGCATTGCAAACATGCGCAAGTCCGATGCCGGTGTTGCCGGCGGTGCCCTCGACCACCGTGCCGCGCGGCTTCAAAGTGCCGCGGCGCTCGGCATCCAAGACGATCCACTTGGCGGCTCGATCCTTGACCGAGCCGCCGGGATTCATGAACTCGGCCTTGCCGAGAATTTCGCAGCCCGTCTCCTCACTCAGGCGCCGCAGGCGGATCAAAGGTGTATTGCCGATCGAATCCGTAAATCCATCTCGTACATTCATCTAGTGCGTCGCCTCAAGCTCGGGGGATGCGTGCGGAACCTCTCCCGCCAGTTCGCGGTTCATCTTTGCCACGTCCAGCTCTCCGGTCCATTTGGCAACGACCAGGGTCGCCACGCCGTTGCCGATGACGTTCGTCAACGATCGCGCCTCCGACATGAAGCGATCGATGCCGAGAATCAGCGCGAGACCCGCAACCGGCAGCGTGCCCACCGCTGACAGCGTTGCCGCCAGCACGATGAAGCCGCTGCCCGTGACGCCCGCGGCGCCCTTCGAGGTCAACAACAGGACCGCGAGCAGCGCGAGTTGTTGGAACAGGTTCATCGGTGTGTTGGTCGCCTGCGCGATGAACACCGCCGCCATGGTCAGGTAAATCGACGTGCCGTCGAGATTGAAGGAATAGCCCGCCGGGATGACCAGACCGACCACGGGCTTGGCCGCGCCCAGCCTTTCCAGCTTGACCATCATTCGCGGCAGCACGGTTTCCGACGATGAGGTGCCGAGTACGATGAGCAGTTCATCCTTGATGTATTTGAGGTATCGCCAAATCCGAAAGCCGTGCAGGCGCGCAACGATCCCCAACGCAACGAAGATGAACAGCAGGCACGTGGCGTAAAAACTGCCCATCAGTGCGCCCAATGAAACCAGCGAGCGCACCCCGTACTTGCCCATGGTGAACGCCATGGCGCCGAATGCGCCGATCGGAGCGAGCTTCATGACCACGCCGACAATCCAGAACAAAACACTCGAGAAGGACTCGATGAAGCTCAGCACGACGGCAGAGCGCGTACCCAATTGCTGGATGGCAAATCCAAAAAGGATTGCGATCAACAGCACCTGCAGTATTTCTCCCTTGGCAAATGCATCGGCAAACTGCGAGGGAATGACATTGAGCGCAAAGTCGGTGGCGGACTGCAGCTTGCCGGGCCCGGTGTAATCCTTGAGCGGCCCGGTGTCCAAGGTCGATGGGTCGGCGTTCATGCCCTTGCCGGGCTGCAGGATGTTGACGATCACCAATCCTAAGATCAGCGAGATGGTGCTCATGACCTCGAAGTAGATCAGCGCCAGGCCGCCGGTCCTGCCGACCTTTTTCATGTCTTCCACGCCGGCGATCCCCATCACCACCGTGCAAAAGATCACCGGCGCGATCAGCATTTTAATGAGCTTGATGAACCCATCGCCGAGCGGTTTCATCTTCGTGCCCGCTTCGGGGTAGAAGTACCCGAGCAGCACGCCGAGGGCGATTGCGACGAGTACCTGGAAATACAGGGAGCGGTGGAGGTTCTTCATCGTGCGAATTTAAGCGATTCCGCGGCTAAAACGCAGGTTTTAGAAAAAAGAGTCCCCGGACTAGCCGGGGAATTTCGAGTGGAACAGGTGCCAGGGTTAGACCCCGCACGTCCGTCAGTGGCAGATACGCCGCACAAAAGTGCCCAAACGTTCGACCTTGTTTGTGTCTTCCAGTGTTGCAAGTAAGTAACGCTGGGAATAAACACGAACCGCTTCGTTGGGCTAATGATAGGCGATATCATAGGTAAATCCAATAGTTAACGCTTTTTAATTACATTTTGCTGCGCTATGTCAAACCTGTTGCCAATTGGTGACAAAACCACACTAGACCCATGCCGTTGCTTTGGCGTCAAAATCCGCAGAAGTCGCCCGAACCACACAGAATCGCTGGCCCGTGGGCGCTTCCATGACGACCCAGGTGCGAACTGCCTCGATGCGGCGGGCACCGAGCCCTTCCAGCCTGCACACCTCGGCCTCGATGTCGTTGGTCTCAATATCGAGGTGCACGCGGCTCGGGTGACTGACGGCCTGCACCTCGATGTGCAGGCCATGTTGGCTATCTTCCAAGCGCTTATAGATCCCGCCCTCGTCGGGCGGCAGCTCCCGCACCGGCATCCCGAGCGCGTTTCCCCAAAAATCCGCCGATCGATCGAGATCCGTGGTCTGACAGTCGATGATGAATCCTGAGAGTTTGCTTTTATGCATGCATTGCTCCAAATTCTTTGTGATTCCCAGGAGGTTGACTCATGAAATACCTGCATACCATGGTACGGGTGACGGACATCGAGCAGTCGTTGCGCTTCTACCGCGACGCGCTTGGCCTGAAAGAATTATCGCGGAAAGATTATCCGCAAGGGCGCTACACACTGGTTTTTTTGGCCGCGCCCGGCGATGAGGAGGCGCAGGTCGAGCTGACGCACAACTGGGATCCGGAAGAATACTCGGGCGGCCGCAACTTCGGACATTTGGCCTACGCGGTCGATGACATCTATGCCGCCTGCAAGCGCCTCATGGACCATGACGTGACCATCAGTCGACCGCCTCGCGATGGGCGCATGGCCTTTGTGCGCTCGCCGGACAATGTATCGATCGAGTTGCTGCAAAAAGGACCTGCCCTGGCGCCGGCGGCACCCTGGACCACCATGCAAAACATTGGAAAGTGGTAGCCGGCCGCCGCTTCGTTCGCGGGTGGGCCTAGAACATCTCTGAGGCGTCGGGGGCCTTGGTTTCGACCTCGGTGCGCGACGGAATATGATCGCCGGTGATCATCTCGCTATACCCCTGGCCGGGACCGACCATGGGGTACACGCCGGCGTCGCGGTCGATCATGACCTCTAGAAATGCCGGCCCCGGGAAACCAATGAACTCCGCGACGACGCGCGGCACGTCGGCTTTCTGATCCAGGCGCACCGCATATTTGAAGCCGTCGGCCATCGCTGCTTTGACGAAATCCTTGGTGTGCAGACTCTTGTCGCTGGCGCTCATGCGCCCTTTGTGGAACAGCTTCTGCCACTGCCTGACCATGCCGTCGCCGCAGTTGTTGAGCACCACGACCTTGATGGGCAAATCATAGGTGGTGACGGTCTCCAACTCGCCGATATTCATGCGGATGCTGGCGTCGCCATCAACATCGATGACCAGGCGGCTGCGCTGCGCGAACTGCGCGCCTACCGCCGCCGGCAGCCCGAATCCCATGGTGCCCATGCTGCCCGAGGTGAGCCACAACCGGGGACTGCGGAAGTCGAAGTACTGCGCCGCCCACATTTGATGCTGGCCGACCCCCGTGGTGATGATGGCCTCGCCCCGGGTCAGCCGATTGATCTCCTCGATCACATAGTAGGGTTGGATGAACGGACTGTTGCGATCGTAGTTCATGGCGTAGGTCGCGCGCAGTTCGTCGCAGTGCCGATGCCAAGCCGACCAATCGCGTTTGAAGCCCTGGCGTTTGCCGTAGTCGAGCAATCCTCGCAGGGCATCGGTCATCAAGCCGACATGACTGAAGTTCACCCGCTTGACCTTGTCGATTTCGGAGGCATCGATGTCGAAGTGCGCGATGAACTTGGCGCGGCGGGCGAATTTGGCGACATTGCCGGCGACGCGGTCGTCGAACCGCGCACCAAAAGCGAGCAGGCAATCGCAATCGTCGACCGCGTAGTTGGCAAATGCCGTGCCGTGCATGCCGAGCATGCGCATGGACAGCGGGTCGGCGGTGTCCACGGCGCCGATTCCCATCAAGGTGGTGACGACGGGTATTTGTAGGTGCTTCGAGAATTCGCGCAGCGCATCCGACGCGCCGGCGTTGATTACGCCGCCGCCGGCGTAAATCAGCGGGCGATTCGCAAGCTTCAGCGCCGCAAAGAAATCGGCGCAGGCGGACTCCGGCAGCTTCGCCGCCTCCACCCCATTCATGCGCTGGCGGTATCCCGGAACGGCCAGTTGTCCGGAACCCCGAAACACCCCCCGGCAATTTTGCACGTCCTTCGGCACATCGAGCACCACCGGACCGGGCCGGCCCGTGCGCGCGATTTCGAAGGCGGTACGCACCGTGGCCTCCAGTTTGGCAGGATCGGTAATCAGGAAAACGTGCTTGGCAACGGCGCCCATGATGCTGGGCACCGGGGCCTCCTGAAAGGCATCCGTGCCGATCGCGGTGGTGGGAACTTGTCCGCAAATGACCACGATCGGAACTGAATCGGCCAGGCTGTCGCGAACCGGCGTTACGGTATTGGTCGCGCCCGGCCCGGAGGTCACGATCGCCACGCCCACCCTGCCGCTGGCGCGCGCGTAGCCGGCCGCCATGAATGCCGCGCCTTGCTCATTCGCCGGCACCACCAGGGGCATCGCGGAGGCATGCTCCTGGTTGAAACGAAACACCGCGTCATAGATGGGCAGGATTGCGCCGCCGCTGTAGCCGAATATGGTATCGACCCCTTCGTCGGCCAATACCTGCACGAGCATGTCGGCACCGGTCATCGTGGTGCCGGCCAGCGGGTGCGCGTTTTGACTCTGCTGGGAATGGTCCTTCACGCAGAAAGACTAGCAGTTCTCTCCCTGGCGCCCAAGGACCGTGCTCCCGTATCCTACGGTGCAATGCGCCACATCATCGCTATTCTGCTGCAGAACGAAGCCGGCGCGCTTACCCGCGTTACCGGCTTGATTTCGACGCGCGGCTACAACATCGAGTCGCTGTCGGTCGCGCCGACGCAGGACCCGACCGTCTCGCGCGTCACTTTGGTGACCATTGGATCAGATACGGTCATTGCACAGATCAACGCACTGCTGCTGAAACTCGTGGACGTGGTTGCCGTCGAGGACATGACCCGCGGCGACACGCTGGCGCGCGAGTTGCTGCTGATCAAACTACAAATTTCCGCCGAACACTTGGCTGCGGCCGAGGCGCTGCTGCGCAGAGCCGGCGGCAAGGCTCTCTCCTCCGATCCCGGAGGCTACATTGTCGAGCTCGCCGGCACCGAACTCGAAATCGGCGAATTCATTGCCAATATCGGCGCGTTCGGAAAAATCATTGAAGTGGTGCGAAGCGGCGCCTTGGCTATAGCCCGCGGCAATCACGGAAGCGTAGCGCACCCCTCATAGAAAAAGGTCATGGGCCTTGGGCCTTTCGCGTAGCCGGTATCGAGCCGGATCATCCTGAATCCCGCATTTTCTATGAGAGCGCGGATGGGGCGGTTCAGGTGGCAGCCGCCGCCGATCCTCTTCCAAACCGGCGTGAGACGATTTTGCCACTTGCGGACGTTTTCTTCGGGCGCACTCCCGTGTTCGACGAACAACAGCCGGCCGCTGGGTTTCAGCACGCGGCGCATTTCTTGAAGCGCAGCGCCGGGATCGGGTATTGAGCACAGCGTCCAGGTGGTCACGACGGTATCGATGCTGCCGCGATCGAGCGGAATGGCCTGCGCTGAACCGGTTATCAGCGTCACCGGAATGTTGGAATGATTTGCCGCGTCCTGCGCCATGGCGATGAGCCGTGCGGCGGGGTCCAGCCCAAGAACCGCATTGACGCGCGGTCCATACAAAGGCAGGTTCAGACCGGAGCCGATCCCAATTTCAAGGACTCGCCCCTCTGCTTGAGACAAAACGCGTTCGCGATAGGGGCCAAGCTCGCGATTGCGCATGGCAAAATTGATAACGTGCGGCAGAATGCGGTCGTTGTAGAAACTCATAAGGGCAGCTTGGTATGGATTCGAACGGTAGGGAAGCCCTTCAACTGCTGTTGGCGCTGGGGTTGGGGGCCATCGTAGGGCTGGAACGCCGTCTGCGCGGCCATCCGGCGGGAATCCATACCAATGCGCTGGTCTCCCTGGGGTCCGCCGCCTTCGTCATCGCGGGGTTGAGCCTGGGGGGTGACGTTTCGCGCGTTGCGGCCCAGGTCGTGACCGGCAGCGGCTTCATTTGCGCCGGGGTCATCCTGCATCGAGGCGCCACTATCAGCGGCCTGAACACGGCGGCGACCCTGTGGTGCGTCTCGGCCATGGGCGTTTTGGCGGGGGTCGACCGGCCGGCACTGGCCTGCATGGTCGCATGCGCTACTCTGCTCACCAATTTCGCCCTGCACTATGTGGAGCACGGGTTGCTGAAGATGGGCGCCCCAAGCAAACCCATGTCTTCGAAAGATCTCTGAATTTATTTAAGGATATTCACACGCCATGCCTGAACTCGAAGTCAAACCGGAGCACGCGGACGACCCGAACTCGCGGCGCGTCGGAATTTTGGTGGGAATCGTCGGCATCTTCTTGTCGGTGGTCACCATTGCCTCGCATCGCGCGCATACCGACGCGGTCATTCATCGCACCGAATCGAACGACCAATGGACCTATTACCAGGCGAAAAAAATTCGCGAAAATACGCAGGAAACAGCGCTGTCGCTCATTACCGCCCTCAACGCCGATCCCGCCAAGGCCGAAGCCGTGACGCACAAGCTGGAGACGGCGCGCGCCAAATACGCCGCGGACGCGGAAAAAATTCAAGAGGAGGCGCGTGCAAAAGACGCCGAAACCAAAAAAGAAGAGCACCGCGCGCTGTATTTCGACATCGGCGAGGGCATGCTGGAACTGGGGCTGGTGCTGTGTTCCTTGTATTTCCTGGCACGCAAGGCATTTTTCCCGGTATTCGGGGTGCTCGCCAGCCTGGTCGGCACGGTACTCGGCGTGCTGGGTTTTCTGCTTTGAGAATCTGGCTGGCTTGCATGGTATTGACGGCCCTCGCGCCGGCATGGGCCGCCGATCCGCCGGCGCTGCCCCGTGTGGAAGCGCGCTCCGGCGATCTGATGGCGGTGGGCGTGGTGCACGACGACAGGATGAGCATTCACGTGAGCCGCATCGCCGACAATGCGCCGGTGCGGGATGCCGTGATCAGCGTGGTGTTACGCGGCACGGCGCACCCCGCGACGGCGGAAACCGACGGCAGCTATTCCTTGCAGACACCCGACTTGCGATTGCCCGGCGCGGCAGCCGTCGACTTTAAGATAAGCCAGGGATCCTCGAGCCAAAGTCTCAAGGGCACCTTGGATGTTGCCGCAGCGCCGGGCGCTGCGGACGACAGGAACGCCAGCCGTCAGTTATGGTGGTGGGTGCTGAACTTCTCCGTATGCGGCGCCGCTTTCTGGCTGTTCTCCCGGCGCAAGGCGGCCAAGTCCTAGGACAGGCTCCTAGAAACTCTGCATCGTTTGCACCAGAAATTGGACCTTCTGAATTCCGGCGACATCGGTCAAGGGAAATGCCAGATCGACATGCAGTACGTTGCCCAAGCCTGAACGCGTATTGCCGAGGCGCAGTCCGATACCCACATCCTTCAGCAAGCCCGGGTCGCTGTTGCCGATGACGCCGGTGCCCCAGGTTCGGCCCACGTCCGCGAACAGCGCGGCGCCCACCCTGGCCAGGCGAAACGGATACCAATCGGTGAAAACGCGTTGCTCCACGGTAAACAGCGCCCGGGAAGTGCCCGACTCGAAGCGCAGCGGGTAGCCGCGCAGGCCATTGTCGCCGCCCAGCAGAAGCTGCATTTCCGGATCCAATCGGTTGGTCGTGGTGCCGGAAAATGCCGCGTAGAGCAGCCAGTCCTCGCGCCAACGCCAGTAGTATTTGGCGGCGGCATTGGCGATCAAATTGCGCGCATGCCCGGCTTCCAGCCGCGACGAAAAATCGCTGGTCAAGAACAGCTGCTGCTCATGCGGCAGATCGAATCCATGCAGCGCCTTGGCCTTGAGCATGACGGCATCCCGGTCCGCGCCGAAAACGCCGCTGGCATAGCCGATTTCGCCGGTCACTTCGGTGCCGAAATACAGATCCTCCGCACGGCCGATTTGATTCTGGTCGCCGACTTTCTGGAAAGCATCCTGAAGGATGTCGAAACCGACGAAGGGGTACGACAGGGTTCGATCCGGCGGCAGCAGCTTGGCCGGCACCGTCGTGATTGGCGCCGGCAGGAACAGGTTGCGGTCGTAGCGCATGCCGAAGGTCCAGCGTTTGGTCCAGCCGTCGACCAGCCCGCTCGAAACGCCGCCGCTCAGTTCGTAGGAATTTTGGTGGTCGGCGAATTGATCGACGATATTTCCCAGGTTGTAGCGCGAGATCGTGCGATCGAAGCCGAGCGCGGAGATCTTCGTGCTCCAGGGTGCGTCCAGGGAATAAAAGGGCCGCGTGACCAGCACGGAACGCTGCGAGCCGTCGCTGGAATCCTCGTATTCGAGCGTCGAGGTCCAGCGCGACCCCAACACATTCGGATCGACCCAACCCACGCCGTTGCTGGTGCGATCCACGGTGCTGCCCCGGGATATCTGCAGTGTCTTTCCCCAGCCCAGAAAATTGCTGTCCTGCAGATTGAATCTTGTGTCGTTCGTGCCGCCCGAACGGCCGAAGGAAATGCCGGGACTCAAAGTCCAAACATCCTTGGTGATGACGCGGATGTCGACCTTGCCGTCGGCGTAGTGCACCGGCACGATTCGCGCGTCGTACACGTAGGGCAGCAGGCGCAGCACCCGCTCGGTCTCGGCGAGCCGGCGCCCGAGATATTTATCGCCGCTTGCGAACAGCAGCTGAGCGCGGATGGTCGCATGCTTGGTGCGGATGTGCAGTCGGTTGGCGAGCTTGAACAGACCGTTGTCTTCGCGCGCATCGCTCTCGTCGAAGATATTGTGAGTGGCGATTTCCACGTCGCCGATGATTGCGCCCGCGGCCTCGAGCTCGGCATCGCTCGGCACATCGGGCGGCCGCGGCTCATCGATGCGCGTGTGTTCCTTGTCCGTGAGCTTGGCCGCGAACGCAGGTTGCGCCATCCCTGCGGTGAGGACGGTGAATGCAATCAGGCATCCGCCGCCGATTAGTCTCATTCGGTCAACGGTCTACAGGGCGGCGTTGTCGCTCTCGCCCGTGCGAATGCGCAAAACCCGCAGGATGTCGGTAACAAATATTTTGCCATCACCCACCTTCCCTGTTTTCGAAGCGCCCACGATGGCCTCCATCACTTGATCCACCAGTTCGTTCTTGACGGCGACTTCGATGCGGGTCTTCGGCACAAAATCCACGACATATTCTGCGCCGCGATACAGTTCCGTGTGTCCGCGCTGCCGCCCGAACCCCTTGACCTCGGTCACCGTCATGCCGGACACGCCGATTTCGGACAGCGCTGCGCGCACGTCATCCAGCTTGAAGGGTTTGATGATCGCGGTAATCAATTTCATTCCGGCCTCCGATCAGGGGCAGTCTGGGTAATACTATTACGATTCCATTGAGGGTACACGTGATCTGTACAATACCGAACTTTAATGCCCCGCATCACCTTCATTGAGCCGGGCGGTTTCCGGCACGAAATCGACGCGCCGGTGGGCGTCACCTTGATGGAAGCAGCCAGGCAGAACGGCGTGCAGGGCATCCTTGCTCTGTGCGGCGGGGCCTGCGCATGCGCAACGTGTCATGTGTATGTCGAAAAGGAGTGGCTGCCGAAGCTGGCGGCGCGCGAGGAAATGGAGGAAGGGATGCTGGAGAGCGCCTGGGAGCCGCGCGACAACAGCCGATTGAGCTGCCAGATTCATGTGAGCGCCGAGCTCGACGGACTCATGGTCAGGGTTCCGCAACGGCAGGGGGAAACCTAAGATATGTTCGGCATGGCAATTCACGGCGGCGCGGGCACTTTACCGCGCGCCGAAATGACGGGCGAGGCGGAGCGCCGCTACCGCGCCGGACTGCAAGAGGCGATCGATGCGGGCTATGCGGTCCTGCACGGCGGCGGCACCAGCCTGGACGCGGTGACCCGGGCGGTCGTATCGCTCGAGGACAATCCCTTGTTCAATGCCGGGCGCGGTGCCGTGTTCACGCTCGACGGCCGCAACGAATTGGATGCCTCCATCATGGATGGCGGCACGCTGCAGGCGGGCGCGGTATGCGGCGTCACGCGCATTCGGAATCCCGTGGAACTTGCGCGGGCCGTCATGGAAAAATCGGAGCATGTGATGTTGGCCGGCGCCGGGGCCGAGGAATTCGCCTCCGCCCAAGGGTTTGAATTCGTACCGTCAAGCTATTTCCACACGCCGGAACGCTTTGCGCAGCTGCAGCGATTTCGCAGCGGCGACGCCAAGCTCTCCGGGCACACCATTTCGCATGTCGGCACGGTCGGAGCGGTTGCGCTCGATAGCGCCGGCCGCCTGGCCGCGGCCACCTCCACCGGCGGCATGACGGGCAAACGCTTTCAACGCGTCGGGGACTCGCCGATCATCGGCGCGGGCACCTACGCGGATGACCGTTCCTGCGCCGTCTCGGCCACCGGCCACGGCGAAGTTTTCCTACGCGCCGCCGTTGCGCATGACATCTGCGCGCGAATGCGTTTCGGCGGCCGCAGCGTCGGTGAGGCCGCACGGGAAGTCGTTCAGGTGGAACTGCCTGCTCTCGGCGGCGAGGGCGGCGTGATCGCAATCGATGCGCGCGGTGAGATCGCCCTGGAATTCAATTGCGAAGGCATGTTTCGCGCCAGCCGCAGGCAGGGCGAGGAGACGCATATCGCGATTTACCGTTAGGCGTCGACGGGATGCCGGCGCTTCTCGAAGCGCCCCGTCCTCATCGTGGCGTACTCGGCCTCCATCACGATGACTCGATTTCTGCCTTCTTCCTTGGCGCAGTACAAGGCCTCGTCGGCGAGCTGAATCAATCCCTCGAGAGTCCGGTTGGCGGCGGGCAGCACGAATGCGGCGCCGATGCTCACGGTCAGGCGGCTGGCGACCTTCGAAGCCTCATGAGGGATGTTCAATTCGGCGATGGATCGCTGTATGCGGGTCAAAACTTCGGCGACGTATTCGCGGCTGGCCTCGTACAGCACAATCGCGAACTCCTCGCCGCCGTAGCGCGCGACGAAATCCAAGGGACGGCGCGCGCACTGGCTCAAGGAAACGGCGACCGCGCGCAGGCACTCATCGCCGGCCTGATGACCGTAGCGGTCGTTGTAGTCCTTGAAGCAGTCGACATCCGCGAGCAGCACCGCGACGCGTTCCTCTTCGCGCACCGCCTGCTGCCAAACCCGCGCGATATGCTGATCGAACATGCGCCGATTCTGGATGCCGGTCAGCCCGTCGCGCGCCACCATCTCCCGCAGCAGGCATGCTTCCAGGAAGCGCAGCCGGCTGGTCTTCTCATGCATATAGGTGACCGACGCGCAAAACAGGTTGGCGGCGACCAGAGCCAAAGCGCTGTAGGAGAACTCACGGCCCGGCAACAACAGCGCGGTGCCCGCGGCGAGATACACCAGCATCACGAGAACGTTGGCTGCGACTGCATGATAGAAAAGCAGGCCGCTCATGAAATAGATGAAGACGATGGTCAAAATCAAACAAGGAAGCAGCAGCGAGATGCCGGCGAGCGAAGCGGTGATTTCGATGGCCGCCACGCTCAAGCCGAACAGGGTCATGATGACCAGGGTCAGCGGCACGTGAATTCGGTGGCGTTGCGGCGAGAAACTGGACGCGAGGCCGAGGAGCAGCAGCGGAATGATGACGAGAATCTGGATGCGGCTGGGCACGCGATCGATCTGCGGTCCCAGCACCAGCGCGTCCATCGCCGAGAATGCGATGGAAATGAGGATTGCCAGGCATAGGTTCACGCGCGTGTGCAGGAGGTTCTCGTCGAAATTTCTCCGTCTGAATTCCGCTTCGAGCTCGCCATCGAAGGTGAGCCACGGAAATCCCGCGCGCAACTGGCGCGCGTGCGGGGAATTGGGCAGATCTTCGGTGGACAACCCCGGGGCAGTGCTCATTCGTGTAACCGTACCGGCCTTGCATCATCCGCTCAATGACTTGGGCCACTTTTTGAAGAGGAAAAGCGCCGAAAGGACGCCGCGCATTATGTCAAAACATCGATTAGTCGGCCACGTAATGCGCAAGATAGGTGTCGAAATCGGTGTTGTCGGCGGCTTCTATGCCGCGTTGCGCGTCGAGAGAATCGCGCGCTTCGGCGGCAAACTCGCCAAGCCGGCTTTCGTTCGGCGGATACAACCCCAGAAAGTAGTCCTTATGAAGGTTCGACATCCGCAGCGCCAGCTGAAAGAAGCTCTCCCCCGTCTGGCGCATTTCGGCGAGCAAGCGCGCTGACGGAGTCCGTTCCACATCGTCGATTTTCGCGCGCTGCTGCTCGAGCGCGGAGGTGTAGGGGCGTGCGAGTTCACCGTGATCGAGCATCTCGCACAACCCTTGCATGGAATCGAGAAGTTCCCGGGCCCACTCGGCCATGGGGAAACTGCGCCCTTCGCGGCTCAAGGAGAGACCGGGTTCGCGGCCGCGCCGGGCAACCAGATGGTGATTGGCGTCCAAGGCGGACTGCTCGCCGCCGCTGATCGGCGGGCTTTCCCGCAGCAGGCACAACGCCAGAAAGGCTTCCAGGAAACGCAGCTTGTTCTGATTGACGCCGACCGGATCGAATGCGCTCACGTCGAGCGCGCGTACTTCGACGTATTCCACCCCGGCGCGATACAGCGCCTTGGTCGGCCGCTCGCCGGAACGCGCGATGCGTTTCGGCCGGATGAAACTGTAATACTCGTTCTCGATCTGCAGGATGTTCGCGTTGAGCTGCTGATAAACGCCGTCGACCTTCACGCCGAGCTTTTCGTACGGCGGATAGGGCGTGCCGATCGCCCGCGACAGATCGCGCACGTACTCCGCCAGGCTGTTGACCGAGACGCTCAAGGTCGATTGATTCTTGTTGCGATAGCCGATGTCGCTCATGCGCAGCGAGGTGCCGAAGGGCTCATAGACCGTGTCGCGGTCGAACGCCGGCAGTGTGATTTCGCGTCCTGCGAAAAAACTGTTCGACACCGCCGGCGAGGTGCCGAACAGGTACAGCACCAGCCAGCCATAGCGGCGGTAGTTGCGCAGCACGCCGAAGTACTGCTCGGAAATGAAATCCTGTGCGGGCAGTCTGGATTGATTGACCGCTTCGAGCACGCCCCACAATTTCGGACTGAACGAATAGTTGAAGTGGACGCCGGAAATCGCCTGCATGATGCGCCCATAGCGCACGCCCAATCCGTGCCGGTAGACGGTTTTCATCGTTCCGACGTTGGAGCTGCCGAATTGCGCCAGCGGAATGCTGGCATCCCCGTTGATCGCGCTGGGCATGCTGGTCGACCACAGCAGCTCGTCCTGCAAATGGCGGTAGACGAACTGGTGAAGGTCGCACAGATACTGCAGCAACTCCCACGTCTCGCCGAACGGCGGCGTGACCAGCTCGATCAGCGCCTCGGAGAAATCCGTCGTGATGTGTTCATTGGTCAGCGGCGCGCCGAGCGCCTCCGGGTGGCGGGTCTGAGCGATGGCGCCGTCGGGCGACACCCGCAGCGACTCTTTCTCGACTCCTTTGCGGCCGCCGCGCAAGATCGCGCGCTCGCCGGAATTGACGAGTCCCGCGAGACGCCGCTCGAAGTTTCTATCCACCACGTTACGCAACGCTATCCCCGATTTGCTCTTCTACGGCAGTTCTGCAACGACTTCGATTTGCACGAGGAACCCGGGATCCACCAACCGCTGCACCTGAACCCAGGAGGTGGTCGGCATGCGTTCCTTGTTGTAGAACTCGAAGCGCAAATCCGAGGCTTTTAGCAATGCGTCCATATTCGTCGTGTATATCGTCTCTTTGACAACTTCCTCGAACTCGGATCCATGCGCGGCAAGAGTACGGCGTATGTTGGAATAAGCGGCGCGCATTTGCCCGGCCATATCTCCAGGGGATACCAGGCGTCCGTTCTCATCCGCAGCCACCGAGCCCGAAATATACAGCGTTTTGTCGATCAGCACGGCCTGCGAATAGCCGAAGTCCTTCTCGTAAGGATTCAAATGAAATACGCGTTTTACCCGCATCGGGGGCGCTTCAGGTTCGCGCTCGCAGGCGCAGAGCGCGACAGCGGCGATGCAAACCATCAGCAAAGCGCGGGCAGCCGGGCCGCCTGAATCAGGGTCCAGGTTTGGGCGTCGTTTCAGCACGAGAGCGCAGCGCACGCAGCATTCTGGGCAGGTCCTTTCTGAGTACCGTTCGCACCATCCAGTGCGGCACCCAAAATCCCGGTGCGAGGTCCACCGAGTAATGCGCAATCGTAAAGTCCCCGTTTTGCTGCAATTCCCAGGAGCCCCGCAACGTGCGCAAATCCCCCGAGACCCGTTCTATGGAGACCTTCGACGGCGGATCGTAGCTTGCGCGAATCACATAGGTGATCTTGGGCACGTACCATGAGTAATTCATGACGTGTCGAATTTTCTGCCACGATTGATCCGGCGCCGTCTCCAACACATCGCAGACCTCCAGCCCCGGGACCATCTTCACGGACTCCGGACAGCTGGTGATCAACTTCCACACCACCTCGCGCGGCGCATGAATCGTTACGGTGGCGCTGGCGCTGCCGCTCTGTTCGGCGGAGTCCAGCGACACCGACACTTGTATGTCGCCGCTCGCCGCCGCCGCTTCCGCCGCGAGATTCGCCGCGTGAGCCGAGGAGGCGACAAGAAAGATGGACAATGGGAATAATGTGCGCACGAGATAGTCTGACTCCGGCCAGCATATACTGTTCGAATGAAATCGCCGCCAGGCGGTTGCTTTCTGCAAAAAGGCTCATTTCGAAGCATCCATCCACGCTTTCATTTTTGCCTCGAGAATGTCCAGCGGCATCGCGCCGTCCTTGAGAATCTCGTGATGAAATTCGCGCAGGTCGAATCGGCCGCCCAGCAATTGCTGTGCATGCGCACGCAATGCGCGAAATTTCATCCCACCCATCATGCAGGCCATGGCCTCCGCCGGGTTAGTTGCGTACCAGTCGATCAAAGATTGGGCATCGGGGTCATCGACGCCTAGGTGAGTGCGAAGATAGTCAAAAGCCTGGCCTCGCGTCCAGCCTTTCGCATGCAATCCGGTGTCGACCACCAACGCCACCGCACAGCGCATTTCAGCCGCAGCCGCATCGGATTTGGACGATTCGTCCGGATACAGGCCCAATGCCTCGCCCAGCGAGACAGCATACAAGCCCCAGCCATCTGTGAAAGCCGCTTCGGCGCCAAAACGGCGGAACCGCGGCAAGTCGGCTCGCTCTTGTTGGAGCGCGATTTGCAGATGGCGGCCCGGCAATCCGGCCTGCAGAAACCCCGCAATCGACAGCGGTCTTGCCCCCTTGCCGGCAATCACATACACGATGGCGGGGGGAACGCCGTTCGGGCCGCCGGGCTCGTAGTACAGGGCCGTGGCGGGCTGCGGCAGCCACTCGGCGCCGCGAATCTCGAAACTCGACTTGGGAAGCTCGGAAAAAAGCGCAGGCAGAGCGGCTTGAACCGGGACCTCCAAATCCCTGTAGGCGTTGACGAGTCCGTTCGCAGGCGCCGGCGTGGCCTCATGCGCCGGCGGCGACCCGAGACGTTCCACCTCGGCGACGCCGATGCGGTTGATGTCGTCGGCCGACAGCGGGGTGCCAATCGTTCGCTTGATGCGATATGCGTACCACTGGCTGCCCAGCGGCAAGCCCGATAAGGCAAGGCCCGCTCTGGCACGCGGCAGGTATTCCTTTTGCAGAAAATCATGCAGCGCGCGGTTGGCGGGCAGCAATTTATCCGCAATCGCACTGGTCAGATCCTTCGTCAGCCGCGCCCGCTCGGCGGCTTTGATGCTGTCCGGCATGGAACGCAGTGGCGCATAGAACGGGTTCGCCGAATCATCCACGCCGAGCCGTTCGAGGATCGGCAGCATTCGCTCGACGACCGTTCGAGGCGATGTATACCCGCGGCGGATGCCCTGACGCATATTGGCGATGGCTTGCTGCGTCCAGCGCACGTAATCGTCGATGCCTCGCAGCCATTCGTCATAAGCCGCTGGGGCGGCAGCCGCATCATGGGCCAATTGCTCGGACCGCGCGGCCAACTGCTGCGGCATTCCGTCGAACGGATCGATGGGCAGCAGTTCATCCGGAAAGGTAAAACCTTCAACGGCGATCTCGAGCCGCCTCCCGAAAATGTCGTAAGTCAGCCTCGATGACGCGTCCAATTGATCGCGGGGCACGCCCGTCAGTTGAGTAAGATAGCGGCGCTCGATGCTCAAGGAATCCGCCAGAAACTGCGGGGAAATCGCGTGTTCCGTCGGCTTGTGCTCGTCCCAGTAGGCTTCGACAATTCGATTCAGCTGATCGATCGGCGCGGGGGGTTTCGCGGCCGGCGCGGGGACGGGCGTTGCCGGCGCACCGCAGCCGGCCAGCGCCAAAAGCGCCAGCCCGCACCAGCCCAACGGAGAAAATCCGGTCATGGGTGGATTATATGCTGGCGGGTAGGTCCATAATTCGGGTAGTTACCGCTTAACGGAGACAGCTATGTTGGTTGGAGCAAGTCCGCGTCGCGTCGCGATTGTCGGCGGCGTACGCATCCCTTTCGCACGCGGCAATGGCGCCTACGCGCAGGTGGGGAATCAAGAGATGTTGATCGCCGCGTTGCGCGGCGTGGTCGATCGCTTCGGGCTTCGGGGTCAGTGCGTCGATGACGTCGCGGCCGGCGCGGTAATGAAGCATTCCAGCCAGTGGAATCTGACGCGCGAATCCGTGCTCGGGTGCGGCCTCGCGCCGGAGACGCCGGGACTCGATTTGCAGCGAGCCTGCGGAACCAGCCTCGAGGCGGCGATTCTGTTGGGCAACAAGATTGCATTGGGTCAGGTCGATTGTGCAATCGCCGGCGGGGTCGACACGGTGAGCGATCCGCCGGTGGTTTTCCCGCGAAGCTTTCAGCAGCTTCTGCTGCGCAGCTATCGCGGCAGAACGACGGGTGCCAGATTGAAACCCTGGCTCGGTCTGCGGCCGAAGAATTTCAAGCCGGTGTTGCCGGGCGTGACGGAGCCGCGCACCGGATTGTCGATGGGAGAGAGCACGGAACTCATGGTCAAAACGTGGGGGATCGGCCGCGCGGAACAGGACCAGCTTGCACTCGAGAGCCATCAAAAGGCGGCGGCGGCCTACGCACAAGGATTTTACAAGGACCTGGTCATCGAATATCTGGGGCTCACCCAGGACAACAACATTCGTACCGACACGACTTTGGAAAAGCTCGGCCAGCTGCGGCCTGCCTTCGATTTCTCCGGCGCCGGCACCTTGACCGCGGGCAACTCCACCCCGATGACCGACGGCGCTTCGGCGGTGCTGCTCGCCTCGGAAGCGTGGGCACGCGAGCGCAACCTTCCGGTGCTGGCATACCTGAGCTACGGCAAAGTCGCCGCGGTCGATTACATCGAAAAGAAAGAGGGCCTGCTCATGGCCCCTGCGTATGCGGTTCCTCGAATGCTGAGCGATGCGAAATTGAAGCTTCAGGACTTCGACTTCTACGAGATTCACGAGGCCTTTGCGGGACAGGTGTTATGCACGCTGAAGGCCTGGGCAGATCCGGCGTTTTGCCGCGACAAACTCCGCTTGCCGGGCCCTCTGGGTACGATCGATCGATCGAAATTGAACACCAAGGGCGGCAGCGTCGCGATCGGACATCCGTTCGCGGCCACCGGTGCGCGCATCGTCGCCACCCTGGCTAAAATTCTCGATGAGGCCAAGGCCAAGCGCGGACTGATCTCAATCTGCACGGCCGGAGGCATGGGCGTCACGGCAATTCTCGAACGCTGACGCGCGGAGGGAGAGGTATGGGCAAAAAGCTCGAATTGAAGGACTCGACGCTGCTGCGTGAGCAGTGCTTTGTCGACGGCCGCTGGTGCGCGGCGGACGGCGGCACCACCCTGGAGGTGAAGAATCCCGCCACCGCGGAAACGCTGGGCTCCATTCCGAACATGGGCGCGGCGGAAACGCGGCGTGCCATTGCCGCGGCTGCGGCGGCGCTGCCCGCATGGAAGGCGCGTACGGCCAAAGAGCGTGCCGTCATCATGCGCCGTTGGTTCGACTCGATGATCGAACATCAAGAAGACCTCGCGAAACTGATGACCGCAGAACAGGGCAAGCCGCTCGCCGAGTCGAAAACTGAAATTGTGTACGCCGCCTCGTTCATCGAGTGGTTTGCCGAGGAAGGCAAGCGCTTGTACGGTGACATCATCCCCGGCCATCAAGCCGACAAACGCATACTCGTGCTGCGTCAGCCGGTCGGCGTCGTCGCCGCCATCACGCCGTGGAACTTTCCGTCGGCGATGATCACGCGCAAGGCAGGACCGGCGCTCGCGGCCGGCTGCACGCTGGTCTGCAAGCCTGCGACACAGACGCCCTACTCGGCGCTGGCCATGGCCGAGCTTGGCCATCGCGCGGGCATCCCTGCCGGGGTGTTCAATGTGATCACCGGCAGCGCCGCGGCGATCGGCGGGGAAATGACCAGCAATCCGGCGGTGAGAAAGGTGACTTTTACCGGCTCGACGGAGGTGGGCAAGAAGCTCATGGCGCAATGCGCCGGGACGGTCAAGAAATTGTCGCTCGAGCTTGGGGGCAATGCGCCTTTCATCGTCTTCGACGACGCCGATTTGGACGCCGCGGTTCAGGGTGCCCTGGCCAGCAAGTATCGAAATACCGGGCAAACCTGCGTGTGCGCGAATCGTCTGTTGATTCAGGCCGGCGTGTACGACGAATTCGCCAAGCGGCTCAAAGCGGCGGTATCCCAGCTGCGCGTGGGTGATGGGCTTGCCGGCGCCACCGACCAGGGGCCGCTCATCGATGCCAAGGCGGTGACGAAGGTCGAGGAGCATATTGCCGATGCGCTTTCGAAGGGTGCGAAAGTGGCGCTGGGCGGCAAGCGGCATGCTCTCGGGGGCTTCTTTTTCGAACCCACCATCCTCACCGATGTGACGCCCAAGATGCTCGTGGCCCGGGAGGAAACTTTCGGGCCGGTGGCGCCGCTGTTCAAGTTTGAGTCCGAAGCAGAGGCCATTGCCATGGCGAATGATACGGAGTTCGGGTTGGCCGCCTATTTCTACACGCGCGACCTTGCGCGCAGCTGGAGAGTGTCCGAAGCAGTTGAATACGGAATCGTCGGTGTGAACACGGGCATCATTTCGACGGAGGTCGCGCCGTTCGGCGGCGTCAAGGAGTCCGGCACCGGCCGGGAGGGCTCGAAATACGGGATTCTCGATTACACTGAGATCAAGTACGTCTGCGTGGGCGGAGTGAGTTAGCAACACCGTGCTGGGACGCTTCCTCGAGTTTTCGCTGGCCGCGCCGGACGTTCAGGCCTCATTGGATTTTTACGTGGGCCTGGGCTTTTCGGCCGCCGAGGTGGGAGATGCATGGCCGCATCCCTACGCCGTGGTTACCGATGGGCGCATCTGCCTGGGGTTGCATCAACAGGCAATACCTGCGCCTTCGCTGACTTTTGTGAAACCGGACTTGCTCAAACACTTGGACGGACTCGAGAAAAAGGGGATTGAATTCGAGTTTCGCCGCCTGGGCAACGACGTGTTCAACGAGGTCGGCTGGTTCGATCCTTCCGGCCAGCTGGTACGGTTGGTCGAGGCCCGGACTTTTTCGCCGAGCAAGCGCCTCGCCAACGACACCTCGCGCTGCGGATATTTTCTCGAGATCGCCGTGCCGGCGCCGGACCGCGATTTGGCCAAGGCTTATTGGGAGGATTTCGGTTTCGTCGGGATGGAAGAGCTCGAAGAGCTTCTGCCGCATATCAGCTGCACCAGCGACTTCATTGATCTCGGCCTGTATGACCCCGCGGATTTGCGGCGGGCGACCTTGAGATTCGAAGTCGACGATGTGGGCGGTACGCTCGCGCACCTTGCGGACAAGGGCATTGTGCCGAACGGAGAATTGCCGCCGGGCCTGCGTTCCGTGCCGGCTGCCGTGTTGGTCGCGCCCGAGGGCACGCCGATTCTGTTGACTAGTTCGTCGCCAGCGTGATCTTGAACTTCAACTGCATCGCGTCCTGTACCTGCAAAGCACCGCCCAGCAGGCTGTAGGGCGTGAGACCCAGAGCGGTTTGACGAAGCTCCATCGACCCGATGGCCGTCACGTGATGCTCATCTCCTTGTAAATTCAGGGGCGCGGATATTCTCGAGCTTCGGCCTGCCGCGCTGATCTCCATGTCGGCGGTCAGGGCATCCAAGGTCCCCGTGAGCGTCATGCTTTTCACGGTGATCTCCGGAAATTCAGCGCCGTTCAAAACGGCCGCGCTCAGCATATTGCGCCGCGTGCCCGCCTTGGCTTCCTGCGGAATATCGCCGGGAAAATCGCCGCCTTCCTCCTGCCGCGATTGCGCATCGTCCACGACGAAAGCATCGACCGGAACAGACAGTGAGAATGACGAAGCCGAAATGCTGTCGCCGACCTGTACGATTCCCGTCAGCCCCCGGTTGACCATGACGTGGTTGTGGCCAAGATTGGACAGCGGGCCGGCCCGATACACCAGCAAGCGCAGTTCGGAAACGCCGGAGTCGATTTTATATTCGCCCGGCGCGGGAAGCGATGTCAGAGCGGCAGCGGTGGGCACCTGAGGCACCGGCGGCCGTGGCCGCGGCGCGGCGCATGCCGCCAGGCTCAGTACCAAAACAGCCGCAGCAATTCTGTCGAACACCTATTGGGGCCTCTATGACTTGCTAAACTAAGCGACAGTTTGCAGCCGGAGACGCGCGATGCCAAATCAGAGCCCCCCGACCCGCTACAGTGCGGTCGCCCAAGCCTTCCATTGGATCATCGCTGCGCTGATCGTCACTCAATTCACACTGGGTTGGACGGCCGAGTTCTTGCCGCTGGGAGCCCGAAAGCTCGCACGCCTGGATTGGCACAAGAGCTTCGGCATGACCATTCTCACGCTGGCGGTGCTACGGCTGCTGTGGCGGCTGTTCAATCGCCCGCCGGAATTGCCGGCGGGCATGACGGCCATCGAGAAGAAGCTCGCTCGGGCGGCCCACGTTCTTTTCTATGTCCTCCTGTTCGTCATGCCCTTGACGGGGTGGATGATGTCCTCCGCGAAAAACTATTCGGTCAGTTGGTTCCACCAATTCACCTGGCCCAATCTCATCGGACCGAACGAACAGGCCTTCAATCTGCTCAGAACCACACACGATACTTTGAGCTGGCTGTTATTTGCGCTCGCTCTGCTGCACATTCTCGCCGCGCTCAAGCATCATTTCTGGAACAAGGACGATGTGCTGAAGCGCATGCTGCCATTTACCAAGACGGAGAAGCGATCATGAAGAAATTTGCCCTTGTGACTTCCTCTCTAATCATCGCCGCAGCAACCGCGGCCGCCGCTGACGGCAGCGCCGCAAGTTATACCGCCGATGCGGCGCAGAGCCGGCTGGAATTCTTCGGCGTGCAGGCCGGAGCGGAATTCAAAGGTGTGTTTCACAAGTTCACGTCGAGCGTCGATTTTGCGCCCGATGCCCTCGCCGGCTCGAAAATCGACGTGCAGATCGACATGAATTCGGTCGACTCGATGGACAAGGATCGCGACACGACCATTCGCGGCAAGGATGTGTTCGATGTGGCTCACAATCCGACGGCGCATTACGTCACCAAGTCCATTACCAAGACGGCGGCG
>DATHKV010000185.1:0-100195 GCA_035488895.1 Steroidobacteraceae bacterium
CAACACCGCCGCCACCCCGATTTATCCCACGACCGGCGGCGAGGCGGACGGTGAACTCTATCCGCGCACGGGTGGTCCGTTCGGCTTCAACGGCGCGTTTTGGTATGTGCGGCTGAGCGCAACTTTTTAAGGGTAAGGGGCTGATTGGAGCAACCCGCAGCGGATCGATGATCCGCTGCGGGTTGTAACCTCAAATGGATTTTGAGACAGGTCTTGAGCGCTATGCCTGCTCAATGACCGCGAGCGGTCGACCTATCTTAGTCAGCCCGGTTTCACGGCCTGCGAGGCGCCGGTCGGCGCCAATCAGGGTCTTCATCCGCTGCTCCAGAAACCCACGATATGGTCGATAACCTGCGGACAGAGTGGCAGTCGAATGAAGTCTGTCCGCGCTCTGCATTTGCCGACTAGGTCACACTTTTGGACGCCCGTGCGGTTTTGGGTCGCGGAAACAATGGCGAACATATATTTGCGATCGGCGCGAGGCGTCGCGCTCCCAAATGGATTTCCGACTCGCAGTATCCTAGTGTTCCTGCTCTTGATCGTTTGCGGCCGCGCGCTGGCACTCGATCCGTCGCGGCAGCCGAGCCAGTACGTCCTCGATAATTGGCAGATTCCCGATGGACTGCCGCAAACGTCTGCGCTAGCGATTGCCCGCACACCGGACGGGTACCTGTGGGTCGGAACCCAGGAAGGACTGGCTCGTTTCGATGGCGTTCGATTCACCGCATTCGATACCAACAACGAATCTGCTTTCTCAGACAACTACATCTCCGCCCTGTTCGTCGACCCCGCGGCAAGAATGTGGATTGGAACCTCGTCCGGGCTCGTCGTATTCGAGAATGGACACTTCACGGCGTTTACCAGGGTCGTGCAGCTCGAGCATGCCTATGCTCGATCGATTGTCGGGGGCAACGACGGGCGTGTTTGGGTGGGAACTGAGAACGGCTTGTTCGAGATCGGCGGTGGTCGCGCACTCTCATTTAACGTTGCGAATGGGCTGCCAGATAGTCGTATCCGCGCGCTCCACGAAGACCGCGAAGGCGTGCTGTGGGTGGGTACCGGCAAAGGGCTGGTGCGCTTCGATGGTAAACGCTTCGAGACCGTCTCGTTAAGTGCCGAAAGTGCTAGCGCGCCCGTCACTGCATTTCATGAGGATGACGACGGGACTCTATGGGTGGGAACGGAGAAAGGAGCGCTTTATCGCCGCGCCGGGAATCGCTTCGATACCATGAATCGACTGAACCCTGCCAGTGGGGGACTTGCCTCCGTGAACGCGCTGATGCGAGATCATGATGGCAATTTGTGGATTTGCACTGACCACGGCCTTGCGAGATGGACAAATGGAGAAATGGTTGCATTGACCGGTGGTTTATTCGGTGTGAGCGAACTACTCGCGATTCTGGAAGACAACGAAGGAAGCCTCTGGGTCGGCAGTTCTGCTGTGGGTCTATTGCGGTTGCGCGATGGGAAATTCATAACGAGCGGCGAGCCGGAGGGTCTGCCAAACGACATGATCTGGACCATTGCGCCGCGTAAGAGCGGCGGCTTGTGGGTTGGATCAAATCTCGGACTGGGCAGTTACGTCGGCGGCCGCTATCAGCAGATTCCGGGACCGCGCGGGCATGAGAACATTAAGGTGCGTGCTGTGGTCGAAGACCGACAAGGCGTCCTATGGGCGGGCACGCTTGGAGCAGGCATCTTTCGACTCGATCAGCACGGAATGAAGTTATTCGATCGTGGAACCGGCCTCTCGGGAAACTCGGTGACGGCACTCCTGGAGGATCGGCTGGGCCGCATCTGGGTCGGTACGGAAGAGGGCCTGGACGTTATTGAACACGAGAAGATCACGTCGATGCAGTCGCTGCTGCACACATCCGACCCAACACCGATTCACTTAATTCATCAAGACCACGCCGGCAATTTGTGGGTGGCTACCTGGTCGCAGGGGTTGTTCGTCATCGGCGAGAACGGCACCCGTCACTTAGCTATGGCTGATGGGCTGCCCAGCGACTATGTCTTCGGGATCCATGAGGACGAGAGAGGCGCCATGTGGCTCGGCACGAGTCGGGGCCTGGCACTGTTTCGCGACGGCAAGCTCATTTCACTGGCGCGTTATCACGACCCGCTGCGGGAGAACATCTATCAGTTGTTAGAGGACGATTCGCACCAGTTATGGTTCTCCACCAACAAGGGTCTGTTCACGGTTGCGCGCAGCGCCTTGGAAGACATGGCCGCCGGAGGAACCCACCCGGCCGATTTTCGTGCTTACGGAACAAAAGATGGTATGCGCAGCGCCGAATTCAACGGCGGTAACACCAGCGCCGGAACTCGTACGCCGGACGGACTGCTTTGGTTTCCGAGCATTCGCGGCATCGTCGGGATAGACCCCAGCCACATCCGTACGAACGCTTTGCCGCCACCCGTGATCATCGAGCAGGTTGCGGTTGATGGAGAGCCGCTAACGCTCGCCGATGGGGCAAAAGTTGCACCGGGGGCCGAGCGGTGGGAATTTCATTACACTGGACTCAGCTTGCGGGTGCCGCAGCGCTCGCTCTTCAAGTATCGTCTTGATGGGTTCGACAAGGACTGGGTCGACGCCGGCAGCCGCAGAACCGCCTACTACACTCGCGTTCCACCGGGTTCGTACACCTTTCGCGTGATCGCGAGCAATGATGATGGAGTCTGGAACGACACCGGCGCGCGCTTCAGCTTTACCCTCAAGCCGCACTTCTATCAGACTTTTTGGTTCGCTCTGCTGTGCATTCTCGCCATACTGGTTGCCGCGGGCGCTTGTTATCGCTGGCGGGTGCGGCACCTCAGGCATCTAGCCGACGCTCTCAGCAAGCAAGTGGCACTGCGCACGCGAGACCTCGAGTTTGCCAACGTCGAACTGCTGCAGGCCAAGGATCGGGCCGAGTTCGCGGCCCAGGCGAAGTCGCAGTTCCTCGCCAATATGAGCCACGAAATCCGCACGCCGATGAACGGCGTAATCGGCATGACGGAGCTGCTGCTGGACACTAGTCTGGACCGCATGCAGCGTGATCAAACGGAAACGATCCACGAAAGCGCCTTGGGCCTGCTCACGATCATCAACGATATCCTCGATTTTTCAAAGATCGAAGCCGGCAAGCTGGATCTCGAGCGGATCGACATGGATTTGCGTAATACCGTGGACGATGTCTCGCGCCTGCTGGCGATTCAAGCCCACGCCAAGGGCCTCGAGCTTATCACCAGCGTCGATCCCGAGATTCCCGACCGGCTGGTCGGCGATCCGGGCCGCGTGCGCCAGGTGCTGCTCAATCTTGGCAGCAACGCGATCAAATTTACGCGCAGCGGTGAGGTGTCGATCGAAGTCAGGCTGGTTTCCACCGATGCTCTTGGCACGATAATTCGCTGCGAAGTGCGCGATACCGGCGTCGGAATTGCGGCGGAGGGTGTCGAGTCACTGTTCCAGCCGTTCTCGCAGGTCGACGTGTCGACGACGCGGCATCACGGCGGCACGGGTCTCGGTCTATCGATCGTACGCCGACTGGCGGAGCTGATGGACGGTGATTCCGGTGTCGAAAGCACCGAGGGCGTCGGATCGATGTTTTGGTTTACGGCCCGATTCGGCATCTCGACCCGCACATTCGAATCCCACCGCTTCAACCACGAGACACTGAAGCACAGGCACGTGTTGGTCGTCGATGACAACGCCACCAACCGCAAGGTACTGAGTCAGCAACTGACGCAACTCGGTATGAACCCGATCTGCGTCGACAACGCCGGCGCGGCTCTAACGGCTCTGGAAGACGGCGTCAACGCCGGCGCGCAGTTCGATCTCGCCGTACTCGACTATATGATGCCGAGATTCGACGGGTTTGAGCTCGGCCGCCGAATCGCGAACGACAATCGATTCAAGGCGACGCGGTTGGTGCTACTGACTTCCGCCCAAGAGATCCGCAGCGCGGCGGATTTTGCCGCATTGGGTTTCGCAGCCTATCTGCTCAAGCCGGTGTCGCAGCGCGACTTGCGCGAATGCTTGGGCCGCGTCATGGCGGTTGACGGTGCGACATGGCATGAGCGCACACAGCCGATTGTCCTCGCCGAGCGAATCGAGGGTATATTTGACGATCGCCTCATCCTGCTGGCTGAAGATAATTTGGTGAATCAGAAAGTCGGGCGCCAAACTCTGGCGAAGATCGGCTACAAGGTTGACGTCGCGAGCAATGGTGTCGAGGTCATTGCCGCATGGGAGACCGGCCGGTATCACCTTATCCTCATGGACTGCCAAATGCCGGTGATGGATGGGTACCAGGCGACCCGGGAAATTCGCCTGCGCGAGCGCGGCACAAGTCACATTCCGATCATCGCGTTGACGGCGGACGCCATGCAAGGTACGGAGCGGACGTGTCGGGAGGCTGGAATGGACGACTACCTGACCAAGCCGCTCGATCGTACGCGACTGAGCAAGACACTTGACCGGCATCTCGCGTCCGCGCGCCCCAGATTGAAAATCGCGGAGAGCGCCACTCCCTCCCCGTTACCCCACGTCAGTGCGGACGCTCCGGTGGATTGGGACCATATTGTGGCGGTGAGCGATGGTGACCAGGAGTTTGCACAGCAACTGGTGCAACTTTTTATCGACTCAGGTGACGCGGCACTGCGGGCAATCCGCGATGCGCTGGATCGCGGCGATCTGGTCGCAATGGGCGCCGCAGCGCATTCGTTCAAAGGCTCGAGCGCAAACATCCACGCCGGGTCGGCAAGTGCGGCAGCCGGCCGGCTGGAAGAGGCAGCGCGCGCAGGGGAAATTGATCGGCTGGCAGGGTTGGAAGAGCAGTTGCGGCGGGAGGCCGAGCTAGCCTTCGAATACTTGCGCGCGCGCCGGTAAGGAGGCCTTTGCGCCGCTGACTCGAGATTGGAGAACTTGGGTCTTGCCATCAGTCGAGTTAAAATCAGCGCCGAACTGACCGATCTCGCAACAGGATCAAGGGGAGGTTCCAATGAAATCCAGTTATTCGCGGTATTTCATCATCACCTGTATTTGCCTTTCAGCGACCCTGGGCCCGAAAACGGCCGCCGCCCAGTCGCCGGCCTATTTGTTCAAGGTCTATGGGCCCACGGTGACGGAGCAAATGACCATGGAAAAAACGCTCGCGGGCGAGGTACTGACGAAGTTGTAGCGGCGTTCAGTGCCTGGTCAATGTGCCGCAGTAGTCCGATACCGCCCAAACCACTCAAGGATCGCCGTGCTCTGCGCGGCCAGGTGCGACGGCCGCTGAAGCACGTGCGGCTCACCCGGAATGTAATACATCGCAGTGGGCACGTGCTTGAACTGCAGCGCGTGGTAGTACTCCTCCGCTTCCCCCACGGTCGTCCGCAGATCGTTCAAGCCCACTAGCACCATGGTCGGCGTGGTGACGTTCCCCACCAGGGAAAGCGGCGAGAGCTTCCAATACGTCTCTTGATCTTCCCAGGGCATTTTCTTGAACCAGTAGCGCGCGCCAAAAGCCGACATGTCGGTGGTCAGCAACCAGTTGGTCCAGTTGATCACCGGCCGCTGGGTGACTGCTGCTTTGAACCGATGCGTCTTGCCCACGATCCACGAGGTCAGCACACCACCGCCTGAGGATCCGGTGACGAACAAGTTGTCCGCATCCACGTTGCCCTTCTGAAGGGCGGCATCGACGATGCTCATGAGGTCATCGTAGTCCTGGCTGGGATAATTGTTGTAAATCGTATTCGCGAACTCCTCGCCATAGGAGGTCGAGCCGCGCGGGTTGCCGTAAACCACGATGTAGCCGGCGGCGGCGTACAACTGATAGTCCGCCGAGAATGTCGGGCCGTAGCTTGCGTACGGTCCGCCATGAATTTCCAGGATCAAGGGATATTTCTTGGACGGATCGAAGTTGGGCGGCAGGAGCTCCCAGGCATCGATGGCACGTCCGTCTGCCGATGACTTCACCGGCAGTGCCGACAGTTTGCCGATGCTCACTTCCGCCAGGAGTTCGGAGTTCAAATTTGTCAGGCGTGAGGTCTTTCCGTCACGCGCCACATACACCTCCGGCAATTGATCGGCACCGCCGCCGGTGTAGGCGACCGCGCCTTTATTGGATACCGAAAACGCGCCGCCCGAGTACGGCAACTGCGTCGCGGCGCCGATCTCGGCCATATCCGAGACCACAGGCTCCACTCGGCCGGTGAGCCCCACGCGCGCCACCTTGGGAATACCACGATCGACGTACTGGACGTACAGGCTATGGCCATCAGCCGCCCAAAAAGCCTCCGTCAACGAACGATCCAGCGACTCGCCGAGGACGCGCGGATTCCTGCCGTCCGTGTCCATGACATTGAGCCGCACGTTCTGGTTGCCGACATGCTTGTCGTTGTAGCCCAGATACGCGACCAGCTTGCCGTCCGGCGACACGATCGGCGCATGATACGGGCCGACCTCGTGCGAGAGCTGCGTCAACTTGCCGTCCGCGACGTTCAATCGATAAATGCTCAAGGTCATGGCCGTGTGCCGCGCCCAATCCTGCGGCTCGCGCTTCCACTCCTCGCTGTGATTGCCGGCAAAGAAAATCGATTTGCCGTCCGATGACCAGGCGAGCGGTCCCGCATCGCTGAACGGACCCGAGGTCAATTGCCGCGGGGCGCCGCCGCCATCCGCGGAAATGACAAAGACATGCCTGAAGCCGGGCTTGTCCATGCCTTGTCCGTCTGCCCGGAAATTCATCGAATCGACCACCACCGGATCGCCGCCCCAATCCGCCCCCGCCGGCTTCGTCAGCGGCTTGCCGATCGTCGGCCCTGCGACCGGCGTGAGCATCACGAATGCAATCTGCTTGCCGTCCGGCGACCAGGTGATGTCGCTCGGTGCCTCGGTGAGATTGGTGATGTTCGCCGTCTCGCCGCGTGTCCAACGAATCGCGATCTGTGTACGCCCATCCGCGCTCGTCGACAGATACGCAATCCGCGACCCATCCGGCGACCAGCGCGGCGATGAATGAGAGCCGGGGCCCGTTGCCAACGGCGTCTGCGCCCCCGTTGCTGTATCGATGAGCCAGAGCGAGCGCACCAGCCGATCGGTCATGATGTCGTTCGATTCTCGCGCGTACACGATTTGCGCGCCGTCGCCGCGAATCTGCGGGTCCGTGGCCCATTGCATGCGGAACAGGTCTTGGGGTTCCAGGACGTGCGGCGCCGCCTGCGCTACGCCAGAGATCAATCCGGTTAAAGCGATACTCATTAAACAACGCATGAATGCAACCTCGAAATTAAAATGGGTTTTGTTGGGTCAATCGTGCGAAGCGTTATTTGTAATGATAGTCGACCTGAACACCCGATGTGCGCGGCTGAGAGCTGATGCTCGCGAAGGGCGTCTGCGAGGCGAGCGGTACGCCGCGATTGTTGCCCACGTTGTCGGAGTAGAGCATGACGCGCCAGTGCGAGGGCGCCACCAGGGTAAAGCTGGTGCGCGCTGTCGTTATGGTATCGCTCTCCGTGACCACGGGCGGCAGTCCCGAACCGCTCGACACGGACGTCGTGGTCTGCAGCGAGGTGTAGCGCGCGGAGGCCGCGAGCTGTCCTGACCAGCCGGTGCCGCCGAACGGAAAGTCGTATGAGGCGAAGGCGCCGGCGGTGATGGCCGGCGAGTCGTCGATGCGAGAGCCGCTCGGGAACAACAATTGTCCGCTCGAGAGCACGGTGGAGTCCTCGCCCAGACCATTCCAGCTGAAGTTGATGCCCAGCGCCAGTCCCTGAATGGGCCGCGCCGTGACCGCGAAGTCCACGCCCACGCCGCTCGCCGACTGGCCGTTTACGCTCGCGACGATGAAGGCGGTGCTGCCCGGTACCGGTATGCCCAAGGTCTGCTGGATGTCCTTCCACTTCATGTAGTACACGGCTGCATCGAAGCTCAGGCGATTGTCGAACAAGTTGCCCTTGCCGCCGATCTCGTAGTTGGTCAGCTTGTCGGGTTTCACCGGGATGAAGTCAGGCGCGACCAACTGCACCAGTTCGCTTTGCGGGAAGCCGCTGCGGAAGCCCTGCGAGTAGCTGGCGTACATGGTGTAGTCATGGCTCGGGAACCAGGTCAGCACCACGCGCGGCGTCAGGGCATGGAACGTGGAGTCCGTGCGCAGCAGCGGCGTGCCGGGCGGCTCGCCGAAGAGGATCAGCTGATCGAGGCCGACATCATCGTGAAAGTAACGCGCGCCGGCCGTCAGCTCGAACTGATTATCCAGGAAACGGCGTCCGATTTCGCCGAATACCGCCGTCGATTTCGAACGATCGGCCTGGAAAACCGGCGCCGGTATCAGGTCGCCCAAGGTCTGATAGGTGGAGTCTCGCGCGTTGCGAAAGAAGCCGCCCGCTGACCAGCGCCACGGGCCGTCGAGCTTGGAGTTCAGGTTGAGTTCTTCGCTGAACACTCTCGAGGTCTGCCGCGTGGTGAGCGCCGCCGTGTCGACGCCCGGCGCCACGTCCAGAGAACCGTCGTTGAGGAAGGTGAAATAGCTGCTGGCGCTCGATATCGAGAACCACGGCAACTGGTAATCCACTTTCATGTTGTAGGCACTGAAGCGCGAGTTGATGGGCTGATCCTTGGTGGAGGCGGTGAAGTCGTCGGTACCCTCGGGCGGCGCGCCGAAGTTTCCCTCCTCGTGCGTCGCGCCCAGCTTGATGCTCAAGTCGTCGATGGGCTGCGCGTTGATCTTGAGGCGCACGTTTTTCAGATCGCCGTCGTTGATGTTGTTGCCGAGCGGGCTGTTGATCCAGCCGCTGTCGTGCTCTTGGCCGACGACCAGGCGCGCCGCGAGCTTGCCCTCGACGATGGGCAGATTGACCGCGGCGTCTTCGCGCCAGTTGCCGCCGCCGCTCGCGGTGGACGAAACGCTGGCGCGCGCCTTGAAATCGAACTCATTGAGGTCGGCATCGTTGGTCAGCACGCGCACCACGCCGTTCAAGGCGCTGGCGCCGTACAGCGTGCCCTGGGGTCCGCGGAGCACTTCGATGCGATTGAGGTCGTAGGAGTTGGCATCCGGCTGTACCGCCGATCGCACCAGGCCAAACGGCACGGAGTCGAGGTAGTAGCCGATGGGGCTCGGGCCTGCGAACAAGGAGCCGGCCGCGGTCACGCCGCGAATGGTCAGTTTGGTTTCGCCGCCTTGGCCGGTGACGTTGACGGCGACGCCGGGAATCATTCCTAATGCGTCCGACACACTCTGGATGCTGGACTTGTCGAGATCGCCACCGCCCACCACGGACAACGAGATCGGCACGTCCTGGATGCGCTGCTCGCGCTTCTGTGCGGTGACCACGATCTCATCGATCGAGGGTGTTTCGGTTGTCGCGTCTGCGCCGGCGCCGGCGGCAAGCGCGGGCAAGGTCGGCAGCAGAAGCACAGTGGCAGGAAGCAACGCGGCGGCGGAGCGAATCAGCAGTGACTTCATTTTCATCCCTTATTGCAATCCAAGACTCTCGAGCACAAAGCGGGTCTGAACGTACACGCGGGTCGAGCACAGCGTCAATTTTGCAAAAGGCCTTTTGAGGCGGGGATTTGCCGGAGCGGCGAGGCTTTTCGCACGCTGCACAAAAAATGAACAAATCGAAAAACCGCTGGAAATTGAGCGGGTTGACGGCCATGCGGCGGACGCGGACTGACGCGTTTTGCATGGCGCGCCGGCACCTTCTTGCATTTTTGCAACTCGCACATGCCGAAATCCTGTTTACCCGAAAAAACAGTTGCACTAGCCTCGAGGGCTAACCAGATCGTTCTTGCGGCGTATCCGCGCGACGTATCCATCCACAAATAAGATCGCGTGGCGGCATGATGAACACGAGTGTCTCGATTTTGCGGCAGTTGGTTTCGTTCGACACCACATCCCGCAATTCCAATCTTCAGCTGATCGAATGGGTCGCGGACTATCTGAAGTCCCGTGATGCGCGCGTGGAACTCGTCTACAACGCCGGCAGAGACAAGGCGAACCTGCTGGCGAGCATCGGGCCGGATCAGGAAGGCGGTGTGGTATTGTCGGGACACACCGACGTCGTGCCGGTCGATGGGCAGGAATGGACCAGTGATCCTTTCGCGCTCGTGGAACGCAACGGTCGACTGTACGGGCGCGGCAGCTCGGACATGAAGGGTTTCATTGCCAGCAGCCTCGCCGCGGTCGAGCATTGGAAGAGCATGAAGCTGCTGCGGCCGCTACACTTTGCTTTTTCCTATGACGAAGAGATCGGTTGTTTCGGCGCGCGCTCACTGGTGGATCGTATCATCAGCAGCATTCCCACACCCGCCTTTGCCATCATCGGGGAACCCACCGACATGAGAATCGGCGTGGCCCACAACGGCGTGACCGGCTCGCATACCAGTTTTCGCGGTGTCGCAGCGCATGCCAGCGATCCGTCGCTCGGCGTGAACGCCATCAGCGCGGCGGCCGGGTTCGTGCGCTACTTGGGCGATGTCGCCAAGCTGCCGAAAATCGCCGATAACGGCTGCACGCTGAACGTCGGACGAATCGCCGGCGGTGCAGCCACCAACATCGTCGCGGAGCGCTGCAGTGTGCGCTGGGAATACCGCACGGCCCGCATGCAGGACGCGGCCGCGATACAAGAGACCATAGCCGATTACCTCGAAGGTGACGAGTTTGCAGCCCTTGATATCACCAGCGTAATTGAACTCGACGTGCCGCAGTTCACCAGCCGTCTCGGCGAGGAGTCGATGCAGATGCTCGCCGGCTGCGGCGCGAAGTTGCCGGCGATCACGATCCCCTTCGGCAGCGAAGCGGGAATATTCGAACGCAGCCGCATTCCTTCCGTGGTGTGCGGACCCGGTTCAATCGATCAGGCACACCGTCCGGATGAGTGGATTGCTGTGGCCGCGCTCGAGGAGGCGGATCGGTTTCTGTTGAAGGTTGGCGCGTGGGCGTCGCAGACCAGGCCGGATTGAAGCCGGCCGACTCTCCTCGTCGCGAGGGCCGCGCACGGCCGCGGCACGTGCTGCTGGCAGTGAGCGTCGGCAATATGCTCGAGTGGTACGACTTCGCGGTCTACGGATTTCTCACCCCGGCCATTGCGCAAAGCATGTTTCCCTCAGGCGACCCCACGGCCTCCTTGCTGCTGTCGGTGGGCGCGTTCGGCGTGGGATTCCTGACGAGACCGGTCGGCGCCGTGGTATTTGGTGCGCTCGCCGATCGCAGCGGCCGTAAATTTGCATTGCTGCTGACCTATGGGCTGATGGGAGCCGCGACCCTGGCGATTGGGATGATTCCGAGTTTCGCCGCCATCGGCATCGCCGCGCCGTTGCTCGTGGTGCTCGCGCGCCTGCTGCAGGGGCTGGCCGCCGGCGGGGTGGTCGGCGGCGCAACCGCCATGCTGACTGAACATGCACCGGCCGGCCGTGCCGGCTATTTTGCCAGCTGGCAGGCGGCCAGCCAGGCGGGCGCGCTGTTGTTGGGCGCATTGGCGGCCGCAACCGTCGCAGCCCTGGTCTCGTCCGAGCAATTGAATGCCTGGGTCTGGCGCATACCATTTTTTGCAAGTGTCCTGATCGTGCCGCTGGGACTCTACATCCGCAGTCATGTCGATGACCCGGAGGCCTTCGTGCGCGAAGACCGCGCCGCATCGTCTCCGCTGCGGCTCCTATGGCGGACACAGCGGGCCGCGGTCGCACGCGGGTTCGGCATCACCATCATCTGGACCGTCGCAACGTATTTCTTCTTTGTCTACGTGCCCCTGTATGCACACACGGTGCTCAAAATTCCCATCAGCACCACCCTGTTCACCAACTGTCTGGCGCTCGCCTTCATGTTGGGCGTCTCGCCGGTGGCCGGTCACCTATCCGACCGCTGGGGGCGTTACAGCCTGATGATTCCGGCGGCCCTGACCATCGTGTTTCTGATCCTTCCAGGGTTCGGCTTTCTGCTGAATCACCCGAATGCCGCGGCTCTGGCGATGTTCCAGGTGGCATCAGCCGTTCTCGCCGCGCTGTTCATCGGTCCGGCGCCCGCCGCCATCGCTGAATTGTTTCCAACCGGCGTTCGCTCCTCCGGCATGGGCATCGCCTACAATCTGTCGGTCACCGTATTCGGCGGGTTTGCCCCGCTGATTGCCGCGGGCTTGATCGCACGCACCGGAAATCCGCTATCACCGACGTGGTATGTGATGCTTGCCTGCGGGTTGAGCTTGTTGACGCTTCTGCTCACGCTCCGAACCAGCTCACGCGGTCCTTACTGAAGCGCTCGCGCAAGAATTTGAGCAGTATCTTGATCCGGTGCGATTTGTTGGCGATCGGACGCGTGACCAGCCAGAGATTCAGGTGACAGCCCGTCGGTAAGGGCAGCGCGATCAGATCGGGGGCGGCACGCTTGTAGAAATTCGGCAGAAGTCCGATGCCCATTCCGCTGCGTATCGCCGACAAATAGACCGAGGCTGAGTCCACGCGCAATTGAATCCGATGAACAGGCAGCACGCTCTTGGCCCACCAAGCGAGGTCGGCGCACACGCGGTAGGGCACGTAGTCCACGAATTGGTGCTGGCTCAATTCATCGAGCTTTCGCGGGCGGCCGAATCTCTCCTCATAGGACTTCGAGATGAACAGCGAGTGTTCGACCTTCACGATCTTGGAAGCGACCAGGCGGGGATTTTTAGGTCGCTCGATGAACACCGCCAGGTCGGACTCGAGTGAAAACAGGTCCAGCCCCTCGCGATCGGTCACCAGATCGATATACACCCCGGGATGCATGCGGCAGAAGTCCGCGAGGACCTGCACCAGCCACAGATAGCCCACGCCCTCGGTGGCGAACACGCGCACGGTACCCGACAAACGCGAATCGAAGGCGAGCAGGGTGGATTCGATGTCGGCCGCGGCCTCCTCCATGAGCGCCGCCTTGTCATAGAGAATCTTGCCGGCGGCGGTCAGCCGCATACCCGTGGCATGACGCTCGAAGATCTTGGTACCCAGATAGGCCTCGAAGCGTGCGACGCGTCGCCCGACCGTGGACTGATTGGTCTCCAATGCCGCTGCGGCGGAGTGAAAGCTGCCTAGCTTTGCCGTGGCGATGACATATTGAATGTCGCTCCAGTTGTTGAGGCGGGATTTCGCTCGCACTGATCTTCAGTCGGTTGCCGGCGCCAGGGTCCGATGTTCGCAACTTTGGACAAAGTCGGTCGAGGCGCCCACCGGCACGAGGCACAGAACGACTCCGTCCAGCACCAGTGCAATGGCATACCGGCCATTGACCTGCACCAGCATCGAGGAGCTTCGTGCGCCGCGATGCCGCCCGGCCGTGATTGCGGCGTGCTGGGCCCGGATCGGCGTCATTTGCAGCATGTGCATCAACGGCGCGGGATCGCGTGCCTCGATGGCGCGCCACAACAATCCAACATAGGGCTCCTCGACATCCGCGAGCGCGCCGCTGCGGCGTGTACGCGTTCTGGCGCGATGCAGAAATTGGCGGGAGGCGGCTTCGCTTTTGCCGACGATGCGCGCGATCTCATCGTAGTCGAATTCGAACACATCGCGCAGCAGAATGGCCGCGGCTTCCGCGGGACTGACGCGGCTCAGCAAGTAGCGAAGTGCGGCCTCACACTCGGACCTGGCCTCCACCAGGAGTTCCGATGCACCTTCGGACGCCAATTCGGCATCCTCGTGCTCCGATTCCAACTGTTTGCGGCGCAGTCGGTCGATGGCGATGTTGCGCAGCACGGTGTACAGCCAGGCGGGCTGGGATCCCAGCCAATCCGGAGAAGCGGCCAAGGCGCGAACGTAGGTGTCCTGGACGGCGTCCTCGGCATCCGCACGTGAAGCCAGCAGCCGCCGCGCGGCGCTCATGAGTCTTTGTCGGTGGGCGGTCATAGCCAAACTGTGCCACAGAGCGGGCAGTTTGGGGACACCTGTCACGAATCGGCAGCGTCATTCGTTAGGTAAGACTAAGGAGGAACTGCATGGAAACCACCACGCCCACAGGCCAAATCGATGCGAGAAGCGCCTTCTTGGAGGAGAAGGCATTCAAATCCCGCACGGTGCTCATCTTTGGCACCATAACGGATGCGACCGCCGCCGAAGCTGCTCGCCGCTTGATTGCGCTGGACGCCGAATCGGCCGAACCCATTGACATGATCGTCTCGTCGCCCGGCGGACATCTTGAATCGGGCGACACCATTCACGACCTGATCAAGTTCATCCGCGCTCCCGTGCGGATGATCGGCAGCGGTTGGGTGGGCAGCGCCGCGACCCACGTTTACTTGGCCGCACCTCGCGAGCGGCGCTTCTGCCTGCCGAATACTCGATTCTTGATTCACCAGCCGAGCGGGGGCATCGGCGGGAAAGCCAGCGATATCGCCATTCAGGCGCAGGAAATCGTACGGGCGCGGCAGCGCATCGCGGAGCTGATCGCGCGCGAAACGGGTAAATCCCTCGAAATCGTGTTGAAGGACATTGACCGAGATTATTGGCTGTCCGCCCAAGAGGCAATCGACTACGGCCTCGTCGGCCGAATCGTCAAGGGACGCGACGAGCTGTAGATATACCTGGCCGCAATGAATGGCGACTCGATCACAGAACGGCGCCGTCAAAATGAGCAATGCTTCCGCCTACAGGCTTGGGGTTTAGCCTAATTTTGCGCATTCCAAGGACGGCCGACGCGGCAGATCCCCCGCTGCCAGACTTTGGCGCCGGCATGCAGCATCGGTCTCAAGAGGCCTATGCAAGCAACCTACAATGTTTGGCTCGTCGCACTGTCGATCATCGTCGCGATGGTTGTCTCGTACACGGCGCTCACCCTGGCCGGTCGCGTAGCGCACGCGGAGCGATCGGGCGGCCGCGGCTGGTTGATTGGTGGCGCCGTCGCCATGGGCATCGGTATCTGGTCGATGCACTTCATCGGCATGCTGGCCTTTTCGGTATCCATCCCGCTGCGCTACAACATCCTGACGACGCTGGTCTCGCTGTTCATCGCCATTTTCACCTCAGGCTTTGCGCTCGCGATCGCCAGTCGATCAAATCTTGGCTTCAAGCGGCTGGCCGCAGGCTCGCTGGTCATGGGCGCGGGGATCTGCGCCATGCACTACACCGGCATGGCAGCCATTCAGATCATGCCGACGATCAGCTACGACCCGCTGCTGGTCGGTGCTTCGATAGCCATCGCGGTCACCGCCTCGTTCGCGGCTCTCTGGCTCGCCTTCAAGCTGCGCAGCGGGCAGTCCTGGCTCATGGTCCTTGCCCGGGGCGGCGCTGCAATCGTGATGGGATTTGCCATCACCGGCATGCACTACACGGGCATGGCGGCCTCGATGATCGCACCCGGTTCAATTTGCTGGGGCGGCGCGGCGCTGGACAACAGCTGGTTGGCCGTGACCATCGGTCTCATTGCACTGGCGCTGCTGGCAATCACCTTGATTGCTGCGGTCTACGATGCACACCTGGAATCGCACACGCGTCAAGATGCGCTGCGCCTGGCCCGATTGAACACAGACTTGCAGCATGGCAAAAATCTCCTGACGCTGGCCACCCAGGCCGCCGGAATCGCCTGCTGGGAGTATGACGTGCCCACGCGCACCACTCTGTGGACCGAGAATGACATCGAGTCCCTGCGCAGCGCGGGCATCGACATTCGCGGACGTCCCGACGCATTCTTCGCGACGATTCATCCCGATGACGCCGCCACCGCTTTGGGCTTGATGCACACGGCGATTGCGGAGAACCGCAGAGTGTGCGGCTTGCGCGCGCGGATGATCACTGCCGAGGGAAATACAATTCATCTGCAAGCCCACGCTCGGTTGACCTGTGATGCGCAGGGTCAGCTCGAGCGTGTGCTGGGTGTTTCCTGGGACGTTACCGAGCAGGTTCAGCAAGAGGAGCGGCGACTGGAGCTGCAGACGCAGCTGCGCGATGTGTCACGCCAGGCCGGCATGGCCGAGGTTGCGACCGGCGTGCTGCACAATGTCGGCAACGTGCTCAACAGTCTCGGCGTGTCCGCCACGCTGGTGCTGGCGGGCTTGCGCGACTCGCGCGTCGGCAACGTCCAGCGGGTCGCCAAGCTGCTGACCGAACAGGGCGATCAGCTGGCGCACTTCTTGGAGAATGACCCGCGCGGCCGTGAAGTGCGGAGCTATTTGACAAACCTCGGCGAGAATCTATGCGCCGAGAACCGCGCGCTGCTTGCCGACACGGAGGCCATCGCCTTGCACGTCGAGCACATCGCCAAGATCGTTGCGGCACAACAGAGTTATGCGCGGCGGGGCGGCGTCACCGAAGAGGTTGATGTCACGGAATTGGTCGATCAGGCGATTGCAGTCAACTTCACGGACAGCACGGATGTGACGGTCACGCGAGACTACCAGTTCACGCCCCGACTCACCCTTGATCGCCACAAGTTGATTCAAATACTCGGCAACGTACTGAGCAACGCGCGCCACGCGTTGCGGGACCAATTGCAAGGCAAGCGATCGTTGACGGTGCGAATTCGCGCAAATACGGCGGGTTCGTTTGCCATTGAAATCGAGGATTCGGGAATCGGGATCGATGCCGCCGTACTACAGCGATTGTTCGAATTCGGGTTCACCACCAAGAAGGATGGTCATGGGTTCGGCTTGCACGCCAGCGCCAATCTCGCCAAGGAGTTGGGCGGCGAACTCAGCGGGCACAGTGATGGTCCGGGTTGCGGCGCGCGCTTCAGCCTTCGGATGCCCATATCAGCCGTCCCCGAGCAACTCGCCAGGAGGCGCGCATGAAAACAGATGATGGTCGAATCGAGAACGTCCGCATTCTCATCACTGATGATAACGCGGCGATCCACGAGGATTTCCGCCGAATCCTCGCCGCATCCGCGCAAGACGATACGAGCTTATCCGACGCAGAAATCCTGTTGTTCGGCGATGCCGCGGCGGCGCCCGCGCATCATCCTGCCTACGCGCTCGATTTCGCACTGCAGGGCCAGCTGGCGGTGCAGTGCGTCAAACGGGCACGCGCCGACGGCCGCCCTTACGCCATGGCCTTCGTCGACATGCGGATGCCGCCCGGCTGGGACGGCCTGGAAACCATTGAGCGCCTATGGGCAGAGGACCCGCATGTGCAGGTCGTGATCTGCTCAGCGCACTCGGATTACGACTGGAGAGATATCTTCGAGCGGCTGGGCCATTCCGACAAGCTTCTCATTCTCAAGAAGCCGTTCGAGCCGATCGAAGTACTGCAGTGTGCGAGCGCCTTGTCGCGCAAGTGGCAGCATGAGCGGGCGCTGGAAGCCCATGTCGAGTCGCTCGAGCAGGTCATTACCGCGCGCACGGAAAAGTTGGAGGCCGCGAACCTGCAGCTGCGTCATCTGGCGACCCACGATGCGTTGACGGGACTTCCAAATCGCGTGCTGCTGGACGATCGTCTCGCCCAAGCGATTGCGCACGCCGTCCGGGACGCACAGCCGTTTGCGGTGCTGATGCTGGATCTGGATCGTTTCAAACTGATCAATGACTCGTTTGGCCATCGCGCCGGCGACGTCGTGCTCAACGAGGTCGCACGCCGCCTCCAGGGCCTGGTACGCAGTATCGATACGGTCGCGCGAGTGGGTGGTGATGAGTTTGTGCTCGTGGTCAGCCCGTCGGCGGCACGCGCCGAGGCGGAGGAGATCGGCAAGCGCGCGAATGAAATTCTCAGCGTGCCCTTTCAGGTGGAGGGCGTCGATTTGCGCGTCTCCTCGAGCATCGGTATCGCCTTCTACCCAACAGACGGTGGTTCCGCGGAAAGCGTGCTCGCTCATGCCGATGCAGCCATGTATTGCGCCAAAGAGCGCGGCCGCAACAACTATCAATGCTTCAGCCCCGGCATGAAGTCGGTGGCCCTGGAGCGCGTGAGCCTCGAGAGTGAGCTGCATCAGGCACTGAAGCTCGAACAATTCGAACTGTTCTATCAACCCAAAGTCGACACGGCTTCCGGAGACATTCACAGCGCCGAGGCGCTGATCCGCTGGCGCCATCCGCAGCGAGGTCTGATACAGCCGATGGAATTCATCCCGCTGGCGGAGGAGTGCGGACTGATCCACGAAATCGGCGCGTGGGTGCTTCGTGAAGCCTGCCGTCAATGCGCGATTTGGCAGCGTGCGGGCCAGCCGCCGCTGCGCGTTGCCGTCAATGTGGCGGCGTCGCAGTTTCGACGCGGCGACCTGTTCGAGGTTGTTCGCGGTGCGCTTCAGGCATCCCAGCTCGATCCGCGCTTTCTCGAGATCGAACTGACCGAAAGCGCCGTCATGACCAATCCCGAGGACTCCGCTGCCGTCCTCGAGCAGCTCAGCCGCATGGGTGTGCTGGTTTCGGTCGATGACTTCGGTACGGGCTATTCGAGCATGAGCTATTTGCGCAGTTTTCCGATCGACAAACTGAAGATCGACCGCAGTTTCATCGCGGATCTGACCACCCGCGCCGATGATGCGTCGATCGTTCGGGCAATCGTCTCCCTGGCGCACGGTCTTCGGCTCAAGGTGGTCGCCGAAGGCGTGGAAACGCTGGAGCAGCTCAAGTTTCTGCAGTCGGTAGGCTGCGATCAATACCAGGGTTATCACTTCAGCGAGCCGCTGCCCGCGGCCGAGTTTGCCGAACTGGTGACCAGGTGGCAGAAGGCGGAGGATCGGTCTTCGGTTGACGACGCCTCCCGCACCCACAGCAAACTGGCAGGCTATCGCTAAGGGCCTAAATATAGGAGCCGTTGATTCCAGAAGGCGTATGCGCATATTGTGCGCATACGAGGTGCGCGATGAAATCGGACTATGATATGGCGGCGCGCAAACGGCCGGTTAACCTGACTTTGAATGAAGACTTGGTCAACCAAGCAAAAGGCTTGACCGATAACCTGTCGCAGGTCGTTGAAACGCTGCTTTCAGGCTACCTGGCGAGAGTTCGGGACGAGCGGCTGGCGAGGTCCAAGGCGGCGGAATCCACCGTGCAGTTGTGGAATGACTTCAACCTGAAGTCAGGATCGATCAGCGATGAGTACTCCTCGCTCTAATGGCGCAATTTGATGTCCACCGGCGCCGGGTTGTAGTGCCGCTGGTTCGGGCGACCGCGCTCGGCAAGATCAGTCACGGGACATTTTAATCCCACTTTCAAAATACGCGGGACGACGGTGGTCTTGCATCCGCTTGAAATAGGTTCGATACCGGCTAATCAGCTGGGTGCTTTGGTCGGATCCTTGAGCGACCAAAGTCAGCTGATTGTTGCAGCACTCGACGAGCTGCTTACCCGGCCCTGGAAATAGCGGTCAGTTCGACGGTTTTGGCCAGAAATGCGGGCTTGGGCTGCGATTCGCGCGCATTTGGGGTAGTCTTGGGGGATGGGTGCCATCGCGGATGGGGTGAGCGAGCTACAAGCGTTCCTGAACGCGCATCCCCGTCGTCCCTATCGACAGGGCGCCGGCTCCATCCCGATCAAGGCGATTCGCGCCAGTTTGCAGCCCACGCGCACTGAATCCCGACCCGAACTCCTCGAAGAACTCGTCGCCTCGATCAAAGCCACCGGTCTCATCCAGCCGCTCATCGTGCGGCCGGTAGCCGGTTTCCCGCATCAATTCGAGGTCGTGGCGGGCGAGCGCCGCTTGAGGGCTGCACAGCTCGCGGGACTCACCGATGTCCCGGTGATCATTCGCGAGTTCACTGACCATGAAGCACTCGCGGTTTCGCTGATCGAGAACATCCAGCGCGAGGAGCTGAGCCCCGCGGATGAGGCGCGTGCTCTTAAGCGCCTGATCGAGGAATTCGCGCTCACGCACGAGCAGGTCGCGCACGCGATCGGCCGCTCGCGCGCGGCGGTGAGTAACTTGCTGCGCCTCCTCGACTTGCCGGCCGAGGTCACCACGATGATGGAAAGCCGGGCGCTGAGCATGGGACACGCGCGGGCGTTGCTCGGTCTTTCGGACGATGCAGAGCGCGTGCGCCTCGCGCAAATGATCGCGACGCGTCAGTGGAGCGTGCGCGAGACCGAATCCCAAGTGCGCAAAGCGGCGCAGACCCGGATTGGGCGCGCGACTGCGACGCCTCCGCAGCTCGCGGTCATCAGCGAGGTGATGCGCGGCCGCGGACTGCGCGTCGAGCTGCACCAGCGCACCGACGGCACGGGAAAATTCGTGATCGAATTCGATGACGCGCAGACACGCGATGCGGTGCTGGAGCAGCTAGGAACGCTCTCCATCCCCGATGAGCCGCATGACTCAAAGTAGGTCTGCTCAACCTAAGTAGAGGTGCGTTGTGGCCAAGGCGAAGCGAGTACCGAGAGTCGAGTCCATCAAGAAATTCGAGGTCCGCGCTAAGCTTGCCAATTTCCATCTAGCGAAAGCCAAATCAGCGTTGCGTCTGGAGATCTACGCGCGCGGAATCAAAGCCGGCGAACTTCAAGTCGGGCGCGGGTCGCTGTACTGGTCGGGACACAATCGTAAATCCGCGAAACGCGTTGCCTGGGGGCGCTTCGCCGACATGATGGACCGCCTGGCCTACGGCGACTGAGGTTTCGACGCTGTTCACTTAGTGCGACGCAGCGCTACGGATTGTCCGGTAAAAAATTGCTCACCAACCGGCGCACCTTTGCGGCGGTGGGTGCATCGATGGCTTCCCCGGAGTCCGTCACCTCCTCGTAGCTGAACTCCTCAGCCTGCGTCTTGCCATTGGCTGAAATGGACAGATTGGCGTCGCGCTTGGGACCCTGTTCGGCCAATTGCACCGACTGCGCCGCGATGCCGCGGTCGCGCAGCGCGGCATCCGTGAAGGAACGAATGGTACCCAAGCCTTTTTGATACTGATCCTGTGACATGAGAACTCCCGCAGCCGCCGGTCCTTAAGTGTGCAACGGCCGCGGCGGCAGGTCCCCCGTCAAACCGCTCATCAGGCTGTCAGCGATATCGGACGACCTTGCACCGGACGTTGCGTCATACCTTAAAGTGCTCGCTCGGAGGGTAGATATGGGAAGTGTCGATGCATCGGAATTCTTGAGCGCGGCGGACTGCGCTTCTCGAACGGGCCTTACGGTGCGCGCCCTGCGCGTCTATGAGGAGTTCGGACTCATTGCACCCCGACGAAGCGCCGGAGGCTGGCGGCAATATGGGCCTCACGATCTGATAAAGCTCAACACCATCTCGTTGCTGAAAGCCGCAGGCTTGAGCCTCGCGCAGATCGGTGAAGTGACTTGTAGCGGTGCCGGTGAGCCAACCCTGCAGCAAATCCTTGCCATTCAGCTTGAAACTTGGAAGCGCAGACAGGCAGATGCAAAACGCGGATTGGCGATCGCGGAGGCGGCACTCAATCGCCTGCGGGCCGATCAGTCGCTCTCCGTCGATGAACTGTGCAACCTCATCAGGAGCCTTGAAATGACTCAGTCAAAACCCAGATCTGCCTCGACAGGCCACGACGACGTCGCATGGGTGGCCGTAGACCGAGCCGTGCTGGACAGCTATGCAGGTTTCTACCGGCGCGGTGGGTATGGGGTGACGACAGTATGGCGCGAGGACAAAAAGCTATTCATTGACGCGCCGATACCGGGTAGCGTGGGCGCCGTCGCGCTTCACCCGACGAGCGAAACCGAGTTTTATCCAACGCACGGAGCCGGCTACTTTCAATATACGTTCCTGCGCGATCCGCAGGGTGCGGTCAGTGGTTTCCGGGTGCGTGTACAGGGCGTCGAATTTACTTCTCCGCGCGTCGATGCCGCCACTGCAGAGCAGCTCAAGGCCAAATTGAGCGAGCGCATTCAAAGCCAGAAACCACTTCAAGGCAGCGATGCGGCATTGCGTCGTTTGGTCGAGGGCATCCAAGCGGGAAATCCTCCCTATGAAGAGATGAGTTCCCAGCTGAAGCAGCTCGTAAGAATGCAGTTGCCCCTATTACAACCCGTCGCAGGATACCTCGGCGCCTTTCGATCGATCGAGTTTCGCGGCGTAGAAAGCGGGGGCTCGGACCAGTACGACGTACATTGCGAGCGCGGCACGAGTCGATGGCGAATCTTGCTGTCAGCGGATGACAAGATAGCCTCAGCAAACCTCGATTGGGAGCGTCCAAATTCCGCCGCAGACTCTTCGGTGCTTTCAACTCGCGACTCAGCGTTTCCCGCCCCAGACACCAAGTTGTAGAGTGCCTGCTGGGCTAGGCAGGCACCATCAAGTGCTTGTCGAAGCCCAAGGAAACCAATCTTTCGTATGCGTCCAATACACGGGCAGGTATTTCCTGCGGTATTTGAAACCCGCATTCCGGGTAGGCCTTCATACGTTGAATATCGCCGACCATTTCGTGGATCAGCCCTTCCTGACTTCCGCCGCGCGATTGCTCCGCGAAGTCCACCCGCGGGGAAGTGAAGAAGACACGCATTTCGGGCCAGATTTTTTGACAGGTCGCAAACATGCGTCTTTCCGTGGACGGCTTGCTGACCATCGTGATGCTACGGACGGCGAGGCCATGAGCCTGAAGAAGTTCGCGGGTAAATCTCACGTTCTCACCAATATTGGTAGATTTGGTTTCCAGCTTGATCTTATCCGCCGGCACGCCTCTCTCGATCGCGTGTTCGGCAAATATCTCCGCCTCGCTTCGGTCCCACATCGGCTTGGTCCAATTGCCCAGGTAGCCAGAAAAAATAATCAGCGGCGCCCAGTGATCGAAGTAGAGATCGGCGCAGCGCTCCGCGACTCGCAAATCGTAACTCCCGAGGCCCACGATACAATCCGACTTCTCCAGTGGGCCACTGAGATGATGGTAGTCCCAAAGGATCTGGGCGAGATCAAGGGCCTCATCGCTTAAGGTTGCCGCCCCGCTCAAACGAAAACCGTCACGACAATCTCCACCGCGTTCAAAGGTGCCTGGTTTCGTCGGGTAATTTGCCCCACTCGTTGTTGCGTCCGTCGGCGTATCGAATCGGCGCCGCTATAAGCTCCTTCGGATCGGCGTCGTCGAGGGAAGCAAGTTGAATCGCGACGTAATCGCCACCGAGTTGCTCAACATGTCCACGCTGAAAGGACCGCACACCGCAGTGACGACAAAATAGATGGTGAGCAACAAGAGTACCGAATTGGTAGTCGCTTAACTCATTTTCTCCGGCAAGCAATCTAAATGCACCAGGCTTGACGATCACAATCCAATGCCTGGTCTTACGTCTTCATACATGTTTCCTCCTGTGCGACATTGTGAGAGGGGAATTCCTTGGTATCTTATAAAGTATAGGCTTAACACGACACGGCAAATCGGCAGGCTCACTCCCGACGGTTGCCGGCGGCTGGACCTACCGGTAATCTCCATAGGCAGGTGGCGTGCGGCATCATGGCAGGAGGCCAATGTTCAGTTACTACTTCGAGCTTGCGCTTCGCAGCCTCCGGCGGAACCCGGTCCTCACTGGTCTGATGATTGCCGCAATAGCGTTTGGGATCGGCGCCTGTATGACCACCCTGACGGTGTTTCGCGCGATGTCTGCGGATCCCATCCCGGCCAAATCACATCAACTATTCGCGCCTCAGATCCAAAATTCTGCGTCCACCGAGACGAAACCCAGCGACGAAAGTCTATCGACCCAGCTGACCTATCTTGACGCCATGGCGCTGATGCAGGCGCACGCCGCGAAGCGGCAAAGCGCCCTGTACCTGACCGACCTGGCATTGCGCCCGCCGGATGCGACGCAAAAATCCACCTACGAGTTCACGCGTGCGGCCTTTTCCGAGTTCTTCGGCATGTTCGACGTACCGTTTCAGTACGGAAGCGGCTGGTCGGCCCAAGACGACGCTGACCATGCGGCGGTCGTTGTGCTGTCCAGCGAAATTAACAATCGCGTTTTTCACGGCGACAATAGCGTCGGCAGGAGCATCACTCTCGACAAGGAGGCCTATCGAGTGGTTGGTGTGTTGAAGACCTGGAAACCCATTCCGCATTTCTATGATCTTCATACACTTCCGTTCGGCGAGAGCGACGAGATGTTCATTCCGTTCTCTCATGCCATCGACAAGCACCTGATCCTGAACGGCAGCATGGCCTGCCCCGCACCTCCCAAGCCCAGCTGGGAGGGAACGCTTCAATCCGAGTGCAGCTGGGTTCAGTTTTGGGTGGAGCTACCGATGAAAGCCGACGCGGATCACTATCGCGCGTTCTTGAACAACTATGCGTCGGAACAGCGCACCACGGGCCGATTTACCTGGCCCGCACACACTCAATTGCGCGATGTACCGCAGTGGCTTGCCTACAACGCCATCATTCCAAGCGAAGTGAATATTCTGATCATGGTTTCGCTGGGATTTCTGTTGGTGTGCCTGATGAACGCCACGGGTCTGATGCTGGCGAAAATCATGGGCCGAGCCGGCGATATCGGTGTGCGGCGCGCGCTGGGCGCCAGTCGTCGCGCAATAGTGTCTCAATTTTTGATCGAGACCGGAGTTGTGGGTCTGGCCGGCGGTTTGCTGGGTTTGCTATTGACGGCTGTGGGTTTGCTGACAGCGCGCTCTTTACTACCGAGTGAATTCGTACTGTTGACGCATCTGGATGCCATCGACACGGTAGGGACCGTGCTCCTCGCAATCACCGCCACAATGCTGGCGGGCCTGTATCCCACCTGGCGCGCGATGCGTGTGCAGCCGGCGTGGGCATTGAAGGCAGCCCAGTGATGCGCATTCATCCCATTCTCGCGGCGATGACCCGCAATAAATTTGGCGCGATCCTGATCGTTGCGCAAATGGCGGTGACCTTGGCGTTCATCACCAACTCTTTCGCGCTGATCGAACAGCGCGTTGCCTGGAGCGCGCGTCCGACCGGACTCGACGAGGCCAACGTGTTCGTGATACGCGCGAGCACCGAATCTCGCGAGGATCTCGAGGCGCGACGCATGGGTGAATTGGCGGCGCTCCGCGGCTTGAGCGGCGTGATAGACGCCTACCTAACCAACGAGTACCCCTTGCAAGGCAGCGGTTCATCGGGGTCAATTTCGCTCAGCCCGGATAAAACACCCTCGATGCGGACCTCGCACTATTTAGGTGACGAGCACGCGCTTCATACTCTCGGCGTTACCTTGATTGCCGGCCGCAATTTCACTCCCGAAGAGGTGACGCCGCACCACGCCGACGCGCTGCCTGCCGCGCGGGTCCTCATTGTCAGCAAGGCGTTGGCGGACACCCTTTTCCCCAAAGGAGACGCGCTCGGCAAAACCGTCTACGTCCAAGATGGTGTCCCTTCACAGATTGTCGGCATCGTCGAGCGTCTGCAGGGACCCAATTTCGCGGCAACCGGCCGATTTAGCACTTTCGCCGAGGATTCGACCATTCGCCCGAGCCGTCCGATCAACGAATATCCCCGTTTCTTGGTGCGCGTGCAGCCCGGCCGCATGGTCGAGGTGATGAAACGCGCCGAACGGACGCTATTGGAGCACGACAACGAGATGATTATGAGCGTGGTTTCCATGAAAGAGGCTCGTGCCAAAGCCTACCTGGGCAATCGCGGCCTGGTAGTGTTGCTGGTCTCGATATCCACGGCGCTCCTGCTCGTGACCGGCTTCGGCATCGTTGGGTTGACCAGCTACTGGGTCACTCTGCGACGTCAACAAATCGGCATCCGCCGCGCACTCGGCGCCACACGATTGAACATCCTGCAACACTTCCAAAGGGAAAACCTCATGATTGCCGGTACCGGCGCAGTCGCGGGAGCAGCCCTCGCCGTCGCTTTGAATTTGTGGATGGTGCAGCGTTTCGAAATGGTCCGTATGGCCAACAGCCAGGTTCTCGGAGGAGCACTTTTGCTGCTGGTCTTGGGGCAGATTGCCGCGTTCTTGCCCGCGCGCCGTGCTGCCTCGATTCCACCGGCGCTGGCGACCCGCGGCGGCTAGCGCAATAGCCCCGCCAATACTGCTCCGCCAAACTGCGCGACTTATCCTGGAATTACCCTGACGATCCGCTGGATGTCCCTCCGCTCAACTCCCGCCGCTCTTGTCAAATGCGGTTTTGATGAACAGCACGAGGCGGCGTCGCGCATCAAATCCGTGCCAGGGCTCCGTACTCGGAAATCCATACATGTTGCTTCCCAAGGGGCCATGATTATCGCGAGGATATTGGAGTAGCTGCACGGATACGCCTTGCTGGCGCAACGCCCGATACATCTCCAAGCTTTGACCCAGCGGGTCAACGGTATCGCCTTCACCCTGTATGAGCATGAACGGTGTCTTTGCCTGGGCAACATAGGCGAGGGGGCTTTGGCGCCACGCATCCTCGCGGTGCTCCCACGGTTTGCCGTAGAACCACCGGTCGTACCAAGACTCGTCCTCCGTACCGTATTCGCTTTGCTGATCGATCACCGGAGCCGCGCTGACGATTGCCTTGAATCGGTCGGTTTTGCCCTCGACGAACGCCGCCATTTCGCCGCCGTAGCTGTAGCCCATCAACGCGAGCTTGTTCGGATCGATTGGATGCGCCGTGATCACGGCATCAACTCCAGCCATGATGTCTCGAAGATCGCGGCCGCCCAGATCATTCTTGTTCGCTGCGGCGAAGGCGGCGCCATAGCCGGTACTGCCGCGCGGATTCGTCAACAGCACTGCCCACCCCTGCGCCACCAGATGCGCGGCCATGGGCGTAAACGAATCAACGAAGGCGCCGGTCGGGCCGCCGTGTACTTCAACAACCAACGGAACCTTGCCGCCGGACGCTTGCGGTGGAAGATACAGCATGCCCTCGATGTCGAGACCCTCGTTCTTCCATCGAACCGTACGCGCGGTCGGAGTGTCCCACTTGGCCGGCAATAGACTCGGCGTATTGAGCACCCGCGCTGCCTGCCCGGGTTGGGAGGCGAAGTAAAGCGCCGGCGCTTGCGTCCCGCTCTCCCCAAGCCACGCACATGGAGCATGCTTCGCACTGCACTGCAAAGCTCGCACGACCGGTCGATCGAAGTGCAGTTCTTCCGTTTTGGTACCGCTGATGCGCACATACGCCGTACGAAAGCCCCGCTGTACGACTTGAAATACGGCAGGTCCAACCGACACGGGATCGTCGTTGCCCAAGGTACCGCCCAGATCGGCTGTCACATTCCGTATCGATCGATCATCGAGATTCAAAACATAGAGATCGTCATATCCCGGAGGGGCATCCGAGGTCGCCTGGGCACGGAAGAAAAACCGCGACCCGTCCTCGGACCACGTCCCCCCTCGGATCGTTGCAGGAAGTTCTTTGAGTTGTGCGGGATGAGCGGGATTCGCAAGGTCCACGAGCCATGCGCTCATGGCCGGCCCGAGGTCACCTGCATGGTTGGGGCCTTCGGTCAGCGCAATCAGGCGGTCGCCCTTCTTGGCCCACGTAACCTTGACGATGTTCGGAGGAACCTCAACGGCAGTCAACTTGCTCGATTCTGCGTCCAACAGATACAGCCGCTTGTGGTGCTTGTCATGGTCGACCCAAAGCGTGTCGGCTTTTTCGTCCTTTTGTTTTTTCTCGCCGGGCGTCTGAGGATCCTGCGCGATAAGGGCGATCGTGTGCCCATCCTGGGCAGCTTCATATTTCTCGATGTCCAGCGGTATGGGGTCCTTACTGACAGGCGCATCGCCCGCCTTCTTCGGTGGAATAGCGTCTGGCTCCTCCGAATCATCAACCACCGGCGCAATTTTGAGGTCATAGGCGTGCGCTTCGCCGCCCGACATCGGTAACCGAAAGAGCTGCACGTGCTCCGTGCGCTTCGCAAGAAACACAATGCTGCGGCCGTCGCCCAGCCAGCGAGCGTCGTGCTCTCCCTGCTTGTCGGCCGTGGGTGAAAAAGTGAGCTGGCGTGCAGTGTTCGCGCCAACATCCACGAGCCACAGATGATGACGTCCGCCGTCTGCCGTGGCGTCTGTCAGTCGAACGAGTACCCGGTCACCGTCGGGCGAGACCTGAGGCTCTGCGAGAGCACGCACATGGCGCAGATCTTCGTTGGAAGGAACCCCGCTGTCTGCCGCGTGCAACTGAAAGCTTCCTGCGCCCACGAGAAGCGCCACGTTCACGCAATAGCTGAAAGGTCGTCTCATTTCCCGCCCCGAACCGGATCCGCAGGCTTCACGTAAGTTTCGAGCCAGCGGTTCATTTCCCACAGCATGTGCGACAGGCTCTCATGGGCCTCGTAGCCGTGGGCTTCGAGCGGCAGAAATACCAGCCGGACCGTGGCGCCGTGACCCTTGAGCGCCACATAGAACCGCTCTGACTGTATCGGGAACGTTCCTTGATTGTCGTCCGCCTCGCCATGAATGAGCAGGATGGGCGTCTTGATCTTGTCGGCATAACTAAAGGGCGACATCTTGAAGTAGACATCCGGCGCTTCCCAATACGTGCGTTCCTCCGCCTGGAATCCAAACGGCGTTAGCGTACGGTTGTAGGCGCCGCTGCGCGCGATGCCGGCGCGAAACATGTCGCTATGCGCAAGCAGATTCGCCGTCATGAACGCGCCGTAACTGTGTCCCATGACCGCGACGCGCTTGACGTCCAAGACGCCGAGCGCAGCGCCGGCGTCGATCGCCGCCTTCGCTCCGGCGACCAGCTGCTCCACATACGTATCGTTCGGCTGCGCATCGCCTTCACCCACGATGGGAATGCTTGCATTCTCCAGCACCGCATAGCCCGTTTGCGTCAGGAACACCGGCGAGCCCCATCCAATTCGCGGAAAGCGAAAGGGCGACCCACTCACCTGGCCGGCCGCCGATCGGGTTTTGAATTCCGCCGGGTACGCTTCCATCAACGTGGGCAATGGTCCCTGCGACTTGTCATAGCCGGCCGGAAGCCACAGCGTCGCCGTCAATTCCAACCCGTCCGCCCGTTTGTATTTGAGCAACTGCTTGGTCGGCACCTTGATGCCTGTGTATGGGGAGGGGAAGCTCGTCACCTGCTTCATGGGCTCCGGCGCGCCTGAACGTTGCGGCAGCGTCGCGACAAAGTAGTTCGGCGAGACGCTCTGGCTTTCCTGTCGGACCAGAACCTGGCCATCGGCTAAAAGAGCAATCGGTTCCTCATACATTTGCTGGGCCGACCGCCACTGTATTTGTTCCGTCCCGCCACCCACGGGCATCACCCCGACAAAGGGCAGATCGCCTTCCGGCGTCGCTCCCGCTGCGAAAAAGTAGATACCCTTGCCATCTCGGGTCAGCTGCAGGGCCGGTTTGCCGCGGGCATTCAACTGAGTTACCGCCCGGCCCGGACTGTGATATCGGTCCTGCGAGGAACCCTCGTACAGCGTGGTTCCCTTGCCGCCGCGGGAACTCGGATCAAATGCAACGAACGCGATTTTCCGATCCGACCAGCGCCATTCGGTGGCGAGCGCCAGATGATCGTTTCCCCATTCAACGCTGCGAAGCCGCATCGGCGAATCCAATAGCACCTCGCCTTGTCCCTCGAAGGGTGCCGACCGCTGCATCAGGCGATCGCGTACCGCCGCGGTTGCCTTCGGATCGCCGCCGTCTTGAGCTTCGACCCAAACGAGCGTGGCGGGCGCGTCGCTGCGCCAAGCGTAGTCACGCGCGCCGACTGGAACCGCATCAAAGGCAATCGGAATCGAGTCCAATAGGGGATGATCGGACAGATCCTTGATGGCTCCCGTCTTCAATGTGACGACGGACACCTTGGCGGGAAAATTCTCCATGGGCAACGCATAGCTGAACGGACGATGCAGCGTTTCCACGAACGCAAAACGCCCATCGGGGGAGGGCGCTGCTTCCGTGATCAAGCCTTTGACCGGCAACGTCCGGGACGCGCCGTCGACAGACACCACGGCGAGATCCGATGTCGCGTAGAACGCAAAGATGGCCTCATCCGTCGGGGTCTTGAGCAAATCCTCATAGGTGCGCGCCGGCGTCACCTTGCCCAGGTTCTCCTCGACGTTGGGCCCTGCGGGAACCTCGGTCGACACCGGCGCGGCACCGCGTGCCGTAGGCACGATCTTGCAGAGGAGCGCCGCCGAATCCGCCATCCAATCGCACGGCGCGCCCAGCACGGCATTGAGTTTGAAGGATCCCACTCGACTTGCTGAGGCCTTCGCCACATCGACCACCCACAGCTGCAGCGCATTGGTTTCCCGCTGGACAAAGGCGACGTGCTTCGAATCCGGCGACCATGCCAAATGACTGGCTTTGAGCGTCGTCGGCAATCCCGCGATCGGCTGCTGCGCACCGCCCGCCACCGGCTGCAGCGAGAGCTTCACGATTGACACTTCACGGCTTGGGCCATTGGTGGCTGGATTGAAGCGAATCCCCGCCAGCCGATAGCGCGGCTGCGCCACCTCCGCAATCGTCGGGAACGACTGTATCTGCTGCACCAGCAGCGTGGAATGGTCCGGCGACGGTTTCACCACCGGCGTCAATGGCGCATCGAGCAGCTCCTCGATGGCAGCGGGAGGTTTCTGATACGTCAACGCAGTCTGCCCAGCAGCCCAACTCGCCAAGCCACACAGAGACAGCACGCCTACTACAACAGCCTTCATCAAGCACTCCTGATCATATTGAACTCGTTGAGCATCCCATCACCTTCACAGGCACCGCAAAAAATCGACTGGCAAACTCGGGGTCCGCGTTGAGGCTCTCCCCGACGTCGCGATGCCCTAGGCTTGCCTCTCGCGCTCAAAAATCGCAATCATCTTGTCCGACTGACCGGTGGCGCCCGCGGGCATGATGATTTGGCGCAGGCGCCAGCCCTTATCGCCTTCAGTGTTTAGAGTCTTTTCGATGTCGGGGGTACCCTGCTTAAGGACACCAAAGCGGAACGGCATCTCAACCGATTTGTATTCATACTTTGTCACGGACGGTTTCTCCACGTATTCCAAGTCGTGAATATTGATACCGAAGACCGATGCCAAAGCCTTCTTCGATTGCAGCGAAGCTGAAGCCTCGTTTTCAATTCGCTGAATCGTTCGCAAATTAAGGCCCGACGCGATTGAGAGCTCGTCCTGCGACCAGGCTCTTTTCGTACGAAGCGCTATCACGAGTTCGGCATTTATCTTCATTTGATCCCATCCACGACCCAAGGTTGAGGCGGCGGCATCTTGGCCGGAGAAACGAGGATTCTTTTACGACACCGTTACGTCAATTACCCGACAGTTTAACGCCAACTCGACGACACCGCCTTCGCGGCGGCCTGCTCAAGGGCCCGCTGTCGCCGACAGCGTCACGATGAGACGATTTCGTTGATTCGCGGTGCGCTCATACCGCATCGAGCTCACGGCGTGACGCACGAGTGCCAGGCCGAAGCCGCCGACAGGGGCCTCCGCAAGAGTCGTCAGTACGACGGCGTCGCGACGGCTGCAGGGATCGAAGGCTAGGCCGTCGTCTTCGATCTTGATCACAATGCCGTCGGCACCGATCTCGATCGACACATCAACGCGCAACTCGCCGCCCAGCGGCGCGCCGTAGCGCACGATATTGCCGACGATCTCCTCGAAGACCAGTTCAACATTGTAGCGGGTGCGGACCTCGGGCTTGAGCGCCGCGCGATCGAGTGCGCCGAGCAGATGGGCGAAGCCCTGTTCGAAGCCGCGCGGCGTCCCGGGAAAGCCGAACCGAATCGAATGCGCGTCGATGCGATGACCCCGGGGGCGAGGCGCGGGTGTCAGGAACGCGCAGCGGCGAGCGCCGATGCGGCGTCGGGTTGCACTGAAATGATTTCTCCGAGCGCGACCGTGTTGAATACCTCGTTGACGAGCGGCCCGGGTCCATACAGCACCAATCTGCCTTGCTTTTTCGACAGGGCTCGCGCAACGGTTATCAGCATCCGGATTCCCATCGAGCCGATGAATTCAACTTCCGACATGTCGATTACCGCGCGCGCGGCGCGGGGAACCAGCATCGCGGTAAAACGCAATTCGATCCCGGCGACCCCCGGCGTGTCGAGCCGGCCGATCAGCGCCACGTCGACGATGCCGTCCGCAGCGTCTTTAACTTTCATTTCCATTGTCCCTCTCCCATCGATCTTCAGCCCCGCGAACCGTGGTGCAATCATGCACGATCTCCGGCAAAGTAGGCACCAAAATAACCATATGCGGGCACACATAAAAGCGCGGACCCAAGCACTTGCCGAATCGCTGTTGACGCGCGATGGAGCCCATGCACGGACCTTCGACAACCTCATTTTGGCGCTCATTGTTCTCAGCGTCGTTTCCGTCGGCGTTGAATCGATCGGCGGGCTTCCCAGCTGGGCGCGACAGGCGCTGCGGATCGAGGAGGTCGTCGTCGTGGCGATTTTCTCCTTCGAGTACGCGCTGCGCCTCGCGACTGCCAAGAAGAAGCTTGCATTCGTTTTCAGCTTCTATGGCCTCGTGGATTTGCTGTCGATTGCGCCGTTCTTTCTGGCCGGAATCGATGCGCGCTACGTGCGGATCCTGCGCATGTTGCGCCTGCTCCGGGTGCTCAAACTGCAGCGGCGCGTTCTCGAAGAAACGGTCGCCAGGCGAACGGCCGAGCTTGCCGAGCGCAATGCGTTGCTCGAGAAGGCCCAGGCGCAGATGAGCGCTGAACTCGACGCCGCCCGCGCCATGCAGAGCGCCCTTTTGCCGGCGAATTTCCCGGCCCAGGCCGGCTGCGACGGCGCAGCGCGAATGACGCCGGCCACGACCATGGCGGGAGACTTCTACGATTTCATCGAACTGCCGGACGGTCGGATCGGACTCGTCATGGCGGACGTCTCGGGCAAAGGTGTCCCGGCGGCTTTTTTCATGGCCGTGTCGCGCACCAACCTGCACGAACTCGCCGCGCATCACACCGATCCCGGCGCCTGCCTGGCGCGCACCAATGATCTGCTATGCACGCAGAATCCGATGGAACTGTTTGTGACGGTGTTTTACTGCATCCTGGACCCGGCGACGGGCAGGCTGGACTATGCGAACGGCGGCCACAATCGGCCGATCATGCGGCGCGGCGACGGATCGATCGAAGCATTGAGCGGGTCAGGGGGGCGAATGTTGGGGGTCCGCGAAGGCGCCGAATTTCCCAGTCACAGCGTGAATCTTGAGCGCGGTGACCGGCTCATTCTTTATACCGACGGCGTCACCGAGGCATTCAATGCGTCGAATGAGGCATACGGCGAGCAACGCCTGATCGGGGAGATCAAGGCCCATGGCGATGGGCCCGCCGGCAGTCTGGTCGAACGAATCTGCGGCAGCGTGGCCAGTTTCGCCGGGACTGCGGCGCAATCCGATGACATAACCTTGACCGTCCTCGTATGGCATTGATTCGCGGTCAGATTGTGTAAGTTTTGTGACATCAGCCCTGAGCATGCCCGAATGAGAACTGCGCATCAGCGCAGATTCGCGGCCGAACCGATACTGCGCCTCCAATATTAATAATCCGAGAAACTCTTTGGGGGCGGCCATCTCGTATCAAAGTCCATCCGACGCTTCGGCGGCGAAGCGCGAAAGATTGGCGGCGTTGGGAGATCTTCATGGCGTCTTTCAACCCATCGTTGCGGTGGCGAAGGGCGAAATCATTGCCCACGAGGGCCTGATTCGCGGGCCGACGAACTATCATCTGCCGACGGAACTGTTTGCCGCGGCGTTGGATCAAGGTTGCAGCGATGAACTCGAGTATCGGGCCAGCGAGGTGATACTCCAGTCTTTCGCCGCAGCGAGCGCATCCGGTCTGCTGTTCGTGAATTTTTCGGCCCAGGCGGTGATGCATCTGGGCTCGAAACGCGGTTGCCAGTATCTGCTGCAGGTACTGGGCGGTTGCGAGGTGCCGGCGCGCAAACTCGTCATCGAAATTACGGAGCACGAGCGCGTGGTGGATCATGCCGCCATGATCGAAGCCGCGGATAGGTTGCGCGGCATCGGCGTCGGCATTGCACTGGATGATTTTGGCGACGGCGGCTCGAGTTTGCGTCTTTGGGCCGAGATCGAGCCGGAATACGTCAAAATCGACCGATACTTCTGCCACGACATCCATAAGAATGGACGCAAGGTCCAGACCGTCAAGGCCATGTTGCGGCTGGCCGAGAATTTCGGCAGCCGAATCGTTGCCGAAGGCATCGAGCAACATGCCGACCTGCGCGTGGTCAGAGACCTCGGTGTCGATTACGTGCAAGGCTACGCGTTGGGATACCCCGCGCCGCAACCCACGCAGGCCATTCCGACGGCCGCGCGGGCCGTCCTCGACGCCGTCGACATCGCGGTATTTCCGCAGCTAAGGCGCGCGTACAGTCCGTCGCTCACCGCGGCCCGGCTCGTCAATCCAGCTCCGCCCGTATCGAAGTCGATGAACAACCAGAAACTGCTGGAGATTTTTCAAGCGGACGCGGATCTGCCGGCGGTGGCGGTCCTGAGCAATGGGCTGCCCGTGGGCATCGTCAATCGGCGCCGATTTTTAGAGCGCTACACCTTGCCCTACTTTCCTGAGGTTTATGGCAGAAAGTCCTGCACGGCGCTCATGGAAAGCAATCCGCTGCTGATCGAGATCAGCCAGCCTTTGGAAGAGCTGATTCACGTGCTGACCGCGGACGACCAGCGCTACCTCAATGACGGTTTTGTGTTGGTCGATGCCGGCAAATACGTCGGCATCGGGACTGCCGAGCAGCTGGTGCGATCGGTGACGGAGTTGCGGATCGAGGCCGCGCGGCACGCCAACCCCCTGACCTTCCTGCCCGGCAACATACCGACCAGCGAGCACGTGCGTCGCCTGTTGCTCGGCGGCACGCATTTTTGTGCGAGCTACTGCGATCTGAATCATTTCAAGGCGTTCAACGATCGGTTCGGTTATTGGCAGGGCGACAAGATGATCCGGCTGCTGGCAAGCGTCATCACGCATGAGTGCGACCCGGAACGCGATTTCGCCGGACACGTCGGCGGCGATGATTTTATGGTGCTGTTGCAGAGCGAGGATTGGCAGACCCGCTGTGCGCGGATGATCGAGACCTTCAATGCGGCGGCACCGGCGCTGTACGATCCGTTGACGCGGGAACGAGGCTATATCGAATCCGAAGATCGGCAGGGCAATCCCTGCCGGTTTCCCTTGACCACCTTGTCGATTGGCGCGCTGCAAGTCGCGCCCGCGGATTTCACCAGCCCTGAGGATGTCGCCTCGGCGGCGGCGGCCGCCAAGCATCAAGCGAAGCGTTCGAACGCGGGTCTGTTCGTGCTGGATTCGGGCGCAGCCGCGCGAGATTTTGAACGAGCCTACCTGCGCGAATCAGCGTAGCTCGTGATTGCCGGAGGTTGTGTATGCCGGAGCGGCCTTTCTTTCCCAGTAGGCTTCGACGACGAGAATATCGTTGAACAGGCTTTGCCTGCAGATTTCGCCCTCATCACCGTACTGGCGCCAGGTTCGTTGACTGAACCAGATGACGAGCCATCCTCGGATTGTCACAAGTTTGTCACGAGGCCCGTTCCACGGCGCGGCCTGTTGAAGCATGCTGACAATTCCCATCGCTTCCTGCAGTGCGAGATCATTCTTCCCGGGCCCGGCTGCAATGACTTCGTGCAGCTGGTCACATAGCATCTTGACCTTGGCGAGTTGCATGGTTCGGGGAACCTCCATAATCAGCACATCCCCCTTTAGTTTAAACCTCGCCAACTGCCAAGAAGTTCCTTAAAAAAAAGGGCGGCCACTATTGGCCGCCCGTTCTCGATGATGTGAAGCGTTACCTGGCTAGGGGCTATCCTGAAACATCAGTATCTCGATTCTTCGCACACGACTTTGGTCGATCCCGAGACGCTGCCGATGCTGGCCGAGATCGTGGCGTAGGCATCGTGATGCGAGTGGTTGGGCTGGCACTTCACCAGTCCCGCCGACACCGTCGCCACGCTCGAGGCGCTGGACGTCCAAGTTGCGGTTGCGGTGACATTCTTGGTGGCGCCGGATGCAAAGGTTCCGGTCGCCGTGAGCTGCAGCTTGCCGCCGGCCGGGATCTCGCAATTCTTCGCGGGCGTCACTTTGATGTATTTGAGCTGCGGCGCCTGGCAGGTCACGCCGACCGAAGCGCTGATGCTGCCGCTCGTGGCGGTGATCGTCGACGAGCCGTTCATCGTCGCGCCGGCCTTGCAGGTCACGAGTCCGGTGGCTGACACTGTAGCGACGCTCGAGACGCTCGAACTCCACTGGACGGTGTTCGTGATGGTTTGCGCGGGTCCGGAGGAGAAGGTGCCGGTCGCCGTTAATTGCGCGGTGCCGCCGCTTGGGAGCGAGAGCTGCGAAGGTGCAATCGTGATGGATTTGAGCACCGGCGCCAAACAGGCGACTGTCGTCGAACCGGTGGTGGTGCCGGTCGCAGTGGCGCCGCTTGCCGAAATCGTCGCGTATCCGCCGGCGCTGCAACTGACCAGACCCGCGGAAACCGTGGCCACGCTCGGCGCGCTGGAAACCCAGGTGGCCGTGGGCGTGAGGTCCTTCGTCGAGCCGTCGGTGTAAGTACCGGTGGCCGTCAATTGTGCCGTGCCGCCCGCCGCCACTTGCGGCGCCGGTGGCGTCACATTGATGGATGCGAGGGCAATGACCTTCACCATTGCTTGCGTGAAGCTCGTGATGTTGTTGCCCGCGGCCGCGGTGCACATGAGCTGCACGGAGTAAGTGCCCAGTGTCTTCAGTGCACCGGTGGAGACCGAACCTGAACCGGAAACGCTCGCCGGCGTCAGGAATGTGCCGTCGCTCGCCGAGATCGAACACTGCGTCGGCGGAAACGACAGCGGGAACGCCGTTGTGGCGGGGCCCCAGGTCAGCGTCGCAGCTGCAGGACTTGCGGAGCTCAAGGTCACCGTTGCCGGCGAAGGCGTGAGTGTGACGCAGGGCGGAACGTTGGTCGTCGGCCACTCGGCATTCGCCGTCTGCAATAGAAAGTACAGATCGATGGGCAAGAAAATGTTGGCGAGCCGGCCATCGAAGTCGCCCGCCGGGTTCGGATTGCCGGGCGGCGCCGCACCCAAGAACGCCGGCAAGTGAGCGCGCACATAGGCGTCCCCCGAGGCCAGCGAGTTCATCGCGCAGCTAAAGCCATTCGATGCCGATTCGGCGAGGCCGGCGTTGAAGTAACTTTGCGCCTGATTGACGTAGCCCTGAACGGTGGCGGCGACGCTGGGATCGATCTGCGCACTCGCTGCGCTGATCGTGCTCGTCAGGTTGGTAAACTTCTCTGTGACGAATCCGGGCAGGCCATTGGCCATGCCGTTCGGCGCGGTGTTGAGCCCCAGGCCATACGCCATCATGGACAACACGTGGCTGTGGCCGCCGCCGCTGTCGCAGAACCCGGTGAGGTCCATGAAGTAATTGCTGCCCGGCGCGGGGCCTCCCTCGACGATGCTGCCCTCGATCAAAGGCAGATCGGAGCGCGGCGCCCAGGCAAAAACCTCCAACTGCGGACACTTCAGATTCAAGGGTCCCGGCAGGGGGACGTTGGCATCGACTGTGTGCTCAAAGAATGTGTTGTTGGCGTTCTGATCCACCGTCTTTGCGGTGCTCTTCACAACCACGAATCCGGCGCCGGTAGGTCCGGCATGGCCGCACATGGATCCGGGCAGCACGGTGCTCGGGAAGCCGGGGCAGAAATTCGCCACATCCAAATTACCACCCGCACAACTCCAGGTGGTCCCGACGACCGTGACACGCGGGTCGGATTTCACGACACAGCTCTCTTCGAGCAGAGGCGAGCCCGGCGGAATACTGCCGCTGCCGGCGCCCGATAGCTGCGTCGTCAACTGCGGCCCCAAAGGCGCACAGGTGCTGGGCGCGATGCAAGCACTCGCGGGCACCGAGCCTGAGCTGCTCGTCGCGAGACCCTGCGGATCCTTGTTGCCCGTGCTCAATGATGCCAGCGGCCGATTTGCACCGCTCGCCGGCGGGGCGCCGAATTGCAGAATCTTGCCGCGCCCGGGCGTGAACTGCGAGACGAACGCGTAGGTCTGGGTTGAGTACGTGCCCACTTTGATGCGCTGTAGTCCGAGCCCTAAACCGCCGGCGAAATCTGCGGTCATCGCGCCGCTGCCGGAATCGAAGCGCAAGACCCGGCCGCCTAAAGTCGTGAGCAGCAGACTGACGCCATGGGTCGCATCTGCCGGCCAGATATCCATGCCGAGCGGCAACGCGCCGCGCAGCAGCGAAGGGCTGAGCGCGGTGGACGTCGGATTGTTGAGAGGCCTGCTGGGATTCGCCAGCACGCCCTGGATCGCCGCCTGCGAATAGACCATCACACGTGCGTTGAAAATATCGTTGGACAGCACCAGCACATCGCCGACGTTCCAGGCAGGTGCCGCTGAGCCGACGGCGGTCGCCGCGGTCGTGGCGACCAAGACTTCGGTGACGATGCCGCAGGTATTGTCGATCAAGACAGGCGCGCCGTACGCGCCCGTGGTTGCATTGAAGGGCAGCACCCAGAGCGCCGGTTGGGTGTCGAACGGCAGGCCGGCGGACACGACGAACAGATTGCCGGCGACGTCGGAAGAGATGCTCAAGGGATACTTGGGACCCGCGCTGTGATGCGACCAGGTGAAGACGGGAGTTGCCACGGCGTAGCTGGCGGGACCCGGACCCGGATAGCGGAGGATGCGGCCGTTCTCCGCGTCGGCCACGATCAAGTCCATGGCGCTGGTGACGGAGTTCGGAACGCGTGCGACCGCGAAAAAACTGCCTTGCGCGGCGGCATCGGTATTGAGTACCGCGGTGCCGGTGATCAACGCGCCGCTGGTGGCCGGCGTATTCGGCGTGACAGTCACGTTGTAGAGCGCATTGCCGTTGCTGTTCACAGCGGTCAAGCCAAACTGTTCGACGGGCACGGTCTGTGCGTGGAGGGAAGTGAAAGCCAGCAATGCGGCAGCGCCAACGGCGAGCTTGAAATCCATGGGTATCCCCTTAACTTTTGTTATCTGGGAGATCGCAAATGCGGTCACCCCGCTCGAAGTGCCGCATACGCTAACACAATGATCGCTACGGTTGTCGCAGCGCGTTTTGCATTATGTCACTGCGTTGCCGCATTCTGTTTTGTTGCGTCCGCAACCTGCGTCTTTTCGCGCCGGTGCAGGGTGTCGAAGTAGCGCTGCGCCAGAGTTCGATAGATCAACGGCAATTCGCTGTCTTTGGCCAAGATCGCGTGACCGTGGGTGAGGAGTTTTTCGGCCTCGGAGTAGCGGCCGAGGCCCGTCAGCGCCGCGCCCTCCGCGCATTCCGCGAGCGCGGTACGCGAGTGCTCGGCGGACAACGCCGTCGTATAGATCGACTTGGCTTTGCGCGCGAAATCGAGTGCCGCCGCATAGCTTTTTTGGTCGACTCGGAGGATGGCGAGAGCAATCAGGCTGGAAGCGACGTCCGGATGCTGATCGTTGAGCAGCCGGCGGCGCATGGTCAGCCCTTCTTCTAGATAGACGTCGGCCTCCGTGTCCTCGCCCCCCATCGTCAGCCACGAACCGATCACGTTCAGGACCCGGGCGGTCTCCGGATGATCCGCCGGGTACGCCTTGCGATAAATTCCGAGCACCTCGCGCATGTTCGCGAGAGCCTGGCTGGTTTCGCCGCGGTCGTACTGCAGCGAGGCAAGATTGAGCAGCGTTCGCCCAACTTCCGGGTGTTCGGCACCCTGCAGTTCGCGCCGCATGTCGAGCGATTGCCGGTAGAGCGTCTCGGCGCCGGCGAGATCCCCCTTGTCCTGCACCGTCATGGCGACATTCTCGAGCCCATTGGCGATTTCCGGATGCTTCTCGCCCAGCAGCTTCCGGTTCATCGCCAGCGATTCCCGGTAGAACTTCTCGGCCTCGTTCAAATCGCCTTTCTCGTACAGCAGCAGGCCCATGTCGTTGAGCACTTCGGCGAGGTGCGGATGCGGCTCCTTGCCGCGCAGCGCGCGCTGCATGGCCACGGCCCTCTGCATCAGGGGAATCGCTTTATTGAGGTCGCCGCCGTCGGCGATGGCGCGGGCCAGATCCTTCAGCGTCCGCGCGACCTCGGGATGCGTTTCGCCGTACAGCGCCTTCTGCCGTTCCAAGGCCGCGCGCAAATTCTCCTCGGCATCCGCGTAACGTCCCTGCAGGGCGAGCAAGGTGCCCAGGCCGTAGAGCGAATTCGCCAGTTTCTCCAGATTTTGCCGATCGTTCGGACGGGCCGATTCGATGCGGATCGCTTCGCGGTACGCCTTCTCGCCCGCGGCGTAGTCGGCTTGCAGCGCCATCAGGTCGCCTTGATGAGTCAAGGAATCCGACAGGTCCAAAGGGTCGATTCCGGTCAGACGGCGTCGTTTCGCCACCGCGCCATCGATCAGCGGCCGCGCTTGTGCATAGAGGCCGAGCCCCATATAAACGGTGCCCACGGTGTCCATCAGCGTGGCCTGAATGGCCGGCTCCGCTGCCAACTCACTCTCGATGCGTACCGCGCCCTTGTCGAGCATCTCGCGTGCGGTCACCGTGCTGCCGCGCGCTTCGCTGGGATCGAAGATCCTGAAGAGATCGACGAGGAACCGGGTCGCCTCCTTGGACGTGCGTGCTTCCGCCTCGGCGCGCAAGGTCTGGCGCTGCGCGGCAGCCCGCTGCACCAGGGCATAGGCGGCGAGGCCGCTGGTGATTACCATGCCGGCCGCCGCCGCACACGAAAACGCGAACAGGCGCGCGTTGCGGCGTTGTTGCTCGCGGCGTCGCAACGCGTCGTATCCGACACCCAGCAAACCTGAGATCAGTTTGAGCTTGGCGTTGCTCTTGCCGTCCTTGCCCGGTCGCGCATCGGCTGCGATCGGCTCGGTGCGCACAGAACTCAAGTTGCCGTCGCTCCCTAAGCGAAAGCGCAGGGCAGGCGGGAAGCATTCTTCCGCCTCGCGTCCCGGCAATTCGCTGGCATACGGTTCGCCGCCGACGATGATGCAGAGGATCCGGTCTTCGCGGCCCAGGCGCTTGAACGCGAGAATCTCCTCGTTGACCCACTTCGATTGCGCGGCATTGGGTGAGCAGATGATGATTTGGGCGGCCGATCCGGCGAGTGCGGCGTTGATCAACCCGCCAAGGTCGGTGGCGCTGGGCAGTTCCTCGCGGTCCTTGAAAATGGGCGCCAGCCGCTTCGGCACCTCGCCCAAGGCGGTTTTGGTGCCGATCAACGATTTCGGCGGCCGGTAACGCTCCAAGGACCTGTGCAGCCAGGAAGCCCAAGCCGCGTCCCGGTGGCTGTAGCTGATAAAGGCGCGGTATTGGGTCGGGTCCACTCAACTTCCCTGGTGGCTGACTCTGGTTATGAGGACGCGGGGATTTAAGCGGCCGCGGATTAGTCTACTGAAGAGCTACGCCGCTCGCTACAATCCCTTATGCGCGGCCGAATCCTCCTAGCCTGTATCGCCTCGATCCTCGGTGCCCTGGCCACCGCGGATGTGACCAATACGCCCCCGGCACCGCCGAATCTCAATACGGCGCAGGTTTCCGTGTTGAGCGCGAACGAAGTGGTGGAGATTCTGGACCAAACCAGCGAGTGGTATCGGTCACTGGGGCTGCAGCAACAAAATTCCCTGCAACCCAGCGAGGTATTGATCCTTTACGCCAACCGGCAGATCGCCGACAAGGTGGTCGAGTTCGTGGTTGAACTCGCGCGGGCGAATGCGGAACTGTTGAGCAGCGAGGCCAGCGCGGCGCAAGCGAACGCCGACAAATCGGCCGCCGTGTCCCTCAATCACCAGCGCGACCAACTTGCGGCGCAGCGCCAGTCGATTCAACAAGAAATAGCGGCTGATCGCCAGAAGTTGAGCTCGGCGGGTCGCGCCGGCAAGGAGTTGGAAGCCAAGCTGGCGGAACTGCAAGGGGAGCTCGCGATGAATGCGGCGCGCGCGAACCTGCTCGACACGATGGGCGAATTCGTGAATCAGCGCGACCCCAAGAGCGCCGATGCCGAGGCGCTCAAAGCTCATATCGATGCGATCGCAGCCAGCATACCCATGGCCGCAAGCGCGCCTACGACCCAGGCCGGCGCAGCTTCCGTTGCGGCAACTCCGGCCGCACCCGCGCCATTGAACTCGAGCGCCGAGAAGCCCGGCGCCCGCGACGGCATATGGGACCTGGCAAAAAATGTCTTTGATCTTCGAAAGAAGATCAATGCGATCGAGGTTGTCGACGAGCGCTCCAAGGCCTTGGCGGAATTGTTTCATAAATTCAGCGAGGCGCCGCGGGCGCGATTACAATCCTACGCCGCCGGTGGCGATGCGCTGGCAGCGGCAGCGGACAGTGCCAACGGCGCCGCCTTGCAAAACCTGCGCTCGCAATTCGACACCCTGGCGTGGGTTTTCAAGCAAACCTCTTCGATCCTGCTGCCCTTGAGCAAGGAGGCGGTGCTGCTGCAACAGTACCGGCACAATCTGGCGAGCTGGCGTGACAGCACCACCCGTCAGTACTACGAGGCGTGGCGGGTGTTGGCGGTGCGTCTCGGAATCCTGATCGGATTGCTGGCGGCGGTTTTCGTCCTCGCGGAGGTTTGGCGCCGGGGTTCATGCACATAGCGCAGCACCGCGCGACGCTACCAGTTCCTGTTGGTGCGGACCATTTTGATGTGGCTGGTCATCATCGCCATCGTGGGATTGAGTTTTGTCACGGAGATCTCCAGTTTCGCAACCTTCGCAGGACTCATCACTGCCGGCGTTGCCGTTGCGATGCAGAGCGTGCTGGTTTCAGTCGTCGGCTACTTCTTCCTGATCGGAAAATACGGCGTTCGCGTCGGGGATCGGGTTCAGATCGGCAACGTTGTCGGCGAGGTGATGGATCTGGGACTGGTGCGGATGCACATCATGGAATTTCACGCCGAGGGACCGTTGGGTCCCACGGGGCGCGTGGTGGCGTTTCCCAATCTGATCGTCTTTCAAGCGGCCGGCGGCCTGTTCAAACAGCTTCCGGGCGTCAATCTGTCCTGGCATGAGATCAGGCTGGCGTTGCCGGCGGTCAGCGACTATGCCGCCTTGAAGCAGCGCTTGTTGGAGGCGGTTCGCGCCGTCATCGCAGAGTATCGCGTCGAAATAGATCGTCAGAGCCGGGAGATGCAGGCGATGTCCTTATCGGGCGGCGGCGGCGATGTAGAGGCGCAGGTGCAAATGCACATCGTGGATGGTCATATGCAGGCACTGATCCGGTATCCCGTCCATTCGCAGCACGCCGCCGCAATCGATGAGCGCGTTTCGCAGGCGGTGCTCGCTGTTTTAAACCCTGCCAAAGAATAACAATCTATAGAGCAGCAGATTCGTCGCCCGACGCAGCCGATGTTTCGGCTGTGGTCGATTCCGATGCGAACTCGAGCAGGTCGCCCGGCTGGCACCTGAGCGCCGCGCAGATCGCCTCGAGCGTTGAAAAGCGGATTGCGCGTGCCTTCCCGGTTTTTAGGACCGACAGATTGGCGAGCGTGATGCCGATTCGCTCCGACAGTTCCGTGAGCGTCATGCGACGCGCGTGCAGCATGTCGTCCAGTTTGACGAGGATCGACATGGGCTACACCGTCCCTTCGAGGTCCTCACGCATGTGCGCGCCCTGCTCGAACACGCGCGCGAGCACGAAGAGCAGGAGCACGGCGAGCCATGGTGTGAGGGAAAAGTCATAATTGAAGTGCAGCGGCACCGCGGCAGAGGATGCCTTCGCGCCAATGAAGCTCACGGCGACGTTCATCAGCTCGAGCGCGAGCAGCGCCCAAGCGATCGCCTGCAAGCGCGCGGCGTTCGCGGAGACGAAGGGATTTCCCACGCTGACCGACTCGACGATGGCCAAAAGCCGCGTCAGCACGAAATGCACGACGGGAACGCCGCAAATTCCGATCACCATGATCAGGCGCAGGCCGATGAGCAGAGCGGGGTAAGAGTCGGCCGGCCGCACGCCGAGGGCTCGCATGATGAAGGTTTCCCAGATCAGGCTGGCGAGCAGCAGCGCCAGGATAAGCACGCCGATGAGCAGATTCAGTTTGATCACCAGGCGCAGAACGGTGCGTGAGAGGGCCAGGATGTCCGGGTACGGCTTGGTCATGAGACTTCTCCCTTATCCTGTGGAATTGGGAAATCATTACTGAATAACGATAACATATTTATCGTTTATCAGCAATACACATATCGATAAGGGATATGCAGCGCCTAGCTGGTCGAGAGATCGATGGCCACCACATGCGAGCGTGCCTGCGCGCGCTCGAGAATGGCTTCGCGGCCGTCCGCCGAGATGTCGAAATCACGAACGTCGAAGTCGGCGGGGATGTGGGTCAGCTGCTGCATCGCGCCGGATTCCAGATCAACCATGAAGAGATTCTTGTGCTGCATCTCGCCTTGCAGGAACACCAGTTTCCGGCCGCCGGGCAGCAGCACGAGGTGGCGGGCGCCGCGCGTCAGTTCGAGCCGCGGCAGCGTGTGCGCCGTGTTCTCCGCGGTTGCGGCTTTGACGCTGAACTTGGTGCCGACGTCCGGTCCGGAGTAAATCACAAAGCGGCCATCGGGCGACCAGGTCGGGTCGACTGAGTACGCGCTGACCAAGGGCGTGGCCTTTTTTTCCTCCAGCGAAATACGGTACAGATGCGGCACGCCGTTTTCCTCCGCGGCCGAGGTGATCGATTTGCCGTCAGGTTCCCACGCCGGCGCGCCCCGCAGCTGCAGCGACTCGGACACGATGCGCAGCCGCGTGCCATCGGATGCCATGGTGTACAGCAGCGTCTGATCGCGTTGCCTGACGGAGAAGGCGATGGAGCTTCCATCGGCCGAGACTGCGGGACCGCCGATGATGCGCGCATCACTCGCCGTCCACAGCTGACTCGCCGCCGCGCCGGAGACCTTCCAGATACTTTCGCCCGCGCCCACGGCCGAGACGTACAGCAGGTAATTCGGTCCGACTCGCGGCGTGAAGCCGGCTCCGGTGCCGAGCGTAATCCGCTCAGGTGTGGACATGCTGTCCGATGCCTCAGCGATGGCGACGCGCCACAACGTTCGCGCCGGCTCCGACACCGTCGCGATCACACGGTGTCCATCCGCGCTCGCCGCGAGCGAGGTGTACTGCTCGACTCCCGTAGTCAGCCGATGCGGTACGCGGCGCTCGGCATCCATGCCGTAGAGCCACGGCCCCGAACCGTCGGAGGCGTGCGCCAGGTACAGCAGGGTGCGCCGGTCCAACAACACCGGATAGGTGAGGCGGGCGGTTTGCGAAGTGATGCGCTCGGGACCCTCGCCGCGGACCCCCACGCGCCAGACGTCCAATTGATCGGGCAGAGTGCCCTTGATGAAGTAGATCAGGTCGCCGGGAGCCCAGACCGGAAAATGGCTGTGCAGGCCGGGCGGCGCAATCAGGATCGGCGGACTGCGCGACAGTCCTTTGCCATCGCTCACGAACAGCGGATCTCCCGCACCCGGCGTGTGGTAGGCGAGTCGTTTGCCATCGGGCGACCACACGGCCTCGGCCACGCCCTCGAGAAAAGGTCTTGGCTCGCCGCCCAGCGTGGGCACGGTCCAGATGTTGATGTCCTCGCCCGGTGGACGCGAGCGGCTGCGAAGCCAAAACATCACCAGCGCACCGTCCGGTGAGAACCCCAGTGTGCGGATCGACGAGTTGATGAACTCGCCCTCGACGCCGTGCGTGAGGTTGTGGAACTGGCCCGAACCCACCTGTGTGACCCACACATCCGTGCGGCCGCCGCGATCCGACAGAAACGCCACGAACTGGCCGTCGCGGGACACGGCCGCCGCTTCGTTTTGTCCATCGAAACCCGTGATCGACTGGTACGCCGCGCCTGCGATCGGGTTGCGCCAGAAGTGATCGCTGCGTTCGAACCAGGTGACCGCGACGACCGCAATTGCCGCCAGCCCGCCGGCGGCGGCCATCAGGGCCCATCGGCTGCGAGAATGCGCGGCTGCCGGCGAAGGTTCCATGGCGGGGGAGTCGCCGGTGGGCTCGGTCCCACTCAACGCGTTGTGCTCGCTGCGGCTTTTCATCCAGGCGTCGAGCTCGGACCTAAACGCGTACACCGACCCCATCTTGTCGTGCAGCTGGCGGTGGACCGGCATGCCTTCGCGCTTTTCCCAGCGCTGCACGGTCGTCACGTCGCGCTTCAGGTAGACCGCGATCTTCTTCCATGAATCGAGCCGACCCTCGTTCGGTCGCTGCGACTCGTCGGCAGGTGGCTTTTCCATCGCGAAACGGTTCTCCACTCTTGGCCAACCATTCTAGGGGTGAAGCCTCACGGCGGCAAAGCAGGGACGGCAAAGGACGGCATTGAGCGGTATCGGGCGGATTCCGTGCATTGCCGTTTGACCCGCCTATGCCGGCGTTCGAAGGTGCGAGCGCCCCAGGGCGGATCGCCCGCAGGGCCCTAAAGATTCAACAGCACATGAAATGGGAGGCTTTTCGATGACGAACACAACACTGAGATGGATGGCGCGCAGCAGCGTCGTTCTGGCGGCGGCGACGGGACTCGGCGGACTGACGGGGGCTGTGGCGGGAGATCAACATTTTCAGCCGCGCTCGCCGACGCACTTCAGCGGTCTGCTCAATGACTTCACGCCTTCGGCGAAGGTCACCAAAGGCGGCCCCTACCAGATGAGTGGGAAATGGTCACTGGAGGTGAACGAGCGCCATGGCACCGCCCGATTTGAGGCCGCCATGAACATGGAGACCTCGGACTACGCCATGACCGCAGACACGGTAGACAATCCCACCGTCAGCCGCGGCGCCCACACTCACCACATCCTCATGACGGACGGCGTGATCGGCACCGACTGGGCAACTGCCTGCCCGGCATTCAACCCGGTGGTCAAGGACGGGTTTGTGGTTCGAGGCACGGCATCCATCACCGGCAATGGCAGTGCGGCACCGTTTGGAAATCCGTCACCGGTGACGCTCTGTGTCCTGGGCGGCGACTACGTCACCTTCTCGAACTTCACCATGGCATTCGGTCTGCCCGCCAGCGGCCACTTCAGCACTCAAGCCATTCATGGCGTCGTGCTTCATTGCGATGGGCCGTGGGGGTTCGATTCGAAGGAGTGCAAGGTCGACCTGCCGGAGTAATCGAAGTCTCAAAGGCTCCCCGTTTGCGGCGCGGCTGAGGTTCGCCCCCGGCTGCGCCGCTTGCGGGCGCGTTCCCGCGGGCCCCTGTTGCACCGCCGCCATTCCCTCCCAAAATTTCGCCAGCCCAGTGTCGAACTATCGGTGCTCCGATCGTCTTACATATAAGAGTCACCGAGGAGTGTGAAATGGCCAATGAGGAATCGCGGGCTTCCCCGCCCCGCATCGTTTCGCAAGCTGAATGGCGCGCGGCGCGCATCGCGCTGCTGACCAAAGAGAAGGAGCTCACCGCGATGAAGGATGCTGTCGCGGCCGCGCGCCGCGCGCTGCCGTGGGTGCGGGTCGAGAAGGACTATGTGTTCGACGGCCCGGCGGGTCCCGTGACTCTGTCCCAGCTATTCGAGGGCAGGAGTCAGTTGTTCATCAAACACTTCATGATGGGACCGGGACAGTCGCATCATTGCGTGGGGTGTTCGCTCGAAGTCGATCATTTGGCGGGGATCCGCGTGCATCTGGAAAACCACGATCTGTCCTACGCCGTGGTGGCGCGCGCGCCCATTGACGAAATCGAACGGCTGAAACGTAAAATGGCCTGGGACTTCCCCTGGGTGTCCTCTTATCGCAATGGATTCAACTTCGATTTTCACGTGTCGTTCACGGATGACGAAATTGCCCTGGGCCGTGGCTACTACAACTATGCCGAGGTAGGCGTGAATCCGGGCATGATCGATCTGTCGGGCGACAGCGTGTTCATCAAAGACGCCGGTCATATCTACCACACGTACTCGACCTACGGCCGCGGCGGCGAACAGTTCTTGGGTATCTATGGCTATCTAGACGCGACGCCGAAGGGCCGCGCCGAGAATGGTCCCTATCATTCGCTGCCCGATTGGGTTCGACCGCACAACATGTACGGCCGCGGCGGCATGGTGGAGGGTACGGGCCGCTATCACGCGGCGGAATGCGGATGCGCGGCGCACCCTGAAGGTCCGCGAGCCGCGGAAGGAGGTGTTTGACATGAAAATTTACTGGATCAAGGCGCAGGCGCCGCGGCGGGTATTGGCGCTGGCCAAGCATCTCGGCCTCGATGTGGAATTTGTCGCAATGAGCCCGAACACCGGGGAGCTGAAGTCGCCGGAGTTTGCGGCGCTCAATCCCAACAAGAAGGCCCCGGTGCTCGTGGACGGAGACACGGTGCTGTGGGAGTCCTCCGCCATCATGGTCTACCTGTGCAACAAGGCGGGATCGGACATGTGGCCCACGAAGCCCAACGAACAGATCGAAGTGCTGCGCTGGTTGTCGTGGAACGATTGCCACTGGGCACCCGCGGTGGGACCGTTCTACTTCGAACACATCGTCAAGTCGACCTTTGGCATTGGGCCGCCGAATCGCGAGTCCTGTAACGCCAGCGTGCCCGAACTCTCGAGATATGCAGCGGTGCTGGATGGCCATCTTGCGGGCCGCTCTTACGTGGCGCTCGGACGGCTGACCATTGCGGATTTCTATCTGGCCGCGATGGCGAATTACTGGCGTGAATCGGAAATGCCGATGCAGGGCCACGCGAACATCGTACGATGGCTCGACGGCTTGACGCGCATTCCCGCTTGGGCGAAGCCCTGGCCTGAAGAGCGCGCGGCGCTCGCCGCAGCGGTCTGAAGCCGGCACCGGCGTGCCCAATAGATTTTCAACACCTGAACTGGAGCAAACCATGAAAAATTACTTGGCGGTCTTTGTCGGCACGAGCACGTCGCCGAAAGTGGTCGAATTTATGGCGATGGAAGAGAGCAAGCGCAAGAAGGTCGAGGCCACCGGCATCAAAGCGTGGGGCGACTGGATGATGGCCCATAGCGGAGACATCGTCGCCACCGGCGGGCCTCTCGGCAAGACCAAGCGCACGTCCGCGCAGGGCGTGTCGGACGTGAAGAACAACTTGTCGGGATTCGTGGTCGTTCAGGCCGCATCGCATGAGGCGGCCGCCAAGATGTTCGAGAACCACCCGCAGTTCACGATATTTCCCGGCGACGGCGTCGAGGTCATGGAAGTCCTGCCGATTCCGGGACAGCCGCAACACTGACGCGGATTCAACGCTGACGCCGATTTGGGTTTGCGTGCGTGCCGGGGCTAGACTCCGGCATGCACGTTTTCCTGTACTCGCTCGCGGCGGTCCTGGTGCTGGTCGGTTTGGCCGGCGCCGTGATTCCGATGCTGCCGGGAATTCCCATCATTTTCGGCGGCCTCTGGCTGGCCGCCGGTGTGGATCACTACCAACACGTAAGTTCGGGCTGGCTGATCGGCATCGGGATCATCGCGGCCGTGGGCTTGCTGCTCGATTTTGCTGCCGCCGCCCTGGGCGCCAAGCGCGTCGGCGCCAGCGCGCAGGCGGTTGCGGGCGCGCTCTTGGGCACTGTCATCGGACTATTTTTCGGAATTCCGGGCCTGGTGTTCGGCCCCTTTGTCGGCGCGCTGATCGGTGAACTCATCGCGGGTCGCGATCTTCAGCGTTCGACGCACGTCGGCATCGCAACGTGGCTCGGACTGATCTTCGGCACTTTGATGAAGCTCGCCGCCTCCATCATGATGGTGGTGCTGTTCGCCGCCGCTTGGTGGTGGAACGGCAGTCACTAGATTTCAGCGACTCATCACCGGGCTCCGCTTAATTAGCGAAGGTGCTTGATTAGCGAAGGTGCTTGCCGAGAAAATCCAGGGTCCGCTGCCAGGCCGTTTCGGCCGCCTTCGGGTCGTATTTTAGAAATGCCAGGCCCTTCGAGTCGGCTGTCTCATTCGCGAAGGCATGTTTCGCATCGTAGCGGTGGAACTCGAAGGCAACCTTGGCCTCGCGCAGCTTCTTCTCCAATTCATCCACCTTGGCAATCGGAAAGGACGTGTCGTGGATCGCATAGTGTCCCAGCAAGGGAATTTTGATCTTGGAGGCATCCACATATTCGAGCGGCGGGTAGCCATACCACACGACTGCGGCGCTGAGTTCGGCAACATTCACCGCCGCAAGCAGCGTCAAGGCGCCACCCATGCAGAAACCGGTGACCCCGACCTTCGGGCTCCCCAATGTCTTTAGATATTGCACGGCGCCGCGAATGTCCTGCCCGGCCGCATCGCCGAAATTGAGGCCCTTCATCAAATGCTCGGCCTCGTGGGCCTCCAGTGCGACTTTGCCGCGATACAGGTCCGGCACGAGTGCGCGGTAGCCCGCAGTCGCCAGCTTGTCGGCGACACCCTTGATCTGATCATTGAGACCCCACCATTCCTGGATGACGACGATCCCCGGCGCATTGCGGGTTTCAGGGGGGTCAGCGAGGTAGCCATCGACGCTTTGGCCGTCAGGCCGCTTGAACACCGTCATTTTTCCCATTCACGCATTCTCTGTTTGCAGGTTGTTGGGGCGAAAGCGCCGATCGAGTTCGTCCAGCACCGGCCCCCGCCACGCGTCCTCGTGCTGCTTGGCGGTTGCGGTGTTGTAAAAGCCCGTATGTGTGAGGCGCACCTTTGAGCCTTTTCCATTTGGAATGAACTCAACCGTTAGAATGGTTTCAGCGCCGTCAGTTCCCCTCGAGCCCGTGACCCAGGTCAATTCCACCAGGCGCGGGGGTTGCAGGCGAAGAAAGCGGCCATAGTGCGGATGGCGCTGATGATTGTGTTCGGTCTCAAAGAAAAAGGGACGCCCGATCGACGGTTCAATTGAAGCCGTGCCGGGGCGCGCGAACCAATTCTCCCACTGTGTGGTAAACGCCGCATACAGCTGCGCAGGGCTTGCGGCGAGATCTCGTTCGACCGTGGCGGTAAAGGGGCGCTGGCCAAGATCCGGCAGCGCCAATGCTTTCTGCGTGTCGGCGTGGGGATCGTCGCTGTGATTCAATTGCGGTGGCATCTGCAGTTCCATGAGTCAAGGCGTTAAAACTCGGACCCGATGTGCTGTGCAAATGCGTCGCCCAGGATCCGCACCTTCGAGTCGAACAGCTCGTCGATGGGACTGGACTTGAGCACTTGCTCAGTCAACTGCGCAATGATGGCATGATCAGATGCTTCCTGCTGCCGGGCAATTTCTGCTTGCAGGCCGCGGCAGATCCTGGATGCGAGTTCTTGCTTGCGCACATTTGAACCGGCGGCGTTGTAATCTTCAAACCAGTCTAGTACTTGATTGTGACGTTCCATGAGAGAAGCGATTGCGCCGTTCATGATCTCTCCGGTTGGGAAAAACTTACACTATCCGGCTTATGGCCTCGGGCAGGCTGTCAGACTAAGGACTATGGCCGCGTCAGCCCGCGACCAGACATGGAGTCTGCATTGGGGCGTAGGAGAATCCGTACTTCGGTATGGGTGGCGCCGGCATTGTTCGGCCGTCGATTTGAGAACACCTTGATGGCAGAACGCTGGGGAGGTGTCTCATGAGCCGACGAATTTCCATAATGCCGGTGATGATTTCTCTGCTCATTGCAGCGCCGCTCATTGCGGTCCCGGTGCACGCGCAGGAATTGCAAAAGGCCTCGTTCTCGCCGCGAGAGATGGCGCACTGCATGATGAAGCGTTTCAGGGCGAATCATTCGGAGTCCTACCGCGAGGCCTACAAGGCCTGTAAAGAAGAGTTCGACTTGGCGCAAGCCGATCGCGGTGAGACCGCCATGAATGAGCCCGCTCGCGCGGAGACCGACAAGCCTCAATAGAACCGCACGCCCGGCCTGAGCACGAATTGAAATACCAGCAGCAGGATCAGCAGCGCGCCCAATGCATACGCAATCGGCGTCGAGCCTAGGGCTTTAGGACCCAAGACACCGCTCGCCTTCACCTCCCGGACGGCCCAGGCTCCCGCTTGCATCCAAGCGACCCCAATCAGCGTCACCACCACCGGCACGGCGACGACCTCCACCCAATTGCGCGGGACGCGAAACGGAATGATGAGCAGGATCGCCGCCAACGCCGGCAGCGTCGCCATACGAAACATGAGCGCGCTGCGAGTGTGCCTGCTGCCGACATAGCCCGCATTCTCCGCGAGGCTTAAAAACGGTCCTCTTAACGAAAGCGCAGCGGCGGCAATTGCGATGAGCGCCACGAGGGCCGCCGCCGTCTTCGCCGCCACGCTGAAGTGCAGGTAGTCCATGGCCATGCCGACGTCATTCTGCGGTTCAACGGAGCCGATGACGACTTGCGGCAGGGACTGCAGAAATCCGCTATAAGCCATCCAAATGAGAAACAGCCGCACACCGGCTGAGCGGGCGGGGCGATGCTTCAGAAGCAGTGCGCAGAGAAGGCCCATGACAAAGATGGCCAGCGCGCCTGTGCCCTGAAACAAACTTGCGAGCGGGTTCCCGCCCGTCCAAGAGTGATTGTTGTGAAACAGAATTGGCCGCAGCCCGGGCGTGAACGCCTTCGGGATGACCAGAAAAAGCTCCTGAATGATAAACGTCAGGTTGAACGCCAGGGCATAGAGCAACGCCGAGGCGATGGTGAATTTCCAATTCCAGGGCCGCGCCGGCTCGGGTGCCCCGCTCACAGACTCTCGATGCCCGCGTATAAGTCCCACCACACCCAGCCACAGCGGCCCTATCACCATTACCGACAACGCCGCGATTCCTATGAGATTTTCAGCGTGGTGCATCGATTCAAAAATCCTTTGCTTGTTTTCCCCGGCACCATGTCATCCCCATTCCCGGTGGATAACTCGGTGGATAACCAGTTCCTTGTAACCGAATCGTCACCGTCATTCAGCTAGTTGCGCTGATGTGCTGCTTTTTTGATCAGCTCGAAGCTCACATCCCGCCGCACAACTGTCATACACCCGTATTCTCTCATCCCGTCCGTCACGCAATATTCTCTTGATTTGAGTTTGGTCCACATCCAGCATTGCGCTCGGATCACCAGGAGAGGCCAGTGAGTACATGTATCAATAGAGTCGCGTTTTGCTTGATTCTGACATGCCTCTCGGCCGGCACCGCTTCCGCCTGGGACAGCTTCGGCCACATGATGGTGGCGTCCATCGCCTACGATGACTTAACCCCCGCAGCGCGCACGAAAGCGGTTCAACTCGTCAAACTGAACCCCGACTACAAGGTGTGGATCAAGGGAGTCGCCAAAGCGAACCAAAACAAAACCGCCTTTGTCATGGCGGCCACTTGGCCCGACGCCATCAAGGGCAAGAAGACTTACACCAACGACGGGGAACACCCGACAAACCCCAATGCGTCAGCGAACATTGGCTACTCCGACAAACTCATGCATCGCTATTGGCACTACATCGATGAACCCTTCTCTCCCGACGGAACGCCGCTTGCTCAGCCGCAGGCACCGAACGCCCAAACGCAAATCGCGGAATTCCGCAAGACGCTCGCCTTGCCTTCTGCCACGAACAAACTCAAATCCTACGATCTCGTCTGGATTCTGCATCTCGTGGGCGACGTGCACCAACCCTTGCACGCCACCTCGCGATTCACACACGATCTACCGCAAGGCGATAACGGCGGCAACCTCGTCGAGTTGTGCGCATTGCCCTGTAAGAACGAGCTGCACGCCTATTGGGATAACATCCTGGGCACCAGCAAGAGTCCGACGTCCGCGATCAAGAAAGCCGCCGCGTTTCCCGCTCCTGACGCGACGCTCGCCGCTGAGAGCGATGAATCTCAATGGATCCAGGAAAGTTTTAGGATTGCCAAACAGTCCGTCTATGCAAGTCCCATCGGGGTGGGCGCCGGACCATTCACCACGGACGCAGCGTACAAGGCTGCGGGCGTCAGCGTCGCAGACAAGCAAATAGCGCTCGCCGGTGCGAGGCTCGCCAAACTGCTTAACGCCGCATTCCAGTAAGAATCGCAAAGCGGGCACCGACGCCGATTCAGCGTCGGGAGCCGATGCGTTGTTCCAACTGAATGCTCTCGTTTGCCGCGAGGCCGCCATACCGAATGTCGAGCTTTGTCAGCGATCGCCAGGCGCCGTGGGGGTTGTCTCGCTCGAGGAGCTCAGCGACACGCTGTAGGTCTGCCGCCAGATCCTTGGCGACGCGTGCGCGGCACGCGGAGAGCTTCTCTGGATCGACAGCCGCGCGTTGATCGAGTGTGGAGAGCGCGCGGCGCAGCGCGTACAACGTTGCCGCGTCGTGACCCACTTTCAGCATGGACTCTACACGGGTTCCAAAGACGCACCAAGCAGTCATCGAGTCGCGGCTGACCATGTCGTGCTGAATGTTCCAGCTGTCGTCAGTTCCCGTCACATACACCAAGCGAGTTGAGCTTTGAAACTGCGCAAACAAGTCATCGGGAGGCAACAGCGCCTCGGCACCCCCGATGGGATCGCTGCCGGCATTGAGCAGCGCTCCGTGAAATAGGTCTGGGTAGGCCAGCGCGGTCTTCATGGCAACGCGCGATCCTCCCGAAAACCCACCGATGTACACCCGCTCAGGGTCAACGGGATAGCGCTGCATGATGTTGTGCGCGCCGAGCAGCGCCAACGGAATGCGGCGATCGATGACGTTTTCCTCGTTGCCGGACTTGGCTGCACTGACGAAAATCACGCCATTTTCATCCAAACCCCGAGCCCAGCCTGGGGGCAGGCGCGCATCTTGCCACGGTGGAATGAACACCAACACGGCGTATCCCCGCGATGGATGCTGCGCCGGAACATACACCGAGAATCTTTCCTGCGCCAAATCGATTGCTTGTGGGCGGAGCTGCGCGCTGAACCGCGCGATTTCAACATTGGCGAGCGGGCTCAAAGCCCGGCGTGCTATCTCCGTGCTGCGCGACAGAGTGGGGTACGCCGAGAAAATAACGTTTCGTTGCAGGCCTGTGACAATGTCGGTCGATTCTTGCCCGCTCGCAGCGAGCGGCAGCATCAACATTGCCAACAGAACAGGTGCGGGGCTGCATGTCACGCGAAGTTCTCCTGAGGCGGATTCTACGCCTGAGAACCTCGACATCATCGTCGGCTTCATTTACAACTGAAGGAGCGCCGGGGCACCTGACTCGTACGGCAACCTATGACCCAACAACGAGACCTGACAAATTGGCCGCAATAGCTCGATCCTGCTTACAGCGCCGACTGCTGCCGCAAGTCGGAATGTTATCGTTGATCAGCTGCCTCGCGATCGGCGCACAATATGCCGCCGCGGCGCCGCCATCCCCGGCCAAGCCGAGCGGCCCTGTTTCTCCCGAGAAACAGATCGATGCGCTGTTCAAGGAATGGGACTCGTCGAACATCCCGGGCGCCTCTGTAGCGGTCATACAGCACGGCAAGGTGATCTTCGCGAAAGGATACGGCGCCGCCAATCTCGAATACAACATCCCGATCAAACCCGAAACCATTTTCCACGTCGCGTCGGTCTCCAAGCAATTCACGGCCATGGCGGTCGTGCTTCTCGAGTCGGACGGCAAGCTGGCCCTCGATGACGACGTTCACCAATACCTGCCCGAGCTGCCGGACTACGGCAACAAGATCACGATCCGCAATCTCTTGCAGCATACCAGCGGCATACGCGACCAATGGCAGACGCTCGCGCTGGCGGGCTGGAATTTGCAGGACGTCATCACGCAAGACCAAGCATTGCGGTTGATCTTCCGTCAAAAGGAACTGAACTTTGCGCCCGGAACCCATGACCTCTATTCCAACTCAGGATTTACGCTGCTGGCGGAAATCGTAACGCGGGTCGCTGGAATGCCGTTCCCGCAATTCTGCGCCGAGCGCATATTCACGCCATTGAAGATGACCCACACGCATTTCCATCAAGATTTGACGCGGCTCGTGCCTGGCCGAGCTTACTCATATGAAAATAAGGGCGCAGGTTTCGCTGCAGCGCCGATGAACTACGCCATCGTCGGAGCCACGAGCCTGTTCACCACGGCGAGCGATCTCGTGTTGTGGCTCGATAACTTTCGCGATTCCAAGGTGGGCGGCGCCGCCGGAGTGGCGCGAATGCAAGAGGAGGCTGTGCTATCGGACGGCACCAAGACCCACTACGGGCTTGGCGTCGCTCTCGGCACTTATCGCGGACTCAAGACCATCTCCCACGGCGGCGGGGATGCCGGTTATCGAAGCCAAGTCACATGGTTTCCGGAGCAGGAGCTCGGTGTAGCCGTAATCAGTAATTTGGGGAGTTTCAATCCCGGTAAGCTGTCGGGTTCGGTGGCCGAGGTTTTCATCGGCGACAAGACGGCGCCTCAAGAAGCCAAACAGAATGGAGCGGAACCCAAATTCGTGACGATGGATGTTCGTGAACTGGAAAAGTTCGCAGGCGTCTATCCGCTTCCTAAAGTCAACCAAACCCTCACCGTCGTCGTGGAAGACGGAAAAATGTGGGCCGCGGCCGGGCAGCAACTCGAACTGCATCCGGTTGGCCCCGGCCACTTCTACTGCAAAGAGATTCAGGCCGACATGGAGTTCTCGGCGCAAGAGAATGGCGGCATGCATGTCAAAATAACCCAACCCGGCGGCGCCATCAACGAAGGCGAACGAATTCCGGCCGCAGCGGGCGCTGTCGACTTGCTGCCCTACGCCGGCGTTTATTGGAGCGATGAGCTGGAGACTCAGTACACCTTTTTCGTGCGCGACGGCAGTCTATACGCGCTTCACGCCCATCACGGCGAGGTTGTGCTCGCACCAATCGCGAAAGATGAGTTCTCCACCGGCTGGTGGTTCACGCCGCACGTGAAATTCATCAGAGACGCCGCCGGCAATATCAGCGGAGTGACCCTGGGTGGCGGCAGGGTTGCCGCCGTGGCGTTCACGCGAAAGCCCGGTCCGACCATTCAGGAGATTGCTCGGCACAAATTCGAAAAACATTGAGCCGAAGGCGCGCCCGTCATTCCACCGCATTGCGCAGAATGACTTCCCGGTACCACTCGGCGCTCAACTTCGGCGTTCTAGTTTGCGTCTTGAAATCGACGTGGTGAATGCCGAAGCGCTTGCTGTAGCCGTCCGCCCATTCGAAGTTGTCCATCAGGCTCCACAGGAAGTAGCCCTTGATGGGATAGCCTTCCGCGGCGGCGCGCTGCAGATGGGTTAAATAATTGCGCAAATACATGACGCGATCCGTGTCCTCGATGCGTCCGTCGGCGCCCTGCAGGTCTTCCCCGGAGGTGCCATTCTCGGTGATGTAGAGCGCCGGGACTTTCCACAGTGCACTGACATGCCGAATGGCCCAGTAGATGACTTCCGGCCCGATGAACAACCAGGGAGAGGCCATGTGCGGAAACGACGCGGGCCGCCGCGCCACGGCGTACCCTGCGGGCGATGCATCGGCGCGCGCATAGTCGGGCTGATAGACATTGAGTCCGACGAAATCCAGCGTGCTGCCGATGATTTTCATGTCATCCGCTTGAACCTTGGGTGCGTCCGCTCCCGCGCTCGCCAGATAGCCGTCGGTGTAGCGGCCTTCCATCACCGCGGTGAGAAACGGCGCGTTTTCTTCGCGGAAGGCACGCTGCGCGGCTTCGATGTGCGCCGCGGTCTCGATCACCGGCACGTGGACCTTGGGATTTTCCGCAAGCCCCACGAGCGTGCCGCTTTTGGCGTTGGCGCGAATGGCCTGCAGACCTAAGCCATGCGCCAGTACTCCATGGTGGCGAACCTGATTGACCTGCGCCGCGCCCAACTTCAAGCCCGGTGCGAATTGGCCAATTTTGTAGCTCAGATCGGTGAAGCACACGAATTCATTGATCGTCATGAAATGCCGCACGCGATCCGACAAGCGCTTCGCGACGAAGCCGGCATAGTCGGCAAAGGCCTTGGGAGTGTCGCGTGACTGCCAGCCGCCGGACAGCCCCTGCGGCAGGTCCCAGTGAAACAAGGTGACGTAGGGCTCAATGCCGTGCGCCAGCAACTCATCGATCAGGCGCTGATAAAAACTCAAGCCCGCTTCATTGGGCTTGCCGCCCTCGGGAAAAATGCGCGGCCAGGAGATCGAGAACCGATACGCCTTGGTCCCGAGGCCCTGCAGCAATTTCACATCTTCTTTGTAGCGGTGATAGGAATCGGCGGCGACATCGCCGGTCGCGCCTTCGAAGGTTTTGCCGGGCGTGTGCGAGAAGGTGTCCCAGATGGAAGGACCGCGTCCTCCCTCGCGCGCCGCACCCTCGATCTGATAGGCGCTGGTCGCGCAGCCCCACAAGAAGCCGGAGGGAAATTGCCGAGGCTTGAGCGGTGCCGGCTCGGCACGCGCAGTGCGCGGCAATGGTGCGCCGGCGACTGCTGCGGCCGCTGCCACGCTTTTGGCGAATTGCCGTCGCGTGAAGAAAGCCCCACGACTCGAGCTGCTCATTGTTTCCCCCGGGATATTCCCGCGCGACGCGCTACTACACAAACGATGTTATTTTGTAGTATGGTAGCGCTAACAATTCTTTAAAGGAAGCGTCGCCGGCGGCAACCATCGAGCCCCCCTCGAAACCCGCCGGCGGCTCTTCCGCCTCATTTCTCAATCGCGATCTCGAACGGGCCGGCGGGCAAGCCGGATCGATCGTATAGATTGCACAGCGGCGCGTCGGCCCAGCAGAAACGCACCCGCGTCGCGCCTGGACTAGCGCTCCCATCCAGCGAGACATTGTCGGGCAACACGTGCGAATCGACGAAACGGCAGCTGCTTTGCTCGGCGCCGCACAATTCAAATCCGATGGCGCGGCTTGCGCTGTAAGTGACAAGAGCACCATCGATGGCATCGAAGCGCACTTCGACACGCTCGCCGGAGCGCACCACCGAGCGCGGCACCGGTCCCGACGCCGACTGCGTTTCGCCATAGATGAGATGGCGCGCGGCACGCGCCAGGCGTTGTCCGACAGCCTGCTTGTTGGCCGGATGCAGGTCGTGCGCATCGCCGACATCGATGGTCACGGCGAGCGCCGCCTGCGCATCGCCCAAGACGGCGCGGCGCTGGGCTTCGCGAAGATTGGCCCAATCGGAGGCGGCCGGCGCAATCGACGGATTGCCCAAATTCGGCAACTCGACGATGAGGAAGGCGAGCTCGGCGCCGAATTCGCGCCGCCAGTCGTGCATCAGCGCAGTCAAAAGCGCCTGATATTGCGCGGCGTCGGCGGTATTCGATTCCCCCTGATACCACAACACGCCTTTCAGGCCGTACGGCACCAGCGGCGCGATCATGGCGTTGTGGATACTCGACAGGCCGCCGACCGGATCCCAGGGCGCACGGGGCGGATAGCCGATACGCTCGGGAGCCAATTGATAGCGCCACTGACCGCCCAGGCCCGCGGTGCTGCCGTTGGCGAAGCGCAGCGCCATATGCTCGGGCGGCCCGTACATGCCGGCCGCACCCCAGGTGCTCAGCACGTTGACCACAATGGAATTCTCGCCGGCGTGCAGCAGCCCGGACGGCACCGCATAGCTTCTCTCGGTGGCATATCCAAACGAATTGGCGATCGGCCGGCCGTTCACCCAGGTTTCATCCACTTCATCGATGGCGCCGAGATCCAGCGTCGCCGCCGCGGCGGCCTGCTGCGCCGTCAGGGTCACGCTGCGCCGAAACCACAACGTGCCGTCGTGATTGTTGAGCTCGGGCACTCCCCACGTCTTCCAGTCGCGCATCGGTTCCGGCACTGCGTGCCAGGTCGCGCCCGAGTCCTTCCAGGGCGTCGAATGGGCGCCGTTGCGCCACCACTGTTCCCACAGCTCGCCGAGCCGGCCATTGCCCGCCTTCGGATCGCGCGCATACAGGCGCAACAGGTCGAGCCGCGCATCGAAGCCGCCCACCGCTCGAAGACCCGCATCGCTGATCCAGGGTTCGATGCGAGAGCCTCCCCAGGATGAGTGGATCAAGCCCATGGGAATCGGCACCGATTTTCGCAGCTCGCGCGCAAAGTAGTAGCAGGCAGCGGAGAAGTCGCGAATGCTGTCGGGCGACACGGCAGTCCACGCGACCGGCGTTTGAAAATGCGCAAGCGGCGCAGCGCTGCTCTCGTGCGTGATGCTTAAGAGGCGGATCGTGTCGCTCTTGGCCGCGGCAATTTCTGCCGCCGCATCCAAGGATCTGGCCACCGCCAATTCCATGTTCGACTGGCCGGAGCACAGATACACATCGCCCACCAGAACATCGGCGATGGATTGGCTGCGGCCCGCCTGCGTCTGCGCACTGAGCGTAAAGGGACCGCCGGCGGGCAGCGCGGGCAGCTCGACGCGCCAGTGGCCGCCGGCGTCGGCGCGCGTTTCGACCTTGGCGGCGCCCATCGATACGGTGATGCGATCGCCGGCGGTGGCCTCACCCCACACGGGGATCGGTCGATCGCGTTGCAGGACCGCGTGGTCCCCAAACATCTCGTGCAGTAAGCGGCCGGGCGGCGCCAAATGTCGAACCGGCGCCGCGGTCCAACCGGGATTACCCGGCGCGTAAGGCGTGGAGATCGCTTCGTATTCCTCGAGCGTGCGCTCGGGAGGCGCGAAGCCCGCGGGCAACGGCCGCTTCGAGAGGCTTTGAAAGTAGGCCAGGCTGGCATCGCGCCACCAGCGTGCTTCTTTCTCTTGAATGGCCAGAAATGCTGTCGTTTCCGCATGGCGCTCCGCGTCCACGTACGGCGCCAGGGTCGCCCAGGTATCGCGCATAACGCGCACCGACTCGACGCCGTGCGAGTAGTGCATCACCAGTTCGTCCCACAGCGTGCGCCCTGACATAAGCCGGTAATCCCAACTCAAGTGATGAAACCACAGCAGGTATTTTTCCGGCGTGAGCTTCGGATCGTCGAATGCCGCCGCGAGCGGCGGCGCGTATTGCGAGACGGCGTTGCTGCCGCCGCTGCCGCGCTCCGCACCGATGCCTTCCGTATCGGCGTGATGGTAGTAGGGCGGCGTCCAATCGGCGCGCCCGCCGATTTGCCACGGGCCGGGCCCGTAGTGATGTCCGGCTGCCATCAGATGCGCGAGGCCGAGCGGCGTCATGTAGTCCACCGCCGCGTCGCGCGATCCCATCATCATGGCCACGGTGGGCGCGACGAAGCGGGTGTCATTCGAGTAGGTCATGCGCGCCCACTCCTCGGCGATATCCCGCGAAGACGCCGTGGGATTCCACGCCAGTCGCCCAAAGACATACCAATTGGCCTGATCGAACTGCGATCCGGTCCAGTTGCGGTCCGCGCCGATATTCGCCACGCCCGCCATGCCGGTTCGCCGGTAGCCGTGCAGCGTGCCGTCGATCACCGAACCGACGTTCGAGCTCTGTCCCTTCGCGAAGGTCTCGAATCGCAGCGCTTCCTCGTACAGCGGGCCGAGATACACCAGATGCGTCGCAAACCCCAGGTATTCCTTGGTGACTTGCACCTCGAGCATGAGCGGCGTTTTGGGCATGGCGCCGAACAGCGGATGGGCTGGCTCGCGCGGCTGAAAATCCAAGGGTCCGTTCTTGATTTGCAGCAGCACGTTCTCATCGAAGCGGCCGTCGAGCGGCACGAACTCATCGTAGGCTTGTTTGATCCGGTCTTCTTGGGTGTGTTCCGCATACACGAAGGCGCGCCACATCACCACGCCGCCGTGCGGTGCCAGCGCGGCGGCGAACAGGTTGGCGCCGTCGGCGTGCGAGCGCCCATAGTCGCGGGGACCCGGTTGGCCTTCGGAATTCGCCTTGATCAGGAAGCCGCCGAAGTCCGGTATGTCGCGGTAGATCTCATCCGCCTTGTCGCGCCACCAACGGCGCACGGTCGCATCGAGCGGGTCGGCCGTGTGCAGGCCGCCGATTTCCATGGGAGCCGTGAACCGCGCCGACAGATAGACCTTGATTCCATAGGGCCTGAACACCCGCGCGAGCGCGGCCGCCTTGTTCAAATAGGCCGGCGTGAGGCTCGAGGCATTCGCATTGACGTTGTTGAGCACGGCGCCGTTGATGCCGATGGAGGCGCAGGCGCGCGCGTAGTCCTGGTAGCGCGGTGCGAGATAGTCGGGCAGGGTTGGCCAATCCCAAATGGAGGCTCCCGCATAGCCGCGCTCGATGGTGCCGTCGAGATTGTCCCAGTGATCGAGGACCCGGCGCTGAACGCGCGGCGATTCCTGCACATTCAGTCGCGCGAGCGGCCGGCGGGTCTGCATCAGGCGCAATAGATGAAAGCTGCCGTAGAGCACGCCCAGATCCCCGTTGGCGGCGATGAGCGTGACGCGATGGCCTTGAAGCGTGACGCTGCGGATCACGTAGCCTTCCGCACCCAGGCCCTGTAGATCGAGGTGCAGGTCAGCGAGCAGCGGCGAGTTCGGAGCGCCGAGGACGATGGCGCCGTCCCGGCTCACCCGGCTCGAAGCGTAAGGTGCCGCGCCCAATAGTCCCTGGATCCCTCGCGTCAATTCGCGTTGCGCGGTATCGCCGGTGCCGTGCGCCGCCACCAGTTCGGTGGCAAACGCGCGGTAGCGCGCACCCCACGGCGCCTCGATGGGCCGATATCGCAGCCACAGATCGTAGCCGCCTTCGGCATGGGCGCCCGCGCCGCAGCTGAGCAGCCCGACGAAGGCCAGCCTGGCTATGGTTCGCACAAAGCACCTGACGGCGATTTCTGGTAGCGCTATCATAGATGCCGACTGAGGCTCGAGGCAATCATGTACCGATCCCCTGAAGCAACACTGCAACCACATCTTAAGGCGTTCGCGTGATCCTGGATCCACCCGTCACCGAGATCGTGAGCCTCTCCCGCGGCGAAGCTCGCTGCGACATTCTGCCGCATTTGGGCGGCTGCATCGGCGCATGGAGCTCGAGCGGGCAGCAGATGCTGCGTCAGGTGAGCGACGCCGGACTCGCGGCGCACGATCCCTATGCCACCGCCGGTTTCCCCCTGGTCCCCTTTTCCAATCGCATCGGCGAGGGTCGCTTCACCTGGGATGGCAAGCCCGTCACGCTGGCGCGCAATTTTCCGCCGGAACCGCATGCGATTCACGGCGTCGGATTCGAGCGGTCGTGGCAGGTATTGAGCCGCGCCAACGATTCGGCCTTGCTGGCACTGCTGCACCGGCCGGATGCAGGCTGGCCGTGGGCGTTCGAAGCGCGGCAGCGCATTACCCTCACCGAAGATGCGCTGACCTTGGACTTGAGCGCCGTGAACCTGGAAGTACAGGCCGTGCCGCTGGCCTTCGGTCATCATCCTTACATACCGCGAAGCGGCGCCCGTCTGACCTTTCATGCGCAGGGCGTATGGCTGCCAGGGCAGAACGGCCTGCCCGCCGACCTCGTCAAGCCCGCAGGTTCTCTCGATTTCTCCAAGGGCTTGGCCGTGGAGCAGGCCGACGTGGACCATTGTTTTTCCGGTTGGAGCCGCGCGGCTTACATCGCGTGGCCGGAAAGGGCTCTGGCACTCGAGATCACGGCCTCATCGGAGCTGCCCTGCACCGTGGTCTACAGCTCGCGCAAACTCGATGCCTTTTGCTTCGAACCGGTCGCGCATGTCAGCAATGCGCTCAACCGGTACGATGGTGAGTCGGTCATGCCCTTGATAGCGCCCGGCGCAAGCTTCAGCGCGAGCATTCGTTTTCGCGCGATCAGACGCTGACGTTCAGGTCAGCGGCCCGGCGGCCCGTCCGAATCGCGGTGTACCAGCGTAAAGTCGAGCAAGGCGTGTTTGACGTCTTCCTCGCGGCCCTCGCGGCGCGCCTTGATTTTCCGGATCAGCAGCAGCACGGCGGAACGTGCCATATCGGCGATGGGCTGACGGATGGTGGTGAGCTCCGGCCAGATGGAGCGCGAGAATTCGGTGTCGTCGAAGCCGCACACGGTCAGGCCCTTCGGCACGTCCAGGTGGTGTCGATGAGCGACCGCCACCGTGGCTGCGCCCATGTCGTCGTTGCTGGCGAAAATCGCGGTCGGCGGCTTCGCCAGACTCAGCAATTGATCCGCAGCCTTGAGTCCCGAGCGGTACGTGAACAGCCCCTGGCGGATGAGTGAATTGTCGACCTGAATGTCGGCCTCCGCCAGCGCCGCCTTGTAGCCGGCCAGGCGTTGCGCGCTCGCGGTCTGGTCGGGATTGCCGATGATGAAGCCGATGCGTGTATGGCCCAAGGATAAAATGTGGCGTGTCATGGCGATCGCTGCGGCATGGTCATCGATGCGCACCGCCAACAGGCCGGCGCGCGGACTCGCGCTCGCCACTGCGACCGCGATCGCATCGGCCTTCATGAGCACCGCGTGAATGCGCTTCGAATCCGACAGCGGCGGCGGCAGAATGATGCCGTCGACGCCGGTGGCGAGCAGCTCGCGCGCCACGTCATCCTCATGCGCATCGACATCGCACTTCTCCACCACCAGCTGCACGTGGCTCAAGCGCGCCTGTTCCAGGCTGCCGACCAGGAATTCGCTCAAGAATGCCGCGCTGGGATTGCTGTACAGCATGCCGATGCGAACTTGTTCGGCACCCGCCAGCGTCCGCGCGGCGAGATTCGGCGAGTATTTCAATTTGGCAATGGCGGCCTGCACGGCCTCGCGGGTCTCCGGGCGCACATTGCTCCCGCCGTTGATGACGCGCGATACCGTCATCGGGGCAAAGCCGGCGTAGGCGGCGACATCCGCAATGGTCGGCGCACCCTGCTTTCTGTGTTTGGGTTTCCGCTCGGGGCGGCCAACAAGTCTCTTTCTGGCTGATCTGCTCGTCATTCGTCAGCTTACAATGGGTGGCAAGCGCTTATTTGACACAGGTCCAGGTGGTAAAAGCAAATTGATTGACAAAGCCGAATGGAATCGCTCATGGTAGCGCTATCAGAAAAAGCAATTAGGCGACCTGGGGATGTCTCTATGACGCTGGCAATGCGCGCGCGGCTCTTGAGTCTCGGCATGCTGGTTTGCGCGCAGGCGATTGCTGCGCCGGCAGGCAGCCCGACGTATAAAAATCCCACTGCCGCGATCGAGGCCCGGGTCGATGATTTGCTGTCGCGCATGACCCTGGAGGAAAAAGTCGCGCAGATGCAGAGCGTCTGGGATGCCAAGCGCGAGGTGTTCGACGCCAAGCTGGAACTCGATCCGAAGAAAATGCTGCAAAAGTTTCCGGACGGCATCGGGCAGTTTGCGCGCCCGTCGGACGCCACGGGGCCGGCCTCGCCGCGCGTCGTGCCGCGACGCGACGTGCGCGGCACGATTCTACTGGTGAATGCCTTGCAGCACTACGCCACCGAGAAGACCCGGCTCGGCATTCCGCTGATGTTTCACGAAGAGGGGCTGCATGGCTTCGCCGCCGTGGGTGCCACCAGCTTTCCGCAGGCCATTGCGCTCGCCTCGAGCTGGGATCCGGGCCTGGTGCGCGCGGTCAATGCGGTGACGGCGCGGGAGATCCGGGCGCGCGGCGTGACGGAGGCGCTCACGCCGGTGGTGGATGTGGCACGCGATCCGCGCTGGGGCCGGATCGAGGAGACCTTCGGCGAGGATCCCTATCTCGTCGGTGAACTGGGCGTCGCCGCGGTTGAAGGGCTACAAGGCGAAGGCCGGGTGCGTGTCTTGGGTCCCGGCAAGGTGTTCGCGACCTTGAAACATCTCACGGGCCACGGTCAGCCGGAAAGCGGCACCAATGTGGGTCCGGCCCCGTACTCGGAACGCAATTTGCGGGAGTTCTTCTTCCCGCCCTTCGAGAAAGCCATTGCGCGCACCGGCGTCAGCGCGGTCATGCCGTCCTACAACGAAATCGACGGCGTGCCGAGCCACGCCAACGTGTGGCTGTTGGAAAAAGTGCTGCGCGGCGAGTGGGGCTTTCAGGGTGTGGTGGTCAGCGATTACTACGCCATCGAGGACTTGCAGAAACTGCATCACATCGCCGCCACGCCGGAAGAAGCCGCGCGCCTGGCGCTCAAGGCCGGCGTGGACATCGACCTGCCCAGCGTCGCCGCGTACGCCACGCTGGTGCAGCAAGTGCGCGATGGCACGGTTCCGGTGGCGCTCATCGACCAGGCGGTGCGCCGTTTGTTGACCTTAAAATTTCGCGCCGGCTCGTTCGAAAATCCGTTCGCCGATGCCGATAAAGCGGTGGCCCTCACCAACAACGCCGAAGCGCGAGCGCTGGCGCGCACGGCCGCGCAGCGCACCATCATTCTGCTCAAGAACGATGGGACCTTGCCGCTGTCGCTGCCGCCGGGAAAAGTGCCGGTGATCGCGGTGATCGGGCCGAATGCCGCGGTGGCGCGGCTCGGCGGCTACTACGGTGAGCCGCCCGTCACGGTGTCGATACTCGAGGGAATCCGCGCCAAGGTGGGTGCGCGCGCCAAGATCGTGTTCGCTCAAGGCGTGAAAATCACGGCGAATGACGATTGGTGGGGCGACGAGGTGCAGCTCGCCGATCCCAAGGAAAATCAACGCCTCATCGCGGAGGCCGTGGCGGCGGCGCGCGGTGCGGACCGCATCATCTTGGCGATCGGCGACACGGAACAGACCAGCCGCGAAGGCTGGGCCAAGACGCACTTGGGCGATCGCGACAGCCTGGATCTCGTCGGCGAACAACAGGGCCTGTTCGATGCCCTGCGCGCGCTCAACAAACCCCTGATCGTCATGCTGATCAACGGGCGACCGGCTTCGACCGTGAAGATCGCCGAGCAGGCCAATGCGCTGCTCGAGGGCTGGTACCTGGGCGAGCAGGGCGGCAATGCGGTGGCGGACGTGTTGTTCGGCGATGTGAATCCCGGCGGCAAACTGCCGGTCACCATTCCACGCAGCGTCGGCCAGCTGCCGATGTTCTACAACGTCAAGCCCTCGGCGCGCCGCGGGTACCTGTTCGACACGGTCGAACCCCTGTTTCCCTTCGGCTACGGCTTGAGCTACACCTCGTTCGACATCGGCGCACCGCGCCTGTCGGCGGAGCATATCGGCGTCGATGGGTCGGTCACGGTGACCGTGCCGGTACGCAACACAGGGCCGCGCGCCGGGGATGAGACCGTGCAGCTGTACGTGCATCAATTGGTGGGTTCCGTCACCCGGCCCTTAAAGGAACTCAAGGCCTTTGAACGCGTCACACTGGCGGCGGGCGAGTCCAAAACCGTGAGCTTCACGCTCACGCCGGAGACTTTCCGCATGTGGAGCATCGCGATGCAACGTGTGGTCGAGCCCGGCGCCTTCGAGATCATGGTGGGCGGCAATTCCGCGGACCTGAAGTCGACGCTGCTGCACATCGGCACCTAGTGATCACCCGGCGCCACAGTCGGGTCGCTTACACCGTGTAGCGGCTCACCACATTCTCGAGATATTCCTGGCGGCCGGATTTGAGCACCGGCGTCACGTCGTCGGCGACCGCCGCGTCCGACACCGCCTCCAAGGTGCTGCGGCCCTCCAGGATGTTGCGCGCCGCAATGGTGTGCCAGCCCGCGTAGCGCTGCTCCACGAACGCGGCCAACTCACCGCCCTCAAGCATGGCCGTGGCGCCGAGCAGCCCGCGCGCCAGAATGTCGACCGCGCCGATGTGACCGTAGAACAAGTCCAAGGGGTCGATGCTTTGGCGGCGCACCTTGGCGTCGAAATTATTGCCGCCGGTGGTGAAGCCGCCGCCTTTCAGCACGTAATAGAGTGCCACCGTGATTTCGCGCAGGTCGTTCGGGAACTGATCGGTGTCCCAGCCGTTTTGCGGATCGCCGCGATTCATGTCGATGGAACCGAAGATGCCGTAGTCCACCGCCATCGCGATCTCGTGCTCGAAACTGTGGCCGGAGAGCGTGGCGTGATTCGATTCGATGTTGACCCTGACCTCTTTCTCGAGGCCGTGGTGCTTCAAGAAGCCGTAAATCGTGTCCACATCGAAATCGTATTGATGCTTGGTGGGTTCGTGCGGTTTGGGCTCGATCAGGATCGCCCCCTTGAAGCCGATCTTGTGCTTGTGTTCCACCACCATGGCGAGAAAGCGTCCGAGCTGATTTTTCTCCTGGCGCAGGTTGGTGTTGAGCAGCGTGTCGTACCCCTCGCGCCCGCCCCACAGCACGTAGTTCTCGCCGCCCAAACGATGCGTCGCCTCGAGGCAGTGGCGCACCTGCGTGGCGGCGAAGCGAAACACATCCGGGTCCGGGTTGGTGGCGCCGCCGGCCATGTAGCGTGGATGACTGAAGAGGTTCGCAGTTCCCCAGAGCAGCTTGACGCCGGTGGCGGAGATCTTGGCCTGAATCTTGTCGACGATATGAAGAAAGTTCGCGACGTGCTCGCGGATCGTGTGCGCCTGCGCCATGACGTCGACATCATGGAAGCAGAAGTAGGGCAGCCCCAAGCGCGTGAAGAACTCGAAGGCTTCGTTGAGCTTGAGATCTGCGGCTGCCTGGTCGAGGGGCCCGCCATGCCAGGGACGATGGAAGGTGCCGGCCCCAAAAATGTCGGTTCCTTCCCAATTGAAGGTATGCCAGTAGCACACCGCCATGCGCAGGTGCTGTTCCATGGTCTTGCCGGCGACCACGCGCTTCTTGTCGTAGTAGCGGTAGGCCAGCGGATTTTGCGATTGCGGACCTTCGAATTGTATCGGGGCGATGTCGCCGAAATATGAGCGCTTCAAGGGCGTGTCTCCGGAAATAAGCTTTTTAAAGATTGATACAGGGCGCGATAACGGCGCAGCTGTTCCTCGTAAAGATCGGCAAGCCGGTCATCCGGCTCGACCACATGCAAGATCGGCGGCGGCGTGCAGATCGCCTCGATGCTGGCGTTCTCCTTCCCCATGCGCGCGAGCCGCGCCGCGCCGTAGGCAGGCCCCACCGCGCCGCTGTCGCGGTAGGTGAGCGGCCGGCGCAGCACGGAACTCAAAATCCTTCCCCAGTACAGTGACCGGGCGCCGCCGCCGATCACCGAGATCGATTCTATTTTCGCGCCGCTCGCCAACAGCGCATCCATGCCGTCGCGAAAGGCGAAGGCGACGCCCTCCAGAACGGCTTGCGCGATGCCGGCGGCCGCGGTTTCCTGGGTCAAGCCGAACAGCACGCCCTGCGCGTTGGGGTCGTTGTGCGGCGTGCGCTCGCCCGAGAGATACGGCAGAAATATTTCCAAGCCGCTGGGCTTGCCGCGCTTCTCGGCTGCGGCGAACACGGCACTGGCCGTGCCCAATCCGCACAGCTGCGCGGCCCAGTCGACGCAGCTCGCGGCGCTCAAAATCACCGACATTTGGTGCCAGTGTTTCGGCACCGCGTGACAGAAGGTGTGCACGCCGCCGGCCGGGTTCGGGCGGTAGCCGTCATTCGCCAGGAACAACACGCCCGAAGTGCCGAGCGACAGGAAGGCATCGCCGGGCCGCACCACGCCGACGCCGATCGCGCCGGCCGCATTGTCGCCGCCGCCGGCAACCACCGGCACGCGCGCCATGCCCCAGGCTTCCGCAATCTCCGCGCGCAACTCGCCGGTGATCTCGTTCCCCTCGCGCAAGGTCGGCATGTGCGACTCATCGAGCCCCGTGGCCGCGAGCATGGCCTCGGACCAGCGCCGCCGTGCCACATCCAGCCACAGCGTACCCGCGCTGTCGGACATGTCGGAGGCGGTTTCGCCGGTCATGCGCAGCCGCACATAGTCCTTCGGCAGCAGCACCATCGCGGTCTCGGCGAAAATCTTGGGCTCGTGCCGGCGCACCCAGAGCAGTTTCGGCGCGGTGAATCCCGGCATCGCGCGGTTGCCGGTGATCTTCGGCAGGTCCGGCACCGCCGCCTCGAGCTCGGTGCACTGCTGTGCGCTGCGGCCGTCGTTCCACAAAATCGCCGGGCGCAGCGCCCGTTGCTGTTTATCGAGCAGCGTGGCGCCGTGCATTTGTCCCGACAGCCCGATGGCACGCACGGCTTTGCGGGTCGACAGAGCCAGATCGCTCACAGCGTTGTTGGTGGCGGACCACCAGTCAGCGGGATTCTGCTCCGACCACTTGGGGTGAGGCCGCGATATGGCAAGCGGCGCGCTGGCCTGATCGACTACACTCCCGGTGTCGTCAACCACTGCCGCCTTCACCGCCGAGGTGCCTATGTCTAACCCTAGGTACATTGAGTTACAGCCGGGTGCTCCGGGAAATAGTTCTGTTTGCAGTATACGGTAGCGCTATCATTCTATGCCGTATTTGGGTGCCGGCACCAATAAGAACGCAAAGTGCAGGGCACCAAAGCGTGCCGCATGGGAGAAATTAGATTGAGCGAACATCGCGACGCGACCACCACCAACATGCCCTTGATTGCCGCCATCGTGGGTGTGGCCACCATCGGCGGCTTCATGTTCGGCTACGACAGCGGTGTCATCAATGGCACGCAGGAGGGCCTGAAAAGCACCTTCAACCTCAGCGAGGCGTGGCTCGGCATCACGGTCAGCGCCTTGCTGCCCGGCTGTGCGGTCGGCGCCTTCGCGGCCGGCCGGGCAGCGGACCGCTTTGGCCGGCGCCGCGTGATGCTGGCCGCGGCCGCGCTGTTCATCTTGAGCGCACTCGCCTCGGGCGCGGCGCTCTCCGCGGTGATGATGATCCTGGCGCGTTTTGCCGCGGGTGTGGGCGTCGGCGCGGCGAGCGTGCTGTCCCCGGCCTACATCAGTGAAGTGACGCCGGCGCACATGCGCGGGCGCCTCTCGAGCGTGCAGCAGGTGATGATCATCGCGGGCCTCACCGGCGCATTCCTCGGCAACTACTTCCTGGCACATGTCGCGGGCCGCTCCACCGAGGTGCTGTGGCTCGGCTATGCCGCGTGGCGCTGGATGTTTTGGATGCAGGTCATCCCGGCGAGCATCTTCCTCCTGACGCTGTTGTTCATCCCGGAGAGCCCGCGCTACCTGGTGGCGCGCGGCCGTCACGAAGAGGCCGTGGGCGTGTTGACGCGCCTGTTCGGCGGCGCCTCCGCAGCCGCCAAAGCCCTGGAAATCAAGGGTTCGCTGGCCGCGGATCACACGCCGCGCCTGGCGGATCTCATCGACCGCTCCACCGGTCGATGGCGGCGCATCGTCTGGGTGGGCATCGGCCTTGCCACCTTCCAGCAGCTGGTGGGCATCAACGTCGTGTTCTACTACGGCGCGGTGCTGTGGCAGGCCGTGGGCTTCAGCGAGGCGGATTCACTCAAGATCAATATTTTGAGCGGCACGCTGTCGATTGCCGCGTGCCTGCTGGCGATTTTCCTGATCGATCGCATCGGCCGCAAGCCGTTGCTGTTGATCGGCTCGATCGGCATGGCCGTCACCTTGGGGGCCCTGACGATTGCGTTCGCGACCGGCAATTTCAGCGGCGGCACGCTGCACCTCGCGCCCGAGGTCGGCCGGCTGGCCCTGATCAGCGCCAATCTCTACGTGGTCTTTTTCAATTTCAGCTGGGGCCCGGTCATGTGGGTGATGCTGGGGGAGATGTTCCCCAACCAGATCCGCGGCTCAGGGCTCGCGGTGAGCGGCGCAGCGCAGTGGACCGCGAATTTCTTGATCAGCGTGAGCTTTCCCGTGCTCGCGAAATACATCGGCTTGCCCGTCACCTACGGCTTCTACACGGCCTGCGCCTTCATTTCGATCCTTTTCGTGCTGAAGATGGTGCACGAAACGCGCGGCACGGAATTGGAAGACATGGTCGGCTAGCCGGCAGCGACGGTCCTGATATTTCACCGCCTCTGATATTTCACGGCACTGATATTTCACCGAATTGGTAGCGCAACCACAAAATGATTGCCAACGGCAAAATAATGGTTAATATGGTAGCGCAACCATTAAAAGGCGGCGCGAATCAATAGCGCTACCGATAAATAGATCGAGTTTTGGGGAGATTGCCAATGAGCCGAAAGACACAACGGAATGCGTCCAAGAACGATGTCCCGAACCTGACGTTGCGTGCGGCAATCCGCCGGGCGAGCAACGTGAGGATTGGATTATCGGGCCTGGCGCTGGGCTCGATGGCCTTCAGCGGGCACCTGTACGCCGCCGACGCGGCCACGCCTTCGGATACGTCGCTCGAAGAGATCGTCGTCACCGGCATTCGCGCCTCCCTGCAGCAAAGTCTCGACATCAAGCGCGACTCGTTCGGCATCGTCGACGCGATTTCGGCCGAGGACATCGGCAAATTCCCAGATTCGAACCTCGCCGCTGCCATGGAGCGAGTTCCCGGCGTGACAGTGACACGCGCGGCGATGACGCTGACCGGAACAGGCGGGACATCGACCACCGGCGATCCGACGCAAATTACCGTGCGCGGTTTTGGTCCGCAGTTCAATGAAACCCTGTTCGACGGCCGCCAGGTGCCGACCGCGACCGGCAATACCGGTCGTGGCTTCAACTTCGGGTCAATCGGCTCTGAGTTCGTCAGTCAGGTGGATGTCTTGAAGACCCCCGACTCAGCTCTGTCGAGCGGTGCGATCGGTGCGACGGTCAATATCAAGTATCCGAAGCCCTTCGACCACCCCGGATTGCAATTGGCGGGTTCGCTCTCGGGGACCGATACCAGCGGAGATAACAAGGTCACGCCGAACGCGAGTCTGTTGTTCAGCGACACCTTTGCAGACGATCGCTTCGGCATTTTGATCGATGCCGGCTATTCAGACACCAAGGTGCGATCCAACCACATCAACATTCAAGGTTGGGAGGGCGGAAACCCGGCCGCGGGCGGTGGATTGGTGCCCTGTCAGTTGAGGGGTGCGGGCCCTTGTGCCGTTGCTCCGGGTTCGCCGGGCAGCCCAGCCCCAAGCATCAGTGATTGGTTCATCCAGGACTACGGCATCTATCAGGAGCACACCGACGACAAGCGCGTCGGCGGCCGATTCGTGTTGCAGGCCAGGCCGATAGACGGCTTGGAGATGACGCTCGACGATAACTACTTCAAGGAAACATTGGTTCAGCAGCAGCAGGGTTTCAGCGCCTGGTTCAACAACACCGGTTTGACGGATGTGGTCCAAGCGGCCGACGGCACCGTGACGAGTTTCACGCAGCCCGGTACGCCCACCGATTTTCAGGCGCAGATCAACCAGTCGGTGACGACGACCAACACCGTTGGGTTCAACGTAAAGTGGGATGCCACTGCCCATACTTCGTACATGTTCGATGCCTATAACGCCGTCGCCAAGCTCAATCCCGGCAACCAAACCAGTTTGGACGCGGACATTGGTTACGGGAACGGTCCCAACGGCACATCGCTGGGAATCGTAGTCCCCGGCGGCAAGAACCTGCCTTATCCGACGGGCTTTGGACCCGGCGGCGACGCCGCAAACTTCGCGAATCCCGCATTCATCGGTTCGCATGTGCTGGTGGAGTCTTACAACCAGAATACGGACAATCTCAGCCAACTGAAGCTCGAAGGCAGCTGGCACAACGATGAGCTCAAGTTCAAGTACGGCGTGCAGTACACCCACGATTCGGAGGCGCTGCGCGCATTTACCGACTTGCCGTACACCTGGCAGATGTATGCGGGTTACGGCCCTGCGCCGGTCGGCTCCGGCGGCGTCGCTCCGATACCGGCAGGCTTGATATCCAGCACATTCGGCACCGGCTCTAGTTTCATCAACGGTTGGGGCAATGGCGCGAATCTGCCGCCGGCCATCATTGCCGCCAACGGCTACGCGATCTTGAACTACCTGCAAGGCTTGAATGGCGCAGGGATGAACGGCGCGAACAACACGACCGTTTGCAGCAACTTGAGCGGTGGTACGCCATGCACCGGCAAGTACATCATGTACCAGAATCTCGGCGCGTCCCAGGACATTACCGAGGCCACGGTGTCGCCGTATTTCAGCTTGTCCTTGAACGAGAAGATCCTGGACATGCCCTTGAAAATCAACCTGGGGGCTCGCATCGAGTCGACGCACGTCACCTCGGCCGGCATCTCCAGTTTGCCGGTGGGCCAGCTGACCATCGTGCCGACCGACCATACTGCCTACGCTTTCACGCCCAGCCCCCCAATCTCGATCAGCACCAAGAGCAACTACCGCTATCTGTTGCCGAACTTGGATCTGGGCTTGTACGTGACCGATTCCCTCAAGGTGCGCCTCGACGCCTCGCGTACCTTGACCCGTGCGCCGTTGAGCCTTATGACGCCGGATCTCAACGTCCCATCGGGTCAACGCGTGGGAAGTCTGACGGCCACGGGCGGCAACCCGACCTTGCTGCCGTATCTTTCCGACAATGTCGATCTCGGAGCCGAGTGGTACTACGCGCCGAACTCCTACGTTTCGGTGGATGCCTTCGTGAAGGAAGTGACCAACTTTGTCGTCGGCGGCACGATTACGCAGCAGATCAACGGCGTGACGCTGCCCGACGGCACACCGGCAATTTTCAGCGTCACCTCGCAAGTCAACGGCCCCTCGGCCGAGGTCCGAGGCATCGAACTGGCGTGGCAGTACACGATCGGCGATTCCGGCTTCGGATTCCAGGCCAACGCCACGTTCGTCGGCACGAATAGGCCGTATGACCAAAACAATCGCAGTCAGTCTGAATTCGCGGTGACGGGCCTGGCCAACTCCTACAACTTCATCCCGTTCTTCGACAAGTACGGCTTCCAAGCGCGCCTCGCGCTCAATCATCAAGCTGAGTTCCTGAATAGTTTCGGACAAATTCAGAACGGTTCGCAGTTCGGCATCGAGCCCACGTTCGTGAATGCCACCACCTATTTGGACTTCAGCACGAGCTACCAGATCAACAGGCATTTCAACGTGTATTTCACGGCGCTAAACCTCACCAATCAGGTCTACAGCACGCACGGCCGTTTCTCGGAGCAGATCCTTGATGTGGTCGAGACCGGCCGGCAATTCACGCTCGGGGTTCACGCGAAGCTCTAGGAGCCTGGCAGGAGACCGCTGACATAGGGCCGCCTTCTGCAGGCGGCCCTCGTTAAGTGACTGGCGTCACCGTCAGGGTATTTTCATAAAAGTAGGCGTGCTTGCGCTAAGCTGTTTGACGTCATGACCGCACTCCCTATCCGCAGCATCGCCATCGTGGGCGGCGGCACCGCGGGCTGGATGACAGCCGTGAGTTTGGCGAAGTTCTTCAAGGCGGCCAATGTGCGCGTGCGCCTGATCGAGTCCGAACAAATCGGCATCATCGGCGTCGGCGAGGCCACGATACCGCCGATCATGCATTTCATACGCGGCGCAGGGATCGACGAGAATGACCTCATCCGCAAGACTCAATCGACCTTCAAATTGGGCATCGAGTTCAAGGATTGGACGCGAATTGGGCACAGCTACCTCCATCCCTTCGGACAAACCGGTTTCGACTTGGGGCCTGTCGCCTTCTCGGCGTACTGGCTGAAAGCCTTTCGCGAGGGAAGGGCGAGCAGGCTCGAGGAATATTCGCTGGAAGCAACGGCGGCTTACGCTGCGAAATTCATGCGGCCGGTGCAAGCCGCCAATTCGCCCTTGGAAAAGATCACCTACGCCTTGCACTTCGATGCCTCGCTGTTCGCGCGATACCTGCGCGGCATCGCGGAGGACCGCGGCGTCGAGCGCACGGAAGGCAAAGTCAAGTCGGTCGCACTGCAGCCAGAGAACGGCTTCATTCGCGCACTGACCCTGGAGAGCGGAGAACAGGTCGAGGCCGATCTTTACATCGATTGCTCCGGATTTCGCGGCTTCTTGATCGAAGGGGCACTGCAAACCGGATACGAGCATTGGAATCGCTGGCTGCCCTGCGATCGAGCCGTGGCAGTGCCTTGCGAACGCACCGGTGCGCTGTCCTCCTATACAAGAGTGACGGCAAAGTCTGCGGGATGGCAGTGGCGCATCCCCTTGCAGCACCGCATCGGCAACGGCTACGTTTACGGCAGCAGCTTCATCAGCGATGCACAGGCTGAGGAGGAGCTTATGTCGAGCATCGAAGGGAGGGCATTCGCCGAGCCGCTCAAGTTGCAGTTTGCAACCGGTCGCCGCAAGCGCTTCTGGAACAAGAACTGCGTGGCAATCGGTCTGTCGGCAGGCTTTCTGGAACCGCTGGAGTCCACCAGCATCCATTTCATCCAGCGCGGCATCGCGCTGCTTCTGAGCTACTTCCCGGATCGGAATTTCAACACCGCGGACATCGATCGCTACAACAAGATCGTCACGAGCGAATACGAGCGGGTTCGGGACTTTTTGCTGCTGCACTACGGTTCGACCGAGCGGGACGACAGCGAAATCTGGCGCTATTGCCGCAGCATCGAGAAGCCCGACACCTTAAGGGAAAGAATTGAACTGTTCCAAAGCTGCGGACGGCTGATCCGTGAAGACAACGAGCTCTTCCCGATGCAGAGTTGGCTGTATGTTTTGGTTGGGCAAAACGTCATGCCGCAAAACGATGACCCGCTGGTGAGCATATTGGATCCTCTGCAGGTCATGGACAACCTGAACAACATCCGCAGCGTCGTTCGGCAATGCGCCGCGGCCATGCCGAAGCATGAAGACTTCGTCAATCAAAACTGCGCAGCAGCGGCCGCGACCGCTGCGGCGGCGAGTTCGTGAGATGATTCGCCCATGACCCAACCCATTCAGAAGGTCGTCATCGTCGGGGGCGGCACCGCCGGATGGCTCACCGCGGGCATTATTGCCGCGCGTCATCAAGGGCGGATGAAGGCGGGTTTCTCGGTCACGGTGGTCGAATCGCCCAACATTCCCATCATCGGCGTGGGCGAAGGCACCTGGCCCACGCTGCGCTCTTCGCTCGAAAAGATGGGGATCTCCGAAACGGAATTCTTCCGCCATAGCGATGCCGCTTTCAAGCAGGGCGCCAAATTTGCCCGCTGGACCACCGGCGCCGTCGATGACTATTACTACCACCCGCTGATGCTGCCGCAGGGTTTCACGCAGCTGAATCTGGTGCCGCACTGGCTGAGCAACACTCGGGGCCGCAATTTCAGCGATTCGGTGTGCCCGCAGGAACAGCTGTGCGAAGCGGGACTCGCGCCGAAAATGATTACCACGCCGGAGTACAAGGCGGTCGCCAACTACGCCTACCATCTCGATGCCGGAAAGTTCGCGCCTTTCCTGACCAAGCACTGCGTTGAAAAATTGGGTGTGCGGCATGTGCTGGCAGATGTGCTGGACACAAATCAATCCGAGTCGGGTGACATCACCGGGCTGAACACCCGACAAGCGGGGGAGATCAAAGGCGACCTGTTCGTCGACTGCAGCGGATTCTCCTCGCTGCTGCTCGGCAAGACCCTGGGCGTGGGGTTCAAGGATTGCAGCGATGTATTGTTTTGCGACACGGCGCTGGCGCTGCAAATTCCCTACGAGAGCCCCGACACACCCATGGCTTCGCATACCATCTCGACTGCGCAAACGGCGGGCTGGATCTGGGACATCGGCTTGCCGACGCGCCGCGGTACCGGATATGTTTATTCGAGCCGTCATAGCAGCGAGGAAGAGGCGCGCGAGACGTTACTGCGCTACGTCGGTCCCGAGCACAAAGATAAAACGGCGCGCAAGATCGCCATTCGTTCCGGACATCGAGAGACTTTTTGGAAGAACAATTGCGTCGCGGTGGGACTTGCCGCGGGATTTCTCGAGCCGCTCGAATCCTCGGCCATCGTGCTCATCGAACTGTCGGCAAAATTGATCGCGGAGCAGATGCCGGTCAACCGAGGGGTCATGGATATAGTGGCGGCGAGGTTCAATGACGTGAACCACTACCGCTGGGGTCGCATCATCGACTTCCTCAAATTGCACTACGTGCTGACGCAGAGGACGGAGCCATTCTGGCGCGACAACCTCGACCCCCATTCGATTCCCGAGCGCTTGAGAAACCTGCTGCAACTTTGGAAATATCAATCGCCGTGGTTCTTCGACGAGTTCGACCGCCTCGAGGAAGTGTTTCCCGCGGCGAGCTATCAGTATGTCCTGTACGGCATGGGATTCCGCACCGAAGTGGGCCCGATGGACAATGCCGATACCGAATCGGCTGCGGCGCGGCTGCTGCGTGAAAATGAGGTCATGACGGACAAGCTTCGCGTGCAGCTGCCGAAGAATCGCGACCTGCTGCGTAAGATTCAAGAGCATGGGATGCAGCGCATCTAGATGAACGCAAAATGACACGCATCGTGATCCTCAACAACTTGGTTCATCGCACCGTGCGCGTGCAAGCCGAGGCTGCCGCGAAATTCGGCGACAATCAGCGCTTCGTGCAGGTGGTGGTCACGGAGTTTTCCCTGCTGGTGACACATTATCCGATTTTGTTTTCAAAGGACACCGACACGGGCGCGTTCTTTTGCGGCGCCATGCTGGGCATTGATGAAGGCGAGAATCTTTTCTTGAAAGAGGGCAACGGACACGAGGGCTATCGCCCTTTGAATCTGCAGCGCGCGCCGTTCTTCGTTTCCGGAGACGAATTGGCGATCGACCTCGACCACCCGCGGGTCGGCGCCGACTTGGGGCAAGCCTTATTCAACGATCGCGGCGAAGCCACCCCCTATCTTGAAAGCATCAAGGGGGCGTTTCAGCAATTGAAGCCCGGCATCGAAATGACCAAGCGTTTCATCGAGACCTTGCTGAGGCTCAATCTGCTGGAGCCGGTCGATATCGTTCTTGGCTTTGATGACGGCAGCAAACGGAATCTTGCGGATCTGTATACGGTCAATCAAGACCTTCTGCGGCAACTGCCGGATGCATCCGTCATTGAGTTGTTCCGGCGCGGCTATCTGCAGCTGATCTATTTGCTCATAGCCTCGCTGAAGCAGATTCCCGTTCTCGCCAAGAAGAAGAACGACCGGTTTCTTGCCGCCTGACGCTGCCGGTCACCCCCGCATGCCCGAGACCCCGCGCACGATCGACGCCCTGGACATCAAGGGCCCCGAGCAGTTCCTATCTGAAGTGGTGGGACCTTGCCGGCCGGTGCTGTTGCGAGGGTTGGTCAAGAATTGGCCCATCGTCGAGGCGGGCAGGCTTTCGCCGCCGGCGGTGCGCGATTACCTCAAGCCCTTGGATGCCGGGGGGGAAATTGAGGCGTTTTTCGGTGCGCCGGCAATTGCCGGGAAATATTTCTACACTGAGGACTTGAAGGGTTTCAATTTCGAGCGGCGTCGCATGAAATTTGCCGCGGCGCTCGAGTCCATCGTATCGTCCGTCGGCGCGCCGGGCTCACCATCAATCTATGTGGGATCGGTTCCGACCGGCGAGTTCCTGCCGCGTTTCGCCGCCTTGAATCCCATGCCCTTATTGAGTCCCGGCATCCCTCCACGGGTGTGGATCGGCCACGCCGCAAACGTCTCGTCTCACTACGACACCGTCGATAATTTAGCTTGCGTGGCGGCGGGAGCCCGGCGCTTCACGCTGTTCGCGCCGCAATCGATCGACAAACTCTATGTCGGGCCGATCGACAACACCATGGCCGGGCAGCCGGTGAGCCTGGCCGCCTCATCGCCCGCAGATAAGGAAAGGTTTCCGCTCTTCGAGCAGATCAAGGACCAGTCGCTGGTCGCGGAACTGGAAGCAGGCGATGCACTGTATTTGCCGAAGCTTTGGTGGCACAAGGTCGAATCGACCGCGCCGTTCAACGCCCTGGTGAACTATTGGTGGGATGCCTTCAGTTCAGGTCCGGACGCGCCCTACACCAGCCTGCTGCTCGCCATGATCACCATTGCCGAGCGCCCTCCGGCGGAGCGGCAAGCGTGGAAAGCATTCTTCGATCACTATGTGTTTCGAAGCCACGGCCACCCGTTGGCGCATTTGCCGCCGGAACAACACGGTCTGCTCGGCTCGCTCAGAGAGAACTACGGCAAGATTCGCGCGCGCGTGATGCATTTGTTGCGCGGGGTGTGATCGGGAGGAGACTTGGGGCCAGAAGCATCGCCGAGTATTCAAGAGGCGTTCAGCGCCGCCATGGGGCATCATCAGGCCGGAAGGCTGAATGAAGCGGAGCGGCTCTACCTGCAAATTCTGAAAGCCGATCCCGGCCACGCAGATACGCTGCATCTTCTCGGCGTGCTCGCCCACCAGATCGGCCGCAATGACCTGGCTGTGGATCTGATCGGCAGGGCCATTGCGCAGAATGGCCGGGTTCCCGCTTTCCACAACAATCTGGGTAATGCGCTCAAAGCACAAGGCAAACTGCAGGAAGCGGCGGCCTGCTACTCGATGGCGTTGGTCCATAGGCCGAACCACGTCGGGGCGCTGTTCAATTTGGGTTTGGTGCTGCAGATGCAGGGCAAGTTAGAGGAGGCAGCGGCCTCTTACCGGCGAGCATTGCGCTACCAGCCGGATTACGCCGAGGCGCTCGGCAACCTCGGCAATACTCTGCAGACGCAGGGCAAACTGCAGGAGGCGGTGGGATGTTATGAGCGGGCTTTGGCCCACAGACCGGACTACGCCGAGGCGCATAGCAATTTAGGCAATGTGCTTATGGCCCAGGGCCGGTACGCCGCGGCTGCGGCTTCCCATGTTCGGGCGCTGACTCACAAGCCGGATTACGCCGAGGCGCACAACAATCTCGGTCTCGTTCTTCTGGAGCAAGGCAATGTCGATGCCGCTGTCGCCTCCTATCGGCGGGCGCTGACTCACAAGCCGGATTACGCCGAAGCTCACAACAACCTCGGGAATGCGCTCCGGGAACAAGGTCAGTCTGCCGAAGCAGCAGTCTCCTATCGGCGGGCACTCGCTCTGGACCGGGACAATGCCGAAGCGCGATTGGGCCTTGCCACCGCGATGATTCCCGTGTTTATGGACACCGTTGCCGAAAGCATCGCGGCCGCTGAAACATTTGCGAGCGCCCTGACGGAGCTGATCGATTGGAGCAGCGCCAATCCGGGAAGGCTGGGAAAGTCGGTGGGCGGTAGCCAGCCGTTTTATCTGGCGTACAGACCAACCGATGTCACGGCCTTGCTGTCGCGCTACGGTGATTTGGTTTGCTCCGAGGCCGCGGCACATTGGCGACCGGGAGTCGTTGAAGGTGGGGCCGCCCGGCCGCCGCGAGAGCGCATTCGCATCACGATAGTGAGCGGCCAGGTGCGGCAACACCCGGTGTGGGACGTCTCGCTGCGAGGAATCGTGACTCACCTGGATCGGCGGCGGTTCGAGGTCGTTCTGTATCACACCGGCTCGATCACCGACGAAGAAACCACTTGGGCGAGAGGTCGCGTCGATCGCTTCGTGCAAGGCCCGCGGTCGACGCGAGCGTGGCTGGATGAAGTCGCACGGGATCGACCCGAGGTGATGTTCTATCCTGAGGTGGGAATGGATCCCGCCACCTGTGCGCTAGCGGCGTTGCGCTTGGCGCCGCTGCAGGTTGCGGGCTGGGGACATCCCGTGACCACGGGATTACCCAGCATCGATTTGTTCGTGTCCGGAGAGCTTCTTGAAGGGACGGGAGCCGAACGGCACTACCGCGAAAAGCTCATACGATTACCGGGAACCGGTGTTTGCACCGACATGACACCCGTACAGTCTCTGCTATGGGGCGGACCCCCTCGGCAAGGGAATTGCGTCCGCTTCGCGCTGTGTCAGCAGCCGATCAAGTTCGATCCAGCGGACGATGTGCTGTTGACACGCATTGCCAAGGCCGTCGGCCCAAGTGAATTTTGGCTGGCAGACCCAAAAAAACTGCACTGGGCGACTGCGAGGCTGCGCAATCGGCTGGCGGCTGCCTTCCGCGCCGAAGGGCTCGATCCCGACGCTCACTTGCGCGTGATGCCGTGGCTGTCGCGGGATCAATTTGCCGGCTTCTTGGACGAGATGGATGTGTTCTTGGATTGCCCGGCCTTTTCCGGCTATACCACGGCCTGGCAGGCTCTGCCCAGTGGAATCTCCATCGTCACCTTGGAAGGAGAATTTCTGCGTCAGCGCCTGGCGGCCGGTCTGTTGCGGCAAATCGGCATGACGGATGGAATCGCCTCATCCGCAGACCAGTATGTGCAAATCGCCGCTCTTCGGGCACTGGAGTCGCGCGATGGTGGCAATTGGGACGTTCGGCGTGAATCGATGCGTCGAGCCGCGACGCAAGCGGACGGCAACCGCGCGGCGGTGAGCGCTTTCGAGCAGGCGCTGACCGATGCCCTGAAAATTTGATTCGCGATCACCAACAGAAACTACTCATTGGCGCGGTCGTCAGTGGTTCCTCGCCGCGAAGGTCCTGCTTCAATTCCTCGGTGATCGCGTCCGCAGCACTGCGGCCACCGCATTTCCCGCTCTTCGAGGAAGTCAAAGACCAAGCAGTGGTCGCGGAGCTCGAGTTCGGCGCGCGTGATGCACTTTCTCCGCGGGGGCCAACATTCTCTGCAAGCGCCAACTGCCGCGATGCCGATTCAACATATTCTTGCGCGCTGCATCGAAATGAGTTGCCGGTTCCCACTAGATTCTCAACCCATGCGGATATATGCTCCGTTGACATTTCTTGGCCCTCCTTGACACTTTGAGAGGACCGGAATTTCAGAACTAGAATTAATCGGGGGAGTTCCATGAAGACTAATTTGAGCGGGAAGCTTTGCGTGGCCCTGCTGGCTGCGCTATCTGCAGGGATGGCGATTGCGGCGAACTCGCCGCCGAACAAACATTTCCAAGCGGCGTCGATTCGCGGTCCGATTCAATCGACTGTTCGACCTCTCGCAATGGATCGCACGCCGATCACCGTCGTCGCGATTCTTGCGGGCGACTCGGTTGCCAACGCGCAAGAAAAGGCCGGACGGCGGCTGAGTCGCGAAGAGAAAAGCGCCATCAAAGCACAACGCGTCCGCGAACAGTCGGCGAGTTGGGGCAGCATTGAATCGGCCGGTGGCCGGGTCATTGGCACATTTCAGAGCGCGCTGAACGGGTTGAAAGTATCCATTCCCCGCAATCAGGTAAGCTTGCTGCGACAGGCCAGTGGTGTGGTCGACGTGCTGCCGGTCCGTACTTACCATCTAAACAACGTCGTCAGCGTTCCGCGCATCCAGGCGCCGATTGCCTGGTCCGGTGCGGACGGCGTCCGCGGCGAAGGCATCAAGGTCGGCATCATTGATACCGGCGTCGACTACACACACGCGAATTTCGGCGGACCCGGGACCGTCGCGGCATATCAGGCCGCACTGGCCACCGATTCGCTGCCGGCTGACCCGACCATGTTTGGACCCAATGCGCCGAAGGTCAAAGGCGGAATCGACCTGGTCGGCGATGCATACAATGCCAGTGGAACCGGCGACGCGCTGGTTCCTCATCCGGATTCGAATCCCCTTGATTGCAACAGTCACGGCAGTCACGTTGCTGGAACGGCCGCGGGCTTGGGCGTGCTGGCGACCGGCGGCACCTACCAGGGTCCGTACGACCAGCTGACCGACATCAACAATCAATTCACGATCGGGCCCGGCGTCGCACCGCGTGCTGATCTTTACGCCATACGCGTCTTCGGTTGCGCCGGCTCGACCGACGTCGTGGTGGACGCCCTCGAATGGGCAGTCGACAACGACATGGACGTGGTCAACATGTCGCTCGGTTCGGACTTTGGTCCCGGCGATACCGCAGATGCCAAGGCTGCCGACGATACAGTCAAGGCCGGCGTCGTGGTTGTCTCGGCCGCAGGAAATGCCGGCGACATCCTCTATTCGGCCGGCAGTCCCGGTTCGAGTGTGAAGGGAATCGCCGTCGCGGCGAGTGCGAGAGAGGCTTTCGATCGCACAGCCACCTTTGCATTGCCGGCTCTGCCGGCGCCCGGACCCGCGGCGAAGAATATCACCGCGCTGAACGCCAACAATGCCAACTGGTCGTCGCCCCAAAACCTCACGGTGGTGGTGCTGCGCAATCCCGACGGGACGGTGAGTCTCGGCTGCGATCCGGCGGAGTACGTGCACGCGAATGTCCAGGGCAAGATTGCGGTCGTGCAACGCGGTGTCTGCGCTCGGGTGGCCCGCGCCATCTTCGGCCAGCAGGCCGGCGCCGCCGCAGTGGTCATGATCAATAACGCGGCAACCCTGCCGCAGTTCGAAGGGGAGATCACGGTCAATCCCGACAACGGGTTCCAGTTCCACGTGACGATTCCCTTCTTTGGTGTCAAAGGCTTGGCTGCCACGCCCAGCTCGGATGGATTCGCGCTGGTGCAGCGTGACGGCATGGCAATCACTTTGACTGAAGGGACGGCCATTCAGACGGGCATGGCCTCCTTCAGCTCGACAGGTCCGCGCTCGCCGGATTCACGCCTCAAACCGGACATCACGGCGCCGGGCACAGCCATCGTTTCCACCGGCATGGGCACGGGGAATCAAGCGCTGATCGATTCCGGCACGTCAATGGCAACCCCGCACATCACGGGAACGGTCGCACTCGCCATACAGGCGCATCCGAAATGGAAGCCGAATGCGATCAAGTCGGCGATCATCAACAGCGGCAGCCCTGCTGGTCTCTCCGATTATTCGGCGCGCCGTGCGGGCAGCGGATTCGTCAATGCAGCGGGGGTGGTCGGCACCCAGACAATCGCCTTTGCCGATGCGGACGAAACGACGATGAATTTCCAGTTCGCCGAGTTGTCCTCGGACTTCTCGAAAACGCAGAGCATCACGGTGAAGAATGATGGCCCGACGCCGGTCAGCTTTGCTGTGAGCGTCGAGCGCAAGTCGGGCTCGCCGCACACGGTTACCCTTGGCACATCGCATATCACCGTCGGGGCGCGCAGTCATGGCTCCGTCGATGTGACGCTGCAAGTACCGGTGGCGACCGCGGGCGATTCGACCGCGTTCCGGGACGTTGCCGGGCTTGTGACTTTCACGCCCACGACGGCCAATTCCAATCATGGCTACGCGCTGCGGGTACCGTACTATCTGGTGCCGCGCGTCTCGGCGAATGTCGATGCGAAACTCTCGCTCAAGAACAAGGCGACGCAAGGTGTGGTTTCGCTGACCAATCAGGGCAGTCCCATCGCGGCGAGCGCCGACTTCTACGCCTGGGGATTGCAGGGCCAGAACAACCGTCTCGGTCAGATCGATTTGCACGCCGCCGGTGTGCAGTCGTTCCCCGATGGGCAGGGTGATGCCACGGTGGTTTTTGCGATCAATACCTTCCAGGGTGGGTCGACGCAGGAACTGCAGGAATTCGACGTGCTCATCGATGTGGACGGGGATGGCGTGCCGGACTTCGACGTGTTCAGCATCGACATCGGCCGGCTGATCGGACCGAATTTCCTGCCCACCGGAGAGATGGTCGCCGCGTTCGTGAATCTGAAAACGAACGCGCTTGGGGTCGACTTCGATGCCGTCGCGCCCACCAACTCCGGCACGATCCTGTTGCCGGTGCTGGCGAGCGACATCGGAGTCACGACGGCCAACCCTCGCTTCAGCTACACGGTGGAATCGTTCGATCAGTTCAGCAATGACACTGACGCGTTCCCAACGTCTGCCAAGTTCAACGCGTTCTCGAGCGCGGTGAGCACGGGAGACTTCGCGGTGGTGGCTCCCAATGCCGCGATCGGTGTGACTGTGTCGGTGAATCCGGCGGAGCAGGCGGTGACTCCGGCGCTGGGATTCATGATCGTGTCGCAGGACAACAAGAACGGCTCGCAAGAGGTCAATCTGCTCACGGTCAAACACTAGAGCAGAGCAGATGTAGCACGGCGCCCTCGGGATCCCCGAGGGCGCCTCTGCGGCGCCGCACCCCGACGCTCCGGCATTGGCATTAGCAGATCTAAGACAGTCTTTAGAATCCCTAAAGCGGGATTGCCTTTAGATCGGTACGATTGGCGCGGCCCCTTCGTACCCGTGGAACCCCTATGCCGCCCAACCCGACGCAGCCTGCTGCCTTAAAGCCATCCGCTTGGCTGATCGGCGCCTGTCTGCTCGCCGTTTATATTGTGTGGGGCACGACTTACTTTGCCATCAAGGTGGCGATCGAAGGCATCGCGCCATTTTTCCTGGTCGGAACCCGCTTTATCGTCGCCGGCGGGCTGCTCATGGGCTGGCAGATGCTGCGCGGCGCACCGATGCCGACGGCGAGGCAGTGGCGCGGCGCTGCAGTGGTGGGATTTTTGCTTCTGGTGGTCGGCAATGGCGCCGTGTCGGTTGCGGAGCACTGGGTGAGTTCCGGTGCGACCGTGGCGCTGATCAGCATCATGCCGCTGGCGACCGCGCTTTGGTGCGGCGCATTCGGCGACTGGCCTCGCCGCGGCGAATGGATCGCCATTGCGATGGGCGGCGTCGGCGCCGCGATCATGCTGTTGGGACGCGATCTGCAAGGAAATATCACGGGCACCTTGCTCATATTGTTCGGCACGATATCGTGGTCGCTCGGTACGGTGCTTTCCCGTCGGCTGGATATTCCGCACGGCCCAACCGGATTTGGCGCGGAAATGCTGACCGCAGGCGTGATGGGAATAGTGATCAGCGCCGCGCTGGGCGAGCATTGGGCGATCCCGCACGCGCCGCACGTTTGGTGGGCGTTCGGATATCTCGTGGTGTTTGGCTCGCTCATAGCCTTTTCAGCGTACCGGTTCGTGGTGGAGCGCGTGTCGCCATCGCTGGCCGCAACCTACGCCTATGTGAATCCGCCCGTGGCGCTGCTGGTGGGCTGGTGGTTGGGCAGCGAGACTTTTTCCGAGAACGTCCTCGTGGGGTTGCCCGTGGTGCTCGGCGCGGTTGCGCTGCATGCGTGGATACAGTCGCGCGAAACGCCGCTGATCCCCGCCCCGGTCCCGCTCGGCGCGGGCGCAAGCCGTCCGTCACAAGTGCGTGGTAAGCCTTAAGCGCAGCGTTTAGGATCCCGCTACCAATCCGTACCGGGGTTTAAGTCATGCGGCACATCGCGCTGTTGATTCTCGCAGCAACGGTTTCGAGTTTTGCATTCGCAGATGCTGGGCATGCGGTCGCGGAGCACGCGGCTGCGGTTCCCGACAGCGGCTGGTCCGCTTACGGCGGCGATCCGGGCGGCACGCGCTACTCGTCGCTGTCGCAAATCACGTCGAAAAATGTCAGCGAATTGAAGGTCGCCTGGACTTTTCGCACCGGCGAATTGGGCCAGGGCGTCAAGGACTGGAAGCGCTCGGCCTTCGAAGCGACGCCCATTCTTTACGGCGGCACGCTGTATTTGACGACGAGCAGCACCGATGTCGTTGCGGTGAATGCGGTCAGCGGCGAACTGCGCTGGCGTCATGACTCCCAAAGCCGCAAGGACCTGCACTACACCGATGGGGTATCGCGCGGCGTGTCGCTGTGGGTCGACGAGCAAAGTACGCGAGACGCGCCATGCCACGCGCGCATTTTCGCACCCACCCTGGACGCCCGGCTGCTGGCGCTCGACGCCGCCACCGGCAAACCCTGCGCCGACTTTGGAGAGCAGGGCGCGGTCAACCTGCTCAAGGATGTTCGTTCCCAAATCGAACCGGGCGATGAGTGGCGCTCTTATCTGGTGACGTCGCCGCCCGCGATCCTCGACGGCAAGGTGATCGTCGGTTCTTCGATCGGCGACAATCGCGGGGTGCTCGAAGAGCTCGGCACTGTGCGCGCCTTTGACGCGCGCAGCGGCCGGCTGCTCTGGAGCTGGGATCCCATACCGCGGGATCCCAGCGACCCCGTATATAAAGAGTGGGATTCGGCAACCGTGGGCAATGCCAGTGCGGCCAATGCGTGGGCGCCGCTGTCGGTGGATACCGAGCGCCGCCTGGTGTTCGTACCGACCGGCTCGGCGAGTCCGGATTTCTTTGGCGGCGAGCGGCCGGGGAGTAATCGCTGGGCGAACTCCATCGTGGCGCTCGACGGCGATACCGGCAAGCTCAAATGGGGTCAGCAGCTGGTGCATCACGATGTGTGGGATTACGACGTCGGATCCCAGCCGACGCTGGCGAACATCACGCACGAGGGTAAATCCGTGGCGGCGGTGATTCAGGCCACGAAAACCGGGTTCCTGTTCACATTCGACCGCGACAACGGCACGCCTGTGTTTCCCATCGAAGAACGCGCAGTCCCGCAGGATGCGGTCGCCGGCGAACATCCCTCGCCGACGCAGCCATTTCCCACGGCCCCGCCGGCGTTGGTGCGCCAATCGAAAATTACGCCCGATGATGCCTGGGGCGTCGCCTGGTTTGACACCCGCGCCTGTCGAAAGCGCATCGAAAAGTACCGCTCGGAAGGCATCTTCCAGCCGCCCGCGCTGAAAGATTCGTTGATGCAACCCGGCAATGCGGGCGGCGCCAATTGGGGCGGCATCGCGTTCGATCCCAATCGTCAAGTGGCCGTCGCCAACACCATGAATTTGCCTTTCATCGTGGCCCTGATTCCGCGCGCCGAACTGGCCGCGCAACGCGACGCCGAAGAGTACAAGGACTTTGAATTTGCGCGACAACAGGGCACGCCCTACGGCATGCGCCGCAAACCCTTCATGTCCAGCTTCGGCATCCCCTGCGTCAAGCCGCCGTGGGGCACGCTGGCCGCGGTCGACATGCAACGAGGCGTCATCAAATGGCAGATCCCCTTGGGCGACACGCCGATGATTCATCTGAACTTGGGGATGCCCGGTCTCGGCGGTCCCATTGTCACGGCGGGCGGCGTCATTTTCATCGCGGCCAGTCTTGACGACCGGCTGCGCGCCTTCGATACCGACAGCGGAAAAATATTGTGGACCGCGAGCCTGCCGGCCGGCGGCCAGGCCACGCCGATGACCTATGCCATCGACGGGCGGCAATATGTGGTGATCGCAGCCGGCGGATACAAAGACATGAGCAACCGCGGTGATTACCTGATCGCGTACGCGTTGCCGCGCTAGGCGCTGCCGCGACCGCCTCACGGGTTCTATGTAGGGCCATTCATCGTTCTGACGAAAAAATTCCTCTTTTCCTACGAGTAGCCGGGAAGTTTCGATCTGCGCAAGCGGCGTCGAACAAGGCAGGCTGAGTGCTGCCGGCCAAGAAATCATTCCCAGGAGATTCGCTATGCGGCGCCTCGCAGCAGCTGTCGTTTTCATGCTTCCGTTCGCGGCCATCGCCGCGGACATCCCGGATCTCGCGTTTTACAGAAATGCCGCCGAAGGCGGCCTCGCGGAAGTCGAAATGGGAAATATGGCGCAGCAGCAAGCTCGCAGTCCGAGCGTCAAGGACTTCGGCGCCCTGATGGTCAAAGACCATTCGGCGGTCAATGAAAAACTCAAGGAGATTGCCGACTCAAAAAATATCACGCTGCCTGCCACTACCAGCGTCGAGGAAATGGCTGCCAAGGCCAAGCTGAAGGTTCTCTCCGGATCCTCGTTCGACAAGTCGTACATCAAGGGAATGATCAAGGATCATCGAGAGGATATCGCCGGGTTCAAAAAGGAAGCCTCGTCCGGCCGAGATCCAGAAGCGCGAGCATTCGCGAGCGCCACCCTGCCGACCCTGGAAGCTCATCTGAAGAAGCTTCAATCGATCGCCGCGGAAGCGGGCGTGAGCGCCGACGCAGCCGATTGATTGGCCGTGCCAAGCCCACACTTTAAAGAGGAGTGCAAAATATGAATGCGCCAAGACTTACGCTGGCCGCGATCGCTCTCGCTGCAATCACCGCAGGTTGCTCCCCGCACACGCCGCCTCCGACATCGCCGTCCCTGGCGCCCAAAGCGCCGGAGATGCCGCCGAGAAGCACGCCGGATAGCCAGCCCCAACCGAGCGTTCCGCCCGGATCGCCGACGCAGCCGGAAGCTCCCAGCACGCCGCCTCGCAACTAGGACGACTTGGCGGGGTCATACCACACCGCCTCGATATTGTTGCCGTCCGGATCGATGGCGAAGGCCGCGAAATATCCGGGGGAGTAATCGCGGTAGCCCGGAGGGCCATTGTCCTTGGCTCCGGCGGCGAGCGCGGCCTTGTGGAATGCTTCGACCTGTTTGCGGTTGCGTGCTTCAAAGGCCAGATGAGTGGGCACCACCTTCTTCTCGGCGCTGATCCAGAAATCGGTGTTCTTGCCGTCGTTGAAGCCGGCGGATTCTCCGTATTCCATGTTCTGGTGATAGCCGAGAGTGGCAAGAACGGTGGTGTAGAACTTCTTGGACCTGGCGTAGTGGCTGACCAGCAATGTCGTATGCGCAATCATGTGTCCTCCGGGGAAGTTTTGCGGCTCAAGATCCAGAGCGCGGCGGGCAGCGCGGTGAAGTCGGCGATGAGGGCCAGCACGAAGGCCGAGGCCGAGACCACGCCGAATTGACGCATGGGCGGCAGATCGGACAGCGCGAGCGCAAGAAAGCCGCTGGTGTTGATGAGCGTCGCAAACAGAATCGGCCGGCCTGCGGTGAGCATGGCGTGCGTGAGCGCACCGCTGGTGGAGCCGCTCGAGCGGCCTTCTTGCAGGTGATAGAAAAAATGCACCTGATCGTTTTCCGTGGCGCCGAGCACGGTTGAGCCGATGAGAATGGTGGCGATGTTGAGGGGAATGCTCGCCACGCGCATCACGATGAACACCGATAGAATCGCGAAAAAAGACGGGATCATGGTCATCAGCCGCGCCGAGGGGCTGCGAAACACCACCAGAAAGGCCAGAAAAATCGTGCTCGCCGTGATCGCGAAACTTTGCGTCAGGGTGGGCAGCAGGCGTTCGGTAATGATGCTGGACAGCACGCCGTTGCCCGCCATTTGGCCCTGCACGCCGCGCAAGTTTGGATCGTTCGCCTGCGCCTCGCTCCAGGTCTGCAGAATGTATTTTCGCATCGCACCCGAAGGTCCGAACAGCTCGCCGCGGCCGCGAATGCTCAAGCGCACGCTGGAAAGATTGGTGACATCGACGTAGCTGCGCGCGCCGGGCTCGGCCAGGAGGATCTGCTCCAGGTCCGCGGCGATCTTCGGCCACGCAGCCTTGTCCTCGGGCAATTGATCGGTACCTGATTGGATATAACGCGCCCAGCGCAGCAGCGAAGTGGGGCCGTCGACGGCATTGACGCCGGGATGCTGCTCGAGGCGACGCACCAGCAAGGCGACGCTGCGCAGGAATTCCGGATCCAACGCATGACCGGGTTGGGTCTGCAGCCACAGGTCCTGGACATCCAGACCGTTGGTGGCTTCGAAGCGGCGCGTATCCTGCGCCACGGGCTCGCGCGGATTGACGTAGGTCAGCGCGTCGGTCTCGAGTTCCAAGGGCTTGAGCGTGCCGGGAATGCCGAACAGCGCGACCGCGCCGCACAGCATCATCGCCAGTGCAGCCGATACCAGCAGCCAGCGATAGCGGCGGGTTGCCGGCACCAAGAGGCCGACCAACGACACGAACCACTTGCCCTCGGCGACGGCGTCTGAGCGCCTCGGTGCACGCAGCAAGGACTGCAGCGCCGGAAACAACGTGAAGCATCCCACCCATGCCGCGATCAATCCGCAGGCGGTCCACAATCCCATTTCGCGCACCGGTCGAATATCGGACACCGCCAGGGCCGCAAAACCGACCGCGGTGGCGAACATCGAAGCGGTGCAGGGTAGAAATTTGTTGGCGAGTGCGCGTGCATGGTGCTCGAGCGGCGGCATGTTCGCATCCGGTTCCATGTAGCGGGAGTGAATATAGACCAGCGTTGCGGTGGTGGTGACCATGACGGTCAGGGGCACCAGGGTCGATACCACGCTGTTCGACCAGCCGAAGACATCGCCCAACCCGACCGCGATCGCAACCACGGCGCCGAGGGTCAAAATGATCGCCGCCAAGGCGCGCCACGAACGATAGACAATGAAAACCAGCGTCATGAGAAAGACGCCGAACAGCGGCATGAATTTTTTCGTCGATGCGCCCGTTTGCTTCTCCAACCAGGCATCGAGCCAGGGCGAGCCGACGCGCCGGATCGCGGTGAACGGGTGCCCGGTGGCATTGAGGGGCAGCACCTTGGCATCGATGGCCGCGAGCGCCTGGTCTCGTTCCGCGGGCGAATTGACCTGCAGATCGAGCGCCAACCCCAAGTAGTGATCGCCCATCAACCCCGCGCGGCGGAATAACAGAGTGCCCGTGGCGAAGCTGCGCAGCTTCTCGGCATCCGCGGCGCTGATCGTCGCGGGCGGATTGGTGCGAAAGTACACGGTCAGCAAACTCAAGGGCGCGACGTGCGGGATCTTGCCGAGCTCGCGCTGCAGCTCATCGGCGCTTTGCAGGGCAGCCGCACTCAAGGGGTCTGGCGCTTCGAGCACAATGAGTGCTTGTTGGCCTTCGGGAAACACGCGTTCGAACTCGCGGGTGGCTTGCGCCACCGGATCGCCGGCCACGATCAGTCGGGTGATCGAGGTATCGGTGGGAATCTGCGAGGCACCGTACGTGCCGGCCAGGGCCAGAAGGATAAACACGCCGACGATCATCTGCCGCGCATGTAGGACACGCAGGAAGAACCGCAGCAGGCGGGGGGAGACGAACATGGTGCGGTGGTCAGTCATCGGGAGGTAATGATAGCCTGTCGCCATGAGCGCACTCATGTCGGCAGCCGTGGCAACCCTGGTTTTTTGCGCACCCGGTTATCCGGGGGCAGCCGGGGATGCGCAGCCCTTCGTGGATCAGTTCGCCAACGCGACGGCCTCATCCGCTGGTTGGAGCGGGCCGCTTGCAGCCATGTACGACCCCACCGAGCAAGGCGGTCTCGCGAAACTCAACGACAAGGACTCGGTGCTGGCCTTCGTGCCCTATGCATTTTTTGTGGAGCATGGCGCGGCGCTTCACCTTTCGCCGCTGGCGCAAGCCGATGTGGTCGGCGTCGGCACCGAGGAGCGCTGGACACTGGTGGGCAAGGCCGGCGGGACGGTGACCGATGCAAAATCCCTGAGCGGCCATACGATTTTGAGCGTCGCAGGCTACGCACCGGAGTTCGTGAAGCACTCGGCCCTCGCCGCTTGGACGCTGCCGTCGGACGTGAAAATCGAGGCGACCGGGCAGATCTTAAGCGCCTTGCGTCGCGTCGCCTCGGGCGAGCCGGTGGTGGCGCTGCTCGATCAAACGCAGGCCGCGTCGCTCGCGACGCTGCCCTTCGCCGCACAGCTCAAAACTTTGATGCAATCGCCGCCGCTGCCCGTTGCGCTTATCGCGGTGGTCGATTCGCGTGTCCCCGCGCCGCGCGCCAAAGCAGTTCAGGCTGCGCTCATTAAAATGAACGCGGCCGCCGGCGGTGCGGCTACGCTGGCATCGCTGCGGCTGAAGGGATTCGGGTTGCCGCAGCTGCCGGGCAACACCGGCAAGCCGTGAGGCGCCTTCTCGCCGCCGCGGCCGCGGCGTTGCTGCTGACGGCGTGCAAGGCGCCTGTCCTGCGGTCCACCGTACCCGCCTCTATGTCGATCGAGCAGCTGGCAGCGGCCGTCGCCGAGGACGCACGGCGCAGTGATGCCGAAACCGATTCGAAAATCCGCGAGCAGCTTGCCGCAGACGCCGGCCGCGATGCGCAAGCCTGTCTCGAGCGCGCGCCCCAGTCGGCGGCGTGTCTTTATTATCATGGGATTGCTCTAGGGCTCGAGGCTCGGGCGCATCCCTTGCGAGCCGGCGAGGCGCTCAAAGGTATGCTCGACGCACTCACCAGGGCGGAAGCGGCCGATGCTCAGATTGATGAAGCGGGACCGGCCCGCGTCAAGGCCCTGGTCCTCGTCAAGGCACCGGCGTGGCCGCTGGGACCGGGCGATCCGGAGTCAGGACTGGCATCGGCACGACGGGCGGTCGCGCTCAAGCCGCAGTATCCGCCGAACGCGCTGGCCCTGGCCGAGGCGCTGGCAAAGACCGGCGATGGGCGCGGCGCCCGCGAGGCTTATGGCCATGCGCGCGAATTGACCCAGGCGCTGCCGCCGTCGCGGGATCGGGATGACTGGCTGCACCAAGCGGACCAGGGCCTGGGTAGACTCGCCGCGCCATCGCACTAGGTTTGCACGGCCGGCACTCGCCATCCCCCAGTGGCCCCCTCAAAGAGTCTTGAATTGGATGTTGAGCACGGCGCGATGAACACTTAGCTTGGCTGAGTCAGTTTCAAGGAGTCAGTCGTGCAAAGAAGGGATCGCGGGATTCTTGGCGCAATCTTGCTCGGCGGCGTCATCGCGGCCACGATCGACATCGGCGCGGCCTGCGTGATTTCGGGGCGTAGTCCCGGATTCATCCTGCAGGTCATCGCGGGCGGCCTGTTGGCCAAGGCATCCTTCGATGGGGGAGTGCCGACGATGATACTGGGGGCGGTCTTGCAGGAGGCGATGGGGATTTTGATCGCCGCCGCCTATGTGCTGCCGGCGAGGGCCATTCCGGCCTTATCCCGTCGCTGGATCATCAGCGGACTGGCCTATGGGGTGATCATCTTCTACGTGATGAACTATGCCGTGGTGCCGCTCTCGGCCTGGAAGTCGACGCCGCACTTCACCGCATTGAAATTCGCCGAGAACATGGCCGCGATGCTGCTGTTCGGGCTCATCGTGGCGTTCTTCTACGGCCGAACGGTGACGGCCGCCGAACCCGTGCGGAAAGAGGCAACCACCGCCCCGGCTTAAGCCCGAGTCACACGCGCAGGTGAACTGCCTTTTTGGATGTGCACGCGACCGAGGGTTCGGCTTGTTGGGGTTGAGCTTGGGCGTGGACCACATAGGCCGTACCCCCCAAGATCAGACCGTTCATGAACAGCGCAACCACGACCGCACCAAGCTTCATCGAGAACGGGGTATTCATCTTATTTCCCTCGAAATGAGCCTTCATTCTGATCGCTGCCGACTAGCAGACCTAAGCAAGCCTTGGGAAGTTCCCGCCCAGAAAGAAAGTCTGCACACATAAGACCTGAAATATCAGGGTTTCATGACACCCATGACTACCGTCGGTCGCGCCGCCGGCCATCGCGGCAGCCCAGCCTTGCTTACACCAACCGCATCCATGAAACTGCGCAATGCTGCAGGCAGACACCATGCGCCCCGCCATTCGACTTGCACGCGATACCGACATCGAAGCGATTGCGGCGCTCGTTGCGCACTATTGGGACTTTGAGAACATCCCAGGATTCGAGAGATCACGAACGGTGACGCTACTGGCCGAATTCTTGGCTCGCTCCGAACGAGGGCATTGTTGGGTCGCAGAAATTGAGGGCGGCCTCATCGGATACCTTCTCGTGGTCCTGGTGTTCAGCTTGGAGCACGGAGGCCTCATGGCCGAAATCGATGAATTGTTTGTAGTCCCGGAAAAGCGCTCATTAGCGGTTGGCGCCGCCCTGTTGAGCGAAGCCAGTCAGGCGATGGCACGCGACGGAATTGCCCAGCTTCAATTGCAACTCGCGATCAACAACCCGCGCGCCAAGCACTTTTACGAAGAACACGGTTTTCGGCCCCTGTCAGGCTATGCGTTGTGGCAGAAGTCGCTGAACAGTCGGTGATTTTTTTAAAGCCTTGCATCTCTCCGCCGCGGGCAATAGTCGGTAGACTGTCTTACACATGTCATCCATCACAGCCTCAGCGCCGCCGACAAAGCCTCGCCACAAGGACGGCCGCGAAGTGGAATGGCAGCTCGCCTGCACCGATCTGAGTTCCGTCCGGCGGTGGCTGAGCGAACACGGTACGATTGACGGGCTCATCCTGGAGCCACGGTCCACGCAGCAGATCTTCGACACGTACTTGGACACGGATGACTGGCGAATACATCGGGCGGGATTCGCCCTGCGCGTCCGCTCCGGAACCGGATCAACCGAAGCCACGCTCAAGTCGCTCCATTCAGCCAGCACCGAGGTAGCAGACCGCCGCGAGTTGACGGAAACTCTCTTGAACTCCGACAGCGAAGCAATCCGGGAATTGGTTGGGCCGGTTGGAACGCGGGTAAGCGCCGTGAGCGGAGCGCGCGCCCTGTTGCCGTTATTCGAATTGCGTACCTCGAGGCAGAGATTTGCGGTCCGCAAGAGTGACGAGACACGGCAACTCGGCGAGATCGCCCTCGATGAAACCGTGATATCCCGCCCGCACGGTGAACCCCAGGCAAGCATGCTTCGGGTCGAGGTCGAAGCGCTCACGGAATCGCACGGACCCCTGCGGTCGCTTGTGAAGTCCCTTCGCAGCAACTGTGCGCTCGAGTCCGCATCCGACACAAAGTACTCGCTCGGACTCAAGTCCGTGGGACTGGCCCCGCCCGCGCAAGAATTCGCCGCAACGACCTTAGATGCTTCCATGACCGTCGCCGAAGTCGCCCTGGTGAATCTCCGGCTCTACTTGGCCGCCTGGTACTTGCACGAGCCCGGTGCCAGATTGGGAGACGATCCTGAAGCATTGCATGACCTGCGCGTCGCCGGCCGCAGACTCGACGCTACCCTGCGCCAGTTTCAATCCTTTCTGCCTGCAGAATTTTTGAAACTGCGCACGACGCTAAAGGCCGTGTTGAGTGCGTTGGGGCATGCCCGCGATCTCGACGTCGCTTTGAGCGAGTTGCAAGACTTCAGTCGCAAATTGCCGAAATCGGACCGGGTGGGTATGGAACCCTTAAAGGAGCACTTGATGTCGGAGCGCGCCAGGGCCCGCGCGCAAATGTTGAGCGTTCTCGACTCGATCTGGGTGCAGAGGAATTTGCAGGAGTTGACGGCGCTGCTGGCCGCGCCCGCCGCTGCATCCGAAGCCTCGGCAGTGGATCTCGCGTTGCACGCTTCCGCCGGTCTGATACGCAAACGATTTCGTAAGTTACGCAAGCGGGCCGACCTTCTGGACGCGGATTCTTCCACCGAGGCGTATCACGAGGTTCGCGGCCAGGTGAAGAAACTGCGGTACGCGCTGGAAGCAGTGGCTGCCCTCTACGGCAAGCCCGCCGATGACATGATTAGAGCGCTGCGCCGCTGGCAGGAGAACCTCGGCGTGCAACAGGACGCGGCGGTAGCAATGCAGCGCTTAAACGCTCTCGCCGGCGCTAGCCCTACGGGGATTCCGGCGCAAACATTGTTCTTGATGGGCCGCCTAGCAGAGCGCCATCTCGACACAGCTGCCCAGGCTCGAAAGCGCTGTGCAACGGGTTATCGAAAAGTACGGCAAAAATGGAAGAAGCTGCGGATGAAGTTCGAAAAGTCGACTGCGAATGAGGCACCGACACCTTAAGGCTTTGAAGCGATGGAATTGTTGATCATCCGACATGCGATTGCATTCGAGCGCGACCGCGATCGTTGGGCCGACGATGCCGCGAGGCCCCTATCGCCCGCAGGGATCAGGCGGTCGCACAAAGCGGCGGCCGGACTCAAAGAACTCTGCAAGGCGCCCGATCGCCTTCTGACCAGTCCCCTGATTCGTGCCAGGCAAACGGCCAAGATTCTGACGGAGGTCGCCGGCTGGCCGAGAGCCGAAATAGCGGTGGAACTCAAGCCGGGGGAGGGCGCGGCGGCGGTGCTGGCGCTTTTGGCCAAGGATCGCAGCAAGCGGATTGCCATCGTCGGGCATCAACCGGGTCTCTCGGTCCTGCTCACGGTTTGTCTGCTAAAGGATGGCGGGACCCTACCGATTGAAATGAAGAAAAATGCGGTCGCGTGCCTGTCGTTTGAAGGCAGAGCTCGGGCCGGCCGTGCAGTAGTCAAATGGCTTGCAACACCGCGGCTGCTGCGCGGTTTTCGAAAGCGCTGATGTACCATTTGACTCCAAACCGGGAAGCTCCCATCGTCCGAGTGGGAGATTTGGGTCCGACCGGCAAACAAGCCGATGCGATGAAAATAATTGCGGTCACAAACATCAAGGGAGGGGTCGGCAAGACCACCACGGCCGTCAACCTGTCCTATTTATGTGCCGCGAGCAGCGGCCCCACGCTGCTCTGGGACTTGGATCCGCAGGGCGCCGCGACCTACACCTTGCGAGGCGATCCCCTGGAGCGCGCAAGCCCAAAGAAATTGCTGAGTGGTAAGCGGCACCTCCCCGAACTCATACTCTCGACGGGATATCCTAGTCTGGACCTCCTGCCGGCGGATTTTTCCTATCGAAATTTTGATGTGCACCTCGCTGAGCGAAAGAATCCCACCGAGCGGCTGCTTAAAATGAGCCGATCTTTGCGGGAAGTCTATTCGGTGCTGTTCCTCGATTGTGCGCCGGGCATCTCGCTGCTATCGGAGAACGTGCTGCGCGCTGCGGACGCGATCATCGTGCCGCTGCTGCCCACGCCGCTGTCGGTACGCATGCTGGTGCAATTGCAGGACTTCATCGCAAGCAAAGGCTGGACGGACTTGAAGCTCCTGCCGTTCTTCTCGATGGTCGATCGCCGTAAGTCGCTGCATCATGAAATAATCGCCAATACCCGCGAGCAGTTTCCGATGATGCTCGCGACCGAAGTCCCGTACTCCAGTGAGATCGAACGCATGACTCTGCGCCGGGCGCCAATACCCGCTTTTGCCCCTAGATGTGCAGCAGCGCAGGTCTATTCCGCGCTTTGGGCGGAGTTGATGGTGTCCGTCTGGCCGGGGCAAAAAGCAAATTAAGGGGAACTGGATGTCACGCGTGGCGAAGGGATTGACTCTGTTACTGCTGATCCTCGCTCTGCCCGCGTATGCGGCCGACAGGCCGACGACACCCGGCCACTATTTATTTGCTTGGGCCGGCGACGTGTCTCACAAGGGTAACGATTTCCTCGCCGTCATCGACGCGGATCCGGAGTCCAACTCGTATGGACATCTGATCGCGACGGCCGTGACCGACCAGGTGAGCATGCAGGTGCATCACACCGAATACGTGATGCCGGAAGGCGGTCTTTTGTTTGCAAACGACCATCTCGCGGGACGTACTTTTGTTTTCAATGTGAGCGACCCCTTGCACCCGACGGTGTCGACGTCTTTCACCGACATGGCCGGCTACGCGCATCCGCACTCTTTCTTGCGCTTACCCAACGGCCATGTGCTGGCGAGTTTCCAGCATATGCAGCACGCGGGGGGCGATATGCAGATGAGCATTGCCGGTGGACTGGTCGAGATCGACGATCAGGGGCACGTGATCCGCGCAGCGAGTTCGGCGGACCCCGCGTTCCCCGGCGCGCTGCTGATGCCATACAGTTTGGTGCCGCTGCCGGAGATCGACCGTATCGTCGTCACCAATTCATCCATGCATGACACGGACCCGCATGGTCATACGTTTCAGGTGTGGCGCCTGTCGGATCTCAAATTGCTGAAAACCGTGTACTTCGATACCGGTGGACGGCAATACGGGCAGATCGATCCAGAGGAACCGCGGCGCGGGCCCGACGGGTCGGTGTATGTGCAGACGCTCGCCTGCGGCATCGAGCGCATCACAGACATCGCCACGACACAGCCGAAGTCGCAGCTGGTGCATGTATTTCCCGGAGCCATGTGCGGGGTGCCGACCATCGTTGGCCATTACCTCATTCAAAGCGACCGCGTCACGCATGGCCTGATCGTGCTCGACATTTCCAATCCATCAAAGCCGGTTGAGGTTTCACAGGTGCTCATCGAAAATGACTTCATGCCCCACTGGACAGGATGGGACGCGCGCACCCAGCGCCTGGTCGTGACGGGATACGGCGATGATCACCGGCTGTTCATGGTAAAGCTAAACCAGGCCACCGGCGCCGTCTCTATGGACACGGCGTTCCACGACGCTGCCGGCAAGCCCGGCTTCAGCTTCGACAATCGAGAATGGCCCCATGGCTGGACTGGATCCGCGAATCCGCATGGCGTGGTTTTTACCCGGTAGCTGGTAACAACACTTCATCGCCGATATCGGCATCAGCAAGGCTCACGCGACACGGACACCCCGGTTTCGTTGTCGCGAAAACTCGGCCCTCAAATTCATGAGCTCGATGTCCCTAAATCGCCATGACCGGCGGCTATCGGGAGTTTAGAGTTTTTGCCGGTTCTCCACGAGTGTGGCAATTTGTACGAACTCGACGGTGGGGCGCACTCCGTAGAGACCGGCCACCCGGTCGAGTAGCTGATCAGTGAAAAACGCTTTGGCGGCATCCTCTGAATCCCAAACGTAGAAGTTCGCGGCCTCACGCTTTCCGGAATTGAGCGTGAAGGCCTTTGAGCGTAGGCCGGGCATTCCTTCAAACCTCACGCGTGCGGTCTCAGCGATCTTCCGCACGGCTTGCTCGTCGAAATTGTCTCCGTAGCGAAACGTCACGAATACTCCGATCATGTAACACTCCTTTCGCTCAAGACGGGCTGGTTACGCATTGCAAGAAGCCTAGCATCCATCATTTCCACGCACCGCGCGTGGTATAAGAGTCAACTTCGGTGAAGGGCCGGTCAGTACTCTCCCGTGAGAATTATTATGCATTCGGTGAAGGCAGTGCTCGTTACCGTCGCGTTCATGATCGGCTTACCGGCGATTGCTGCGCCCGAATACGGCCACGTCGAGTTCGCCAATTCAGGCGCTCCCCAAGCCCAAGCCGACTTCATAATCGGTCTCGCCTTATTGCATGACTTTGAATACCCCTCTGCCGCGGCGGCTTTTCGCCGCGCCGAAGCGGCGGATTCGGATTTCGCCATGGCCTACTGGGGCGAGGCTATGACGTTCAACCATCCAGTCTGGATGCAGCAGGATCCCGCCTCGGCCCGTGCTGCACTCAACAGGCTTGCGCCCTCCTCATCGATGCGTCGCTCCAAGGCGCAGACCGAGAGGGAGAAGGGCTATTTGGACGCAATTGAGATTCTGTACGGCGAAGGCACCAAGGAGGAGCGCGATGTCCGGTACGAAGACGCCATGGCAAAGCTGCATGAGCGCTACCCCGACGACGTCGACGCGACGGCATTTTACGCGCTGTCGATCCTAGGGCTTGCACACGCAGGTCGCGACGTCGCGA
>DATHKV010000186.1:0-37059 GCA_035488895.1 Steroidobacteraceae bacterium
TCGACGCACGCGTCCGACAAGAGCACGCCGGAGCCGCCGGCGCCGGTGATGATCACCACATTGTTGCCCTTCGGCGTGGGCAGCACCGGAATGCCCCGCGCGAAATCCAGCAGGTCGCGCAAGGATCGCGCACGAATCACGCCGGATTGCTTGAACACGTCTTCATAGATCTTGTCGTTGCCGGCAAGCGCGCCGGTGTGCGAACTGGCCGCTCGAGCGCCCATGCTGGTGCGCCCCGCCTTCAGCACGACAATGGGTTTCTTCTTCGACACCCGCTTGGCCACTTCGGCGAAGGCGCGGCCGTCCTTCAAGTCCTCGCAGTGCTGGGCGATGATCGTGGTGTTGTCGTCCTGCTCGAAGAACGTCAGCAAATCATCCTCATCGATGTCGGACTTGTTGCCCAGACCGACAATGGCGGAAACGCCCATCTTGGCGGAGCGGGAGAAGCCGATGATCGCCATGCCGATGCCGCCCGACTGGGACGAGAGTGCGGCGTGGCCCTTGACGTCGTAGGCGGTGCAAAACGTCGCGCATAAGTTGCTGGGTGTGTAGTAGAAGCCGTAGATGTTCGGCCCCATGAGACGCACGCCGTACTTGCGGCCGATTTCCACCAATTCGTTCTGGCCCGCGACGTTGCCGGTTTCGGCGAAACCCGAGGGGATCAAGATGGCGCCGGCGATCTTTTTTTCGCCGACTTCGGTCAGCGCCTGCGCCACAAACTTCGCCGGAATCGCGAACACGGCGACGTCGATATCGCCCGGCACGTCCTTGACGCTCTTGTAGGCCTTCTTGCCCATGATTTCCGTGGCGCTGGGATGGATCGGGTAGATCTCGCCTTTGTAGCCGCCGTTGATCAAATTCTTCATGACGGAGTTGCCGATTTTTCCGTTCTCGGCCGACGCACCGATCACGGCGAGCGCTTTCGGCTTCATGATGCGATTCATCTTTTCGACGATCGCGGCCTGGCTCGGCCGATCGCGTGGCGGCGCCGGGCTGAAATTGAGAACGATGCGAACATCCGCGGCGGTCGCGCCGCGCTCGGTTGCAAACACCGGATTGAGATCCATTTCCGAAATCTCCGGAAAGTCCGCAACCAGCGAGGATACGCGCTCGATCATGCCCGACAGCGCGGCACGATCCACGGGCTTCGCACCGCGAACGCCGCGCAGAATCTCGGCCGCCTGAATGCCGTCCAGCATCGACAGCGCATCCTCCCCGGTTGCAGGCGCGAGCCTGAAGGTGATGTCCTTGAGGACCTCGACCAGGATGCCGCCGAGGCCAAAGGCCACCAGTTTGCCGAACGCCGGGTCGGTCACCGCACCGATGATGACTTCCTGGCCCCCGGCCAACATCTGCTGCACCTGCACGCCGAGAATTTCAGCCTTGGCGTCGTACTTGCGGGCATTGGCGACGATGTTTGCGTACGCTTCCTTGGCATGCTCGGCCGATTTGACGCCGACGATGACGCCGCCGGCTTCTGTCTTGTGCAAAATCTGCGGCGAGACGATTTTCATCACCACCGGAAAACCGATTCCCGCCGCCAGCTTGGCAGCCTCGTCGGCGGAGGCCGCGACGCCCTCTTTGGGAATCGTGATGCCGTACGCTTCGCACACCCCGCGCGCCTCGGGCGCGGTCAAGGCCTCGCGGCCGGCGGCCTTGGCTTGATCGAGAATTTTGCGAACGGCGCTTTTATCATGTGACATGTCTTAAGTTTCCTCGGAGGCTATGCGCGGACACGCGGCGTCACGCCGGTCCCAACGGATTAGATGACTTTTTTCATTCTCAGCGCGGCCACATCCGCTGTTGCGTACCCCAACTCGGCGAGCACTTCGTCGGTGTGTTCGCCAAGCAGCGGCGAGCGCTTGACTTCGGTGGGGCTGTCGCTCAGCTTGATGGGGTTGCCCACGCTCAAGTATTTGCCGCGCTTCGGGTGGTCAATTTCGACGATGGTGCCGGTCTTGCGCAGCGAAGGTTCGTGCGCCAATTCTTCCATCGACAATATCGGACCGCAGGGAATGTCATGTTCGTTGAGCAGTGCCATTGCCTCGAACTTGGTCTTGGTCGATGTCCAGGCCTCCACGGCCGCGAACACCTCTTTGAGCCGCGGCAATCGCGCATTGGGCGTGGCGAAATCCGCGTCCGTGATCCAGGATTCCTTGCCGATGACCTGGCAGATTGCCTTCCAGACCGGAGCTTGGGCGATGAAATACAGATAGGCATTGGGATCGGTTTCCCAGCCCTTGCACTTGACGATGGTTCCCGGCTGCCCGCCGCCTGAGGCGTTGGCGGCGCGCGGTACGGCGCTGCCGAATTTGCCGTTGGGGTACTGCGGGTATTCCTTCATGACCTGCGTGCGCTCCAGGCGCTGTTGATCGCGCAGCTTCACGCGGCACAGGTTGAGCACGCCGTCCTGCATCGCGGCCAGCACCTTCTGACCGCGCCCGCTGGAATTGCGCTGGTACAGCGCTGCGACGATGCCCAGCGCGAGATGCAGCCCGGTGCCGCTGTCGCCTATCTGAGCACCGGTCACCAGCGGCGGCCCGTCATCGAATCCTGTGGTGGACGCCGATCCGCCGGCACATTGCGCGACATTCTCATAAACCTTGCACTCTTCGTAGGGTCCGGGGCCGAAGCCCTTGACCGACGCGACGATCATGCGCGGATTGAGTTCTTGAATGCGCTCCCAGGTAAACCCCATGCGGTCGAGCGCGCCGGGTGCGAAATTCTCCACCAGCACGTCGCAGTGCTTGACGAGTTTCTCCAGCACCTGCTTGCCTTGCTCGCTTTTAGTATCGAGCGTCAACGACCGCTTGTTGTGATTGAGCATGGTGAAATACAAGCTGTCCACGTCCGGTATATCGCGCAATTGTTCGCGCGTTATGTCCCCGGCGCCCGCTTTTTCCACCTTGATCACATCAGCGCCGAACCAAGCCAATAATTGTGTACACGTCGGCCCCGACTGCACGTGCGTGAAATCGAGAATGCGGACGCCGTCTAACGCCTTACCCATGAGAACTCCAGAGACCCGTCACTTGTACATTGTTTGATTTTTGGTGCCCGGAGCGTATTCGCGCGGATCGACCCAAATGTTGATCACAGCCGACTTGCGCAATTTGTGCACCGACTCCCGGGCCCGCTTCAAGGCCGGCGCGATTTGCGCCGGATCCCGAACTTCCTCGCCGTAGCCACCGAGCATTTCAGCGAACTTGCCGAACGGCACATCGCCCAGCAGATTGCCGACATTGCCGCGTTGCTCGCCATATTTCGCGAGCTGGCCGTAGCGAATCTGGTTCATGGCCGAGTTGTTGCCGATGACCGCGATGTAAGGCACGCCGAATCGGTTGGCCGTCTCCATGTCGAAGGCCGTCATGCCGAACGAGCCATCGCCGTAGTAGCACAGAACTTCCTTTTGCGGATTTGCCAGGCCAGCGGCGATCGCAAAGCCCGTGCCCACACCGAGCGATCCAAGCGCACCGGGATCCATCCATTGTCCCGGGCCGCGCGGGCGCACCGCTTGTGCGGAGATGGTGACCACGTCGCCGCCGTCGCCGATATAAATCGTGTTGTCCGCAAGAAACTCGTTCAGCTCGAAGGCCACGCGATAAGGATGAATGGGCACGCTGTTGGACTTGAAGAGCGGCATGAGCTTCTCGCCCGCGACTACTTCCGCATCGTTGAGCTGTTTCAACCACTGTTGGCGCGCCTGACGCTTGTCGCCCTTGATGCGTCCGCCGGCAGCCGCCAGCACCGCACCCAGAATCGCGCCCGGATCGCCTACCAAACCGAGATCGATGTCCCGGTTCTTGCCGACAGTGCGATAGTCCATGTCGATTTGCACCAGCTTGAGATCCTTGCTGATGCGCTTGCCGTAGCCCATGCGAAAATCGAACGGAGTTCCGACGATCACCAGCACGTCGGCGCTGGCAAATGCCTGCGTGCGGGTTCGGTCGAAGTGATGCGGATCGCCGGGCGGCAACAGACCGCGGCTCGCGCCGTTGAAGTAGCCTGGAATGTCCAGTCCGCGCAGCAGCGCAATGGCCTCCTTGTGCCCTCGGGCGGTCCACACCTGCTGGCCGTACAGAATAGCGGGCCGTTCCGCATTGACCAGCAAGTCGGCCAATTTTTCGATGTCGCGCGGATCGCCGATCGACTTGGTCGATGCCCGATACTTGCCCGGCTGGGGCAGGACGGCCTTGGAGATATCCACTTCGCGATCGAGTACGTCGCGTGGAATCTCCAGGTACACGGGACCCGTCGCGCCGTTGAACGCTTCGCGTGCCGCCATGGAAATCATGTCCGCCACGCGCTCCGTGCTCGAGACCGAAGCCGCGAATTTCGTGATCGGCGACATCAATTCGACATGCGGCAGATCTTGCAGCGATCCCATCTTGTGCTGCGTCAACGCACCCTGGCCGCCGATGTGCAGAATCGGGCTTTCGGAGCGGAATGCGGTGGCCACACCCGTGACTGCATTGGTACACCCCGGTCCGGCGGTGGTGACAACGCAGCCCAGTTTGCCGGTTTGCCGCGCGTAACCATCCGCGGCATGGGCGGCAACCTGCTCGTGACGCACGTCGATGATGCGAATGCCTTCGTCGACGCAGCCGTCGTAGATGTCGATGATGTGACCGCCGCACAGGGTGAAGATGGTGTCCACACCTTCATTCTTCAGCGCCTTCGCGACCAGGTGGCCACCGGATATGACGCCCGCGTCGCGGTTCTTACGTTGCAGCGTATCCTCGGCCGTCGTGGCTTTGGGCGGACTCGAGATGGGATTTACCGTGGCCATAATGTCTCCAATTGCGTAATTTGAACGCCAAGCTTCAGGCGTTTCGTACAGCGGCGCCCGAGGCCGGCTGCGGGAATGCTGCGCGGCTCTTGGCGAAGTGCGCCGCGCGCATGGGCTTCAGCACGAACAACGCCATGAGCGCGGCGATCACGTTGCACGTGACGAAGATCGCGAACACGACGTTCCAGCCGTAACTCTTTGCAATCAAGGCAGCGACGGGGACCAGCAACGAGCCGGCGCCCTTGGCGGTGTACAGCATGCCGTTGTTGGCGGCCGCAAACTTGGAACCGAAGGTGTCGCCCTGGGTTGCCGGGAACAGGCTGAAGATTTCGCCGTACACCCCGAAATACAGTGCCGTCACGAGTACAAACACCACCGGGTTGCCTCCCGACCGGTTCAACGTGAACAGTGCAATCGCGCCGATGCTGAATGCCAGCGCCATCGTGTATTCACGGCCGATCTGATCCGAGAGCCAGCCGAAAAATGGCCGCCCGACGCCGTCAAAGATCCGGTTCAAGACCAGGGCAAAGCCGAGCGCCGGCATGACCATGCCGAACAGATCGACCGGGATCTTGCCGATTTTCATATCATCCGCGATCGGCGCCATGGAGGCCGCCATGGTCAACCCGCCCGCCGCGATGAGCACGAACATGAGGTACATGACGTAGAACACCGGACTCTTCAAAACATCGAGCGGCGTGTAACCGTGCGCTGTCTGACTCGGCTTGACAATGGCAGCCACGAGGCTCGGCGGCGGGGCCAGCAACAGCCAGGCCATCACAAAGACAATGCCGCCTTGCAGCAGACCGAACGTCAGGAATGCATGCTCGTAGCCGGAAGCATCGATCATCTGTTTAATCGGCACGACGGTGAGGGCCGCGCCGGCGCCGAAGCCGGAAGCAGTGATGCCTGCCGCCAGACCGCGCCTGCCGGGGAACCATTTGAGTGCATTGCCGACGCAGGTGCCATAGACGCACCCGGTGCCGATGCCGCCGATGGCAGCGCCGAAATACAGCATGGGCAGCGAGCTCGCGACGGAGTTCAATACCCACGCGATCGCTACCAATATCCCGCCGACCATCACCACCCACTTCGGGCCGAAGCGATCGACCATGTAGCCTTCAACGGGAATCAGCCACGTTTCAATGAGCACAAACAGAGTGAATGCGACCTGAATGGCCGCTCGTCCCCAGTGATACTTGGCATCGATGGGGTTGACGAACAAAGTCCAGCCGTACTGCAGATTGGCCACGCAAGCCATGCAGACGACACCGATAATGAGTTGGATCCAGGGATTGGCGAAAGGCGATTTAGCAGTTTCATTCTCATTCATTTTGTAGTTCTCCGTGTTGGCGCTGCGAGACGGTAATTTCTCGCCGCAGCCGCGGCGAAAATGACCTGCGCTGAGAGTAATGCACTTTTCATATTCCCAATAACGGTGCTCGAATCATTAAATTCGAGATCAAACCAGCCACACGTCGTTATCGTGGTATACCATATATGAACAAGTTTCGGAGTGTCAAGCAACTGGCAGGTGCCTGCAATCCGCTTGCTTTAGAGCGCAAAGCCCGCAACCACGGTGTGGGCTTTTGCTCTTGCGCTATGCAACAGTGATCCAAGGGGCCGGCATGTCGATTGCTCGCCGGGAAATTTTTCGCTGCACCGGAATGGCTGCAATGTAATATATCTTCGATACGACATCGTCGATATGCATAAAGAGGACTAATGAATTCCATAGTGACGCTGGTTCAACGAACTACCTCGGCCACCCCTCTGGCACTTGCTCCGCTGAACGCGACCAGTCTGCGCGATCAAGCTTACGCACTGCTGAAAAACGCGATTGCCGATACGGATATTTACGATCCGCAGCAGGAATTGCGGTTGGATGAACGCCAATTGACGACGGCGCTCGGCGTCAGCCGTACGCCGATTCGCGAGGCCTTGTCCCTGCTGGAACAAGAGGGCTTCATTCGGACCGTGCCGCGACGCGGCATCTACATCATCCGCAAATCGAAGAAAGAGATGATCGAGATGATTCAAATGTGGGCGGCGCTGGAGTCCATGGCCGCGCGGCTCGCGACCTTGAACGCCAGCGAACCCGAAATTGCCAAACTGCGGCATTTGTTCGATGAATTTCAGAATTCGCCTCCCTCCGAGCACCTGGGCGAATACTCCGATGCGAATATCGCGTTCCATACTGCGGTGATCGCGCTGGGCGGATCCCAAATGATCATCGATGCCACCAAGAATCTGTTGCTTCACGTGCGCGCCATCCGCCGGGCAACCATCACGCAGGCCGACCGCGCGGCGCGTTCCATCATCGATCACCTGAAAATAATCGAAGCGCTGGAGAAGCGCGACACCGAACTGGCCGAGCGCCTCACGCGTCAGCACACGCTCGATCTGGCCGCGCACGTCGACAAATTCTGCGGCTTTTTAGGATAGCCGGCCCCACTGTCCCAGGCTCGGCGGCCCGCCGCCGTCCTGGGCCTCGAGGAAATCGGCGTGCTGCGAATCGGGCACCGCGCCCTGCAGCGCTTCAGGCGCAACCGACTGAATCACCGCCAGCGTATCCGGCTGGAGTGCGGCCGCCCGCAGCGCCACGCCATCCTTCTGGATCGCCTTGCCGTGCTCGATGCGTAAATACACCTGGCCGCTCGCCTGGTCGGCAAAATTGACCCAGTGGAAGGTTTGCACGCAGCGCCGCAGGAAATTCAAATTTTTTTCGGCAAGCAACAAGCTGCGATCCGGATAGAGCGATTCCGGGGCAACCGCGTCGACATTGATGCGCGCATAGCGCTCCACGTCGAGCGCGGACTTGACGTCCAAAATATTGAAGGTCTCGTTGTCGCCGAAAGCCACGGTCCGGGGCCGCTCCCCCAAGCGCACCGTGTTGTCCAGGAATTCAAACTGAATGCGCTTGTCGCTGCGGCGAACCCAGGTAAAAAAGACGTCGGGGATTCCCGCATACGCCTCTACGGCGTGCGCCAATGTGTCGTCGACGGCCTTGTAGCGGCCAACCTCGAGTCCGCGTTTCCATGCGCGTTCCACCAGCATCTCCGGCGGGGTGATCATGAAGAACAGGTAGACATTTTGGCCGAAGCGCGTCAGCAAATTGCTTCCCGCCTCGTCCGAATCAGGCGCAAAACTGTCAAAGCGAAATCGATCGATCAACAAGTGCGACATTTCGCCGCGCAAATTCTTGCGGGCCATGTAGCGGTCGAGCTTTTGGTCGATGATTTGCACCTCGTCCGAGGTGAAGGCACCCGCGTACTTGTATGCGGCACCGAGCGAGGCATAGTCCAGCAGTTGCTTGCGCCAGATGTCGGGACTGATGATGGCAAAGTCGCTCCATTCAACGCCGATCGCGCCGGCCAGTTTTTTTTGCAGCGGCCGCAACGTGCTTTTGCCGGACGCCGAGGCTCCCTTGGTATTGATGACCACGGGATGCTCCTGCCTCGGCAGGAGCTTGTAGCCGTGCTCGCGTGCGGCTGACTGCATCAGGGGTGCGATGGCGCGGCCGATTTCGTCGCCGCCGAAATCATTGCTGGCGAGATTGGTCGCCATGGAAGCGATCAAATCCTTGGATCCCCACGCGGCGCCCTGTGTCGCAAACAACGCCGACATCACGCGCGCGAGACACCGATGTCCGCTGCCGGCGGCCGAACCCAAGGACGTGGCCGCCAGGCGTTCGAGTTCAGCGATTTCCTCCGGTCCCCAGTTCCGGCCCGCGCGCAACAGCGCCGCTTCGATGACGCCGCGTGCGTTTTCACGCGCGCGCCGATAAACCTCGGCGATCGAGTCCATCGCGGGCTCGAGATGGCTCGACCAGAGGAGCCGGGCGATTTCGCGGAAATTCAATCCCAGATCCTCGATTCGCGTGCCGTCGGGAACCGCAAAATCCGCGGTGATGCGCACCAAAAGCTCATGCAGCGCCAGCCGCTGCGGACGAAACGCCACCAATTCGCTCAAGGAGAATCCGGTCAGCCCACGCAGCTCGGTTGCTGCAGCGAGAGTCGTGAATACGTGCTCGGGGCGAAAGATGGTGGCTAGGTGCCGCAATTCGCTCGGCGTCTGCGACTCAACTCCCGGATTCCACGGGCCGTGATCGCTGTCGGGCATCTTCGGCATCGCCTAACCGCTGTTGCGCAGCGCCGTCGCGATGGCATTGATCGAGAGCTGTATACCCTCGCGCACCCGCGGATCGGTCTCGCCGGCGCGGTGACGCTTGAGCAACTCGACCTGCAGAAGATTCAGCGGTTCGATGTAGGGAAGGCGCAGACGAATGGACGCATCCAATGCCGGATGTTTTTCCAGCAGCCGCGATTGACCGGTCAGTTCGAGGATGCAATCGTGAGTCGTCTGCCACATGTCCCGGATGCGGCCGAATAGCGATTCGCCCATGGCTCGATCCTTGACCAGGGTGAGATAGCGCGCGGCGATTCCCATGTCCGATTTCGACAACACCATCTCGAGGTTGTCGACCGTGGCGCGAAAGAACGGCCACGCCGCCAGCATTTCGCGCAGCAGCCCCATGTCGGCTGCCTGCATCGCGTGGCCCACGCCATACCAGCCTGGCAGCATCACGCGGGACTGGGCCCAGCTGAATACCCAAGGGATCGCTCGTAGATCCTCGATTCGCTGAGAGTTGGTTCGCGAGGCGGGCCGCGATCCGATCTTGAGCTCGGAAATCTCGAGCAGCGGCGTCAATTGCCGGAAGAATTCCGCAAACCCCGTGGTCTCGTACACCAAGGCGCGATAGGCGCGAAATGCTTCGGCCGAGAGATTTTCCATGGCCGCCGCGAAACGGCGGCCGCTGTCGCCCGAGAGCGATGCGCTCTCCAGCGATGCCAGCAAGGTCGCGGCTGCAATGGCTTCAAGGCTCGTCGCCGCGCTTTCACGCGTGCCGTACTTGGCGGCGATGATCTCGCCCTGCTCCGTGATGCGGATGCGCCCGCGCACGGTGCCGTGCGGCTGGGCGCGGATCGCTGCGAAAGATGAGCCGCCGCCGCGTCCGACGGCGCCGCCGCGGCCGTGGAATACTTCCAGGGGTGTCGCATATTTTTCGAACAGTGCAGCCAGCCTGCGCGTGGCTTGGTGCAGGCTCCACACGGACGTCAAATAGCCGCCGTCCTTGTTCGAGTCGGAATACCCGACCATGACTTCTTGGAAGCCGAATGCACGGGTGATTGCCGCCGTTTCGGGCATTTCCAGCCACGCCTGCATGACCTTGGCCGAGCCTTCCAGGTCGGCGATGGTCTCAAACAGCGGCACCGCCATGATGGCCGCCGATGCATCGCCGCGGCCGCGGTACAGCCCGGCTTCCTTGAGAAGGATATTGACCTCCAGCAGGTCCGACACGCTCTCGCATTTGGAGATGATGTAGAAGCGGATGCATTCGGCTCCGTAGCGCCGATGCGCCTCCGCAGCCGCGCGCACAATGCCGAGTTCCGACAGCGTCTCCGGCGAATACCGGGCGTAAGGACTCGCCAGCAAGCGTTCACTCGCCAGTTCTCTGCGCAACAGCGCGACGCGTTCAGGCTCGGTCAACGCCTCATAGCCCGGTGCGACGCCCGCCACCTGCAGCAATTCCGCGACGACTCTGGCATGTACATCGGCATTTTGGCGCAGATCGAGCGTCGCCAAGTGAAAGCCGAACGTCTCAACCGCGCGATTAAGACGCGCCAGCGCGCCGCCGCCATTGAGACGCACGCGGCTCTCGGACTTCAATGAGTCCTCGAGGATTTGCAGGTCCGCGCGCAGGCTGGCCGCATCCGGATAGGCCGGCGCCTCGACGGTGGCCGGGCGCGACGGCGTGCGACCGGTCAGGTTCTGATAGCTCGCAGCAAGACGCGCGTACATGCCGGTGATTGCGCGCCGATACGGCTCGTCGCTCCGTGCCGCGTTCACATCGCCGCTGCACTGAGCCAGCGCCGCGAGCGCTTCCGATACCACCGCAAGTTCACTGGACAGCGACAGCTCCGCGCCGATCGCGTTGAGCTGCTCCAGGTAGTCGGTCAGCAGGGCCTGGCTGGCGCGGCTCAGCGCAAGACGCAAAGAGTCCGCGGTAACATGAGGATTGCCATCGCGATCGCCGCCGATCCATGAGCCCAATCTCAGAAAGCTCGGCGGCCGCTTGCCCAGCAGCCGCTCCCATCGCGCGTAGAGCGGCGGGATGACCGGCAAAAAGATGTCGCGCAGATAAGTCAGTGCGGTATCGACTTCATCCGCAACGTACAATCTTTCACGCCGCAGCGCCCGCGTCTGCCACAGGAATGCGATCTGTGCTGCGATGGCCTCGTCGATTATTTCTCCCGCACCGGTTTCCCGAAGACCCGCATCGCGCATCGCCATCAACGCCGCGATGCGGTTGCGATGATCCAGCATGCTCTTGCGCATCACCTCGGTTGGATGCGCGGTCAGCACCGGAGTGATGAGCGCAAGCTCGAGCAGCTCCGCCGCTTGGGCGAGCGTAACGCCCTGGCTTGCCAGGAATGACAGCGCTGAAGCCAGGGTACTGTCCTTTTCAGCCGCGACGCCCTGCCGGTCTTCCGCCAGGTTTGCCAGCATGGAGAACAGCATGAAGCTGCGGACAAAGGCCACGGTTTCATCGAGCGACAGGCTTTCCCAGCCGGCCGGGAGGCCGCGCGGGTTGGCAATACCACGATAGCGATCCACCGACGCGGCTCGAATCGCTTCAATCCGATCCAGCAGCCCACTGCCTCCGTAAGTACGGATGACATCGCCGAGGAGCTTGCCGAGGAACCTGACATCCGCATTCTGGGCAACTACTGGTGCGGAGACCGGGGCGGCTGTCATAGGTTGAACCATTATATAAGGAGCAGGCAATTCGAATTGGGAGCTATAAGCCATATCCTACAGGCGTGCCCGCAGCCCGCTGATTAAGACGGTAGGGCTTACCTTGTAGAGTGCCGCTTAGAAAAATTTTTCGCGGCCCACGCGTTCCTTCGGAGAAAATCATGCTTTCCAAGTCCTGGCGTCTCTCCATCGTACCCGCGTTATTTCTGCTGCTCTCGCCGGCTCTCGGAATGGCGCAATCAGTGAGCGTCTCCGTCAGCGTTGCCCCGCCGGAATTGCCGATTTACGACCAACCGCCGATCCCGGGAGACGGCTATATATGGACCCCAGGATATTGGGCCTGGGGAGATGACATCCAGGATTACTACTGGGTGCCGGGCACCTGGGTGGAAGCACCGCAGCCCGATTATCTCTGGACACCCGGTTACTGGGCCGCCAACGGCGCGGTCTTTATCTGGCACGCCGGCTACTGGGGTCCGCAGGTCGGGTTTTATGGCGGCGTCGACTACGGCTACGGCTACGGCGGCCACGGATACGAAGGCGGCTATTGGCGCGGCGGCCATCTTTTCTACAACCGTGCAGTCGTCAATGTCGGTTCGGTGCACATCACCAATGTCTATAACAAGACCATCGTCAACAACTACAACGTGACGCGGGTCAGCTTCAACGGCGGCAACGGCGGCATCCGCGCTCAAGCGAGCGCGCAAGAAGTCGCGGCCGCGCGTGAACGCCACATCGAAGCGACGTCGGTTCAGCGCGAGCACGCACAAAGCGCGCGCGGCAACCCCGTGCTGCGCGCCAGCAGCAACCACGGTCATCCGCCCATCGCGGCGACTCCTCGTGCGGGCAATTTCGCAAATCCAGTACCGGCGCGCAACGCCGGACCTGCGGGACGTGGCGCGGACAAGCCGAACGAACGCGCGGACAAGCCGAACGAACGTGAGGCTCCGCAGCCGCGCCAGAACACGCCGAATCGAAACGTCGCGCCTCCGGCACGAGAGGCACACCCTGTCGCGCCCAATCGAGAGGCCACGCCGCCGCGCGAGCAATCAAATCCGCGTGAGCAAACAAACCCGCGCGCGCCGACCCCTCAGCGCGAGCAGACACCTCAGCGCGAGCAGACACCTCAGCGTGAGCAGGCGCCGCCGCATGAGCAGGCACGCCCGCGCGAACCGGCGCCGGCGCGCCAGCAAGCACCTCCGCACGAGCAAACACCCCCGCGCCAGCAAGAGCACGCGGCACCTGCCGAGCGCCCCGCCCCGCAGCAACGTGCAACTCCGCCGCGCCAGCCGACGCCAGTTGAGCCGCGCCGCCAACCGGAGCACACTGATGCCAGGCCAGCGCCAAAGCCGCAGGCACGTCCGGAGCAGCCGAAGGAGCATCCAGATCAACATGAGCATCGTCAGCCATGATCAAGGCGCAATGCGATTCACGACCGAGGTGGACGGCCATCGCGCGCAACTAGACTACACAGTGGCGAGTAGCGTCATGACCATTACCCACACCGGAGTTCCGACAGCCATCGGGGGTCGCGGCATAGCAGGCGAGTTGATGCGCGCCGCGCTAAAAGTAGCCGCCGAGCGCGGCTGGTCCATCAATCCCGCCTGCTCATACGCGGCGGCTTACATGCGCAAGCATGCGCAGGCGCCTGACAAGCAACATATTGATGAACTGCTTGACGAGGCGCTCGAGGAGTCCTTTCCCGCCAGCGACTCGCCTTCGGTTGGGGGCAGCACGTAGGAGCCTGTCTGAGTATTCCGCGACAGGCTTCCTAACCCCCGCGGATTCGCGCCCTTATTTGGGCAGCATGGGATGGCCTTCGTGCGCCACCAACAAATCATGCATGTCGTTCGCGTGTTCTTCTTCCACCGTTAAGATTCCTTCCAGCATCTTGCGGGTGCCCGGGTCATCATCGCCGAAATAACGGATCAATTCGCGGTAGTGATCCACCGCAATGCGTTCCGCGATGAGATTCTCCTTGATCATGTCGATCAGGTTCTCGGCATTGCCGTATTCGGATGCGGCACGCGTCGCGAGGCCGGTCGGATTGAAGTCCGGCCTGCCGCCGAGTTGGTTGATGCGCTCGGCAACCTCTTGCATGTGCTGCGTCTCTTCCTTGGCGTGCTGGGCAAATTCGTCCTTCACACCTTCGCTCGAAATGCCCTGCGCCGCCACCGCGTGCATGGTGTAGCGCAATACGCACACGATTTCAGTGGCCAAAACCGCTTGCAGGATGTCGATGGTCTTTTTGACATCGCCTTGATAGGTAAATGTCACCCCGCCGCTGGCGATATTTTTGCGCGCCCGCTCCCGCAAGGTCTTCACGTCCGTGAGAAAGGGTTTGGGTTCGGTTTTCGGTTTATCCACGTGGCTTCAACTCCTCAATGGGGTGCGGTTGCAGCCGCTATTTATACACCGGCAGGCGCACGCTTTTTCCGGGAAATCGGACTTACGTTCGTCAGACATTGTGCCAAGCGGCTGTCAGCGGTGCTCCGACAGCGCTAGGAGGCTCTCTGAGCGCTCAAGGCCGTGTCCAGCGCAGCGATCAATGGTCCAAGCTTTGGCGGGTTTGCTTCAAATGCCGGCGCCACCCCATAGTCCCGCAGCGCGCGCGAGCACACGGGACCGATGGAGGCCACGATCGAGCGATTCAGATTATTCGCCAATTCCGCCGCACTTCCAGCCTGCTGTGCAATCGAATAGAGATTGTGCATTTGAACCGCACTGGTAAAGACGACGGCATCGACGCGTCCGTGCGAAAGTTCGTCGAGAAGCCTCGACAAGGGCTGCGTGTCCGTGGGCAAGGCCCAGCGATACGTGGCAATCTCCTGCACGCTCGCCCCGCGAGCCTCCAATCCCGAGGAGAGTGCGCGATTTTTCTCGCCATAGCGCTGCACCAGAATCGACGACCCCGCGACCGGCTCATCGGCGAGCGCTGCAAGAACCGTTTCGGTGGTAAATGGTGCAGCGGCCCGGATGTCGATGCGAATTCCGCGCGAGTTCAGTTCGCCGATGGGCTTCGGACCCCGCACCACGACCCGGGATGCGGCCAGGAGTTTGCCGAGTTCCGTAGTCAGATCGGCCGTATCGGCGGCGGAAAACAAGGCCTTGGTTCCCACCCCGGTTTGAAAGATACATATCGTGAATGGATCGGCTCGCCAGCGCGCCAGCAGAGACCGTATCGCCTGCGCATCGATATCCGGCACTTCTTGCAATGCCGGCGCGAGCATCGGCACTCCGCCGCGGCGTGCAATCAATTCGGCCAGGTGGGCGCCGGTGCGCGTTTCCAAAATCGCCACGACTTTAGATTTCATGCTGATGCCATTCAACCACCATAATGCAGGTATGTCGACCTGGCTGAAGGCGCTCATCGGCGCCGCAATGATCTGGCTATTTGCTCACCCTGCCGGCGCGCAATCCGCGGCGCCGCCCGTGCAGAACGACACGCGCGCGGAATTCGTGGCCGCGATGCAGCGCGTCCGCCTGCGCCAACCGGACATTCCGGATTCGCCCGCTCTCGAGCACTACGCCATTTACGACTACCTGGTCGCCGCCAGATTGCGGCGCGACTTGAGTGCTTCGGCGAATGAAAATCTCGATGCCGCAATTGACACCTTTGTGCGTGCTCGCGGCGGACAGCTGGTGACGCGCGGTCTGCGGCGGGACTGGCTCGCGAGCCTGGCACAGCGCCATCGCTGGGACTGGTTCCTGCCGCGCTCCATCGACGTGGTTGATCCGGTGTTGATCTGCGACCGCCTCGATGTGCGATTGTCGACCAACGATACGCAGGGCCTCGCCGCCGCCGCGCTCATTCGCTGGACGGCGCCGCAAAAGCCGCCCGCTGAGTGCGCCAACGTGTTCGCATGGTTGCGGCGACAGGGACTACTCACGCCCGCACTAGCCGAGAGCCGCACGCGAGCGGCACTGTCCGCCGACTCGCCGCGGCTGGCGCGCGAATTCGCGGCTGACGTGCCCATCGATCGCCGGGCGGCACTGCTGCAGTGGTCCGATCTGCTCGATTCGCCGCACCCTGCGCTGACGGTTTTAGCGACTCATCCGGCCTTGGCAGTGGAACCGGAGGCCCTGGCGTCCGGATTTGACAAGCTCGCGCGCACGGAACCGGCGTACGCCCTGGACTTGTTGCCGAAGCTCGTCGCGCACGAGGGGCTGACACCGGAAAACCAGGATCGGCTCAGGCGCGCCGCGGCGCTGGGCGCTGCCTACGATCGCGATCCGCGCGCCATGGCGGCATTCGACGACCTACCCGCGAGGGTGGTCGACGGCCCGGTGCAAGAGTGGCGGGTACGCGCCGCATTGTGGAATCACGATTTCGCCCGGGCGCTTGCGTGGCTTGATCTCATGCCTTCGACCCTGGCCGCCCAGCCGCGCTGGCGATATTGGCGTGCGCGCACCGTGGCCGCCACTCAAGGGGGCGAGGCGGCCGCGCCGATATTCCGCGATATCGCGGGACTTCGCGACTATTACGGCTACCTCGCCGCGGATCGTCTTGCCCAGCCTTACAATTTGAACGTGCGGCCCTCGCCGCGCGATGCGGCCGCTCAAACCGCGCTGGCCCAGGCGCCGGGAGTCATTCGGGCGCATGAGCTGTTCGACTGCGACATGACGGATGAGGCGACATCCGAGTGGAACACCGCGCTGGAAAGCGCCGATAATGCATTGAGAGTTCAGGCTGCACTGCTCGCTTCGCGCTGGGGATGGTTTGCCCAGTCCATTACAACTCTGGCGCAGAGCGGAGAATTCGACGATGTGACGCTGCGCTATCCGCGGCCCTTCCTGGATTCGGTGAGCCAGGCGAGCAAGCTGGCGCAACTGCCGCAGGATTGGATACTGGCCGTCATGCGACAGGAGAGTCTATTTCGCAAGGATGCAGTCTCGCGCGCCGATGCGCGCGGTGTCATGCAAATGGTGAACTCGACCGCAGCGGCGGTAGCTCGCCGCTGGCACCTGCCTGCTCCGGGCCGCGATGGCCTGTTCGATCCGTCGATCGCAATACCGCTGGGCGCGGCCCACTTGCGCGAGCTATTGGACCGCTATGGCGAACAACTGCCGCTGAGTCTGGCTGCCTACAATGCGGGACCCACGGCAGTCGCCCGCTGGCTGCCGCCCACCCCGATGGATCCTGATATCTGGATTGAGAACATTCCCTACAACGAGACCCGCGGGTATGTACAACATATCCTGGAACACATCGTGGCTTTCGCTTCTGTGCGGGATGCGGAAGCCCCGCGGCTCGGCGTCCTATTGACCGAGGTTGAACCGGCAACGCCGCCGTTGTGATAGCGTTGCCGAAGATAAAAAGGGGATGAGCATGCGATCGATTGTTTTGACACATGCCTTGATCGCCGGCGCGCTGCTTGCCAACGCCGGGCCAAACGCCGCAGTTGCCGACACTGTCGTGGTCGAGGCCGACCGCATGATCGATGTACTGACGGGCCGCGTGGTCGATCGTCCGCAAATCACCATCATCGATGGGCGCATTGCCGCGGTCGGTGCACAGGGAGCTGCTTTGCCCGCCGGTGCGCGCCGCGTGGACCTGAAGGGCATGACGCTGCTGCCGGGGCTGATCGACATGCATGTGCACCTGACGTCCGACCCCCATTTCAGCGGCTATCGCCGCCTGCAATTCACCGACAACTTCTGGACGGTGGTCGGCGTGGCCAACGCGCAAAAGACTCTGGAGGCCGGTTTCACCACGATTCGCAACGTCGGGTCGGGTAATTTCGACGACGTCGCGATCAAGCAGGCCATTGAGCAGGGTATCGTTCCCGGACCGCGAATCGTTCCGGCGACGTACGCGATCGGCGCCACCGGAGGCCACTGCGATGCCACCGAACTACCGCCGTCCGTGTCGGTACAGAGACCTGCCGTGGCGAACGGCGCCGAGGAAATCCGCGCGACGGTGCGCAAATTGCGCAAGTACGGCGCGGAGGTCATCAAATTTTGCGGCACCGGCGGCGTGCTGTCGAAAACAGACACGGTCGGCGGGCAGCAGTACGACCTCGCCGAAATGAAAGCGCTGGTCAACGAGGCGCACATGTTGGGACTGCGCGTCGCGGTTCATGCGCATGGCGCATCGGGGATCAAGGACGCGATTCGCGCCGGGGTCGACACCATCGAGCATGCCAGCCTTGCCGACGAGGAGGCTTTCGCACTCGCCAAGCAGCACGGAACCTGGTTCTCCATGGACATCTACAACGATGACTACATCATGGCCGAGGGCGAGAAGAACGGCGTCTACAAGGAATCCTTGGAAAAGGAACGCATTATCGGCTTGAAGCAGCGTCAGACCTTTCAAGCGGCGGTGAAAGCCGGTGTCAAGATGGTCTTCGGCACCGACGGCGGCGTGTATCCAAACGGCTTCAACGCGCGTCAGTTCGTCACGATGGTGAAATGGGGAATGACGCCCATGCAGGCGATTCAGGCCGCCACCGCCAATGCCGCGGAAGCCCTGGGGCGGCAGAGCGATGTCGGCGCCATCGCCGTCGGGCGCTACGGCGACCTCATCGCCGTGGCGGGCGATCCGCTCGCGGATGTCGCGCGGCTGCAGTCCGTGACCTTTGTCATGAAAGGCGGCGACGTCGTCAAAGCCGCTTCAAACTGATTGCCGCGCTGGTCGGCGGCTTTAGTTGCTGCCGCCGATCAGCCCGGCCGTGACGTTGATGGCAAACCCTAAAATGGACGCGTTGAACAGAAACGAGATCAGCGTTTGCGCGATCACGGTGCGGCGGATCTCGGCGCTCTCCGTGGATACGTCGGCGGTCTGGCAGGCCGCCGCAATGGTGAAGGAAAAGTAGGCGAAATCCCAAAACACCGGCTCCGGCGTGTTCGGAAAGCGCAGCGGCCGATTTTTGCGCGCAACGCTGTAGTACATATCCGCGTAATGCGTTGTGAACATGACGGGAACCAGCAGCCATGAATCAACCAGCGTGAGCGCGGCAAGCGCGAGGTGCGCCGCGCGCGTCGCACCGCTCACCTGCTTGATGGTGGCGAGCGGCTCGATGATGGCGAACAAACTGGCGACCGCCGCGATGATCACCAACACGAGAATGAAGGGCCCCGACTCGTCCTCTTCTATATATTTGGTGCAGATTTGCGCCGCGGTGAGCCGCGTCATCCAGACGGCGATCAGGATTAGAAACAGAACGACGCCGGCATTCCAGCACACCAGAATTCGAGTCACGGTAGACCAGTCATGCGGCAGAAAGAAAAACAGTACCGCGCCGAAGATCAGTGAGCTCCAGATCCGTGGGTGCAGCAGGAACAGATCTTTCATGCGAGCGCCGCGGCTGTTACCTGCTTTCCTTCGCAACCAGGTATTTGACCAGGTCGATCAGCTGATCCGCGCCGCCGGCCGATTCCACATGCAATCGATACTTGCCGTTGACGATGATCGTGGGTGTGCGATCCACCTTGTACGCGATTATCAGCTCCTGAGCCGTGCGCACCTTGAGATCGGCTGAAAAAGACTTGGACGTTGCCAGGAATTTGTCGACCGGCACCCCGGCGTGCTGGCTGTAGAACTTGGCGGCATCCTCGATCGCCGGCAGACGGGTCTTCAGCCCGCGCGAGGAGTCGGTGATGCTCAAGTCTCCGCCCTTCCACACCGCGTCGAACATCGCATCGTGAGTCTGTTGGTCCACGCCGAGTAATTGCGCGGTGACATACGCGAGCTGGAACATCGGCCAGTCCTCCGCGGGATTGAATGCCGCCGGCAGGTAGTCCACAACCACATTGGGCGGCATGGCCTGCTTGAGCTTGTGCATGGTGGGCTGAAAAATGTTGCACGCAGGGCATGCGTACGAGAAGACTTCAGTGACTTCAACCTTGCCGGCGGGAACGGCGGGAATCCGCGCGGGCTGAATCAGGAAATAATTCACGCCCTCGGTCCAAACCTGCGCCGCGTGGGCGGATATCGAGGCAGCCAGTGTCAGCGCAACCCCACATGCAGCGGATTTGATCAATTTCATCGAAGCTCCTTTATGCGTCTTACGGCGCGAATTCTAGCCGCCATCCAGGACATTTACATTACTTTACAAAGGTCTATGAACTTTCGAGCTTTCCTCGGCTCTACATGCTCTGCTGCCGGTGATCAGTGTGTAGTTCACGGTCGAATCTGGTTATAGTCTGCGGCTCGCCCGGATGATCGTTTGGCAGTGCGTGCCACGGCATGGGCCCGCGTATTGGTGAATTCGTGACAACTGAACAAGAAGATCCGCAATTTCTAACGCCACCGCGGGATTCTAGACCATTTATCGCCAGACACTGGCGGGCATTGACCATTGCGCTGGTTATCGTGGCCCTATTGGTCGGCTTCGTGCTCTACCTTCGCACCAAGCAGCCGATCGCCGCGCCGCCGCGCGGTCGCAACGGACAAACTGGTGCGGTCGCGGTATCGGTGGCCACCGCCGCCGCGAGCGACATACAAGTGAAGATCCCGGCGCTCGGGACCGTGACGCCTCTGGCCACGGTGACGGTCAGAACCCAGATCACCGGGACACTGCAGAAAATCTTCTTCACCGAAGGTCAATTCGTGCATCAGGGCGACGCCCTGGCGCAGATCGATCCCCGCCCCTATGAAGCCGCCCTGCAGCAAATGGAGGGCAATCTCAAGCGCGACCAGGCATTGCTGGCCAATGCCCGAGTGGATTTGAAGCGCTACGAAGGACTGGTCAAAGAAGATTCCGTCGCGGAGCAGCAGCTCGATACGCAACGCGCGCTGGTCGATCAGTTGGTGGGCACGATCCAAGCCGATGAAGGGCAGGTCAAGACGGCCCAGGTGAATCTGGTGTACACGCACATCACCGCCCCGGTGACCGGCCGGGTCGGGTTGCGCCAGGTCGACCAAGGGAACTACGTGACGCCCGGCGATGCCAACGGCATCGTGCTCATCAATCAGCTGCAGCCCATCACCGTGATCTTCTCCATTCCCGAGGACAATGTTTCCGCCGTGATGAAGCGCGTGCAAGCCGGGGCCGCCCTGCCCGTCGATGCCTTCGATCGCACCAACGCCACCAAGATCGCCGAGGGCAAGCTGCTGACGGTCGACAATTCGATCGACATCACCACCGGCACGATCAAGCTGCGCGCGCAATTCGACAATACGGACTCATCGCTGTTTCCCAATCAATTCGTCAATATTCAACTGCTGCAGGACGTTCTGGCCAATCAGGTCACGATGCCGAACTCCGCGGTGCGGCGAGGCGCGCCGAACGGTGTCGCGACGACTTTCGTATATCTCGTCAATCCGGACAGCAGCGTGAGCGTGCGTCCGGTGACCCTGGGTGTGGTCGATGGCGAAAAGGTTGCGGTGGTCGCGGGACTCAAAGCCGGCGAGGTGGTCGTCACCGAAGGCGGCGACCGGCTGCGCGATGGCGCGCAAGTGCAGTTGCCGAGCTCGACGCCGGCTCCTGCTGCCGGACCGGAACCGGCCGGCAAGCGGCCGGCCGCGCCCGGCACTCCCGGCGCACGACGCGGTGAGGGGCGCGGCAAGGGGCGCGGCAAACCACCGCCATCTCAGTAGTGCCGTGAATCCCTCACGCATCTTCATCCTGCGCCCCGTCGCCACCACGCTGCTGATGGTGGCGATTTTGATCGTGGGCGCGATGGCCTATTTGCAATTGCCGCTGTCGGCATTGCCGGAGGTTGCGTACCCCACCATTCAGGTGCAGACGTTCTACCCCGGCGCAAGTCCCGAGGTGATCACGTCCGCCATCACCGCGCCGCTCGAAAAGCAATTTGGACAGATGCCCGGCTTGAGCCAGATGTCATCGACGAGCTCCGCCGGTGCCTCTGTGATTACACTGCAATTCAACCTGTCCCTTGCCATCGATGTTGCCGAACAAGAGGTGCAGGCCGCGATCAGCGCCGGACAGAACCTGCTCCCCCAGGATCTTCCGGCGCCGCCGATCTATGCCAAGGTCAATCCTGCCGACGCTCCGGTCCTGATTCTCGGCATCACTTCGAAGACCATGGCGCTCACGGACGTGGAGGACTTGGTCGACACGCGCATCGCGCAGAAAATCTCTCAAGTCAAAGGCGTGGGCGTGGTCAGCATCAGCGGCGGCCAACGTCCCGCCGTGAGAGTGATCGCCAATCCCCGGGCGATGGCCGCCTACGGACTCAACTTGGACGACTTGCGCACCACGATCAACAACGCCAATCAGAATGGTCCAAAGGGCACGCTCGACGGGCCCGCCAACGCCTATACGATCAACACCAACGATCAGATCAGAAGCGCCGATGACTACGGCAAGATTGTGGTGGCCTATAAGAACGGCGCACCGGTACGCCTCAAGGATGTAACCACGCTCGTGTCGGGCGCGGAAAACGCCAAATTGGGCGGTTGGATGAATTCCCTTCCGGCGCTGATCCTGAACGTCCAACGTCAACCCGGAGCAAACGTCGTCGATGTGGTCAATAGAATCCAAGAGCTGCTGCCGGCGCTCAAGGCAGACCTGCCCGCGGGCGTGGACGTGGCGCTGCTCACGGACCGCACCGTCACCATTCGCGCCTCCGTCAAGGATGTCGAATTCGAATTGATATTGGCGGTCGTGCTCGTCGTGCTCGTGATCTGGCTGTTCTTGCGCAATATTCCGGCCACCATCATCCCGAGCTTGTCGGTTCCGCTGTCGCTCATCGGCACATTTGCGGTCATGTATCTGGCCAATTTCAGCCTCAACAATTTATCGCTGATGGCGCTGACCATTGCGACCGGATTCGTGGTCGACGATGCCATCGTCATGATCGAAAATATCTCCCGCTACATCGAAGCCGGCGAATCGCCGCTCGAGGCGGCGCTCAAGGGCGCCGGACAGATTGGATTCACGATCATCTCCCTGACCATCTCGCTGATCGCCGTGCTGATCCCCCTGCTTTTCATGCAGGACGTCGTCGGCAGGTTATTCCGGGAGTTTGCCGTCACTCTGGCAGTGACGATTTTGATATCGGCGGTGGTCTCTCTCACGCTGGTACCCATGATGTGTGCGCGGCTGCTCAAGCACCGCCCGCAAAAGGAGCGTGCTCAGACGGACTCCGGCAAATGGTTCACCGCGGTCGTCGACTGGTACGGCCGGCGGCTTATCTGGGTCCTCGATCATCAAAGACTGACGCTCTGGGTCGCACTGGGCACGCTGGTGCTCACCGCGCTTCTGTATGTGCTGATTCCCAAGGGCTTCTTCCCCGATCAAGACACGGGCTTGATTCAAGGGGTATCCGAAGCGAGCGAGTCGATTTCCTACGCCGCCATGGCCACCCGCCAGCAAGCCCTCGCCGCAGCGATCCTCAAGGATCCGGACGTCGTCAGCCTCTCCTCATTCATCGGCGTGGATGGAAACAACGTCACCTTGAACAGCGGCCGCTTCCTGATCAATCTGAAGCCGCGTGCCGACCGTTCCGCCACCGTCACCGACGTGATCCGGCGGCTGCGCGACGAAACTGCCGATGTTTCAGGCATCACGGTCTACATGCAGCCGGTGCAGGATCTGACGCTGGATAACACCATCAGCCGCACGCAGTATCAGTTCAACTTGGAGAGCGCGGATTCGACCGCCTTGTCGACGTGGACGCCAAAATTGGTGGCGGCGCTGTCGAAGCTGCCGCAGCTGGCGGACGTGGTGAGCAACCAGGAAGACAATGGGCTTGCGGCGTACGTGACCATCGACCGCGATAGCGCAGCGCGCCTGGGGATCAGCGTGGGCACGGTCGACAACGCGCTTTACGATGCCTTCGGCCAGCGAATCGTCTCGACCATATTCACTCAGCAGAATCAATACCGCGTGATCATGGAGGCTGATCCGAAAGCCTATCGATCCGTCGACGATCTGGCATCCATTTATGTCCCGTCCGCCGGCGGCGGTCAGGTGCCGCTGTCGGCGATTGCGAAAGTCGATGTGGAAACGCGTCCGATACTGATCAATCATCTGGCGCAGTTTCCGGCCACGACGGTGTCGTTCAATCTCGCGCCCAATACTTCGCTTGGCGCGGCTGTCTCCGCCATCGAGGAGGCTGAGCGCACGCTCGGCATGCCGAACAGCATTCGCACCACTTTTCAAGGCGCGGCGCTGGCATTTCGCAGCAACTTGAGCAATGAATTGCTGCTCCTCGTTGCGGCCGTGCTGGTCATGTACATCGTGCTCGGAGTTCTATACGAGAGCTTCATCCACCCCATCACGATTTTGTCGACGTTGCCCTCGGCCGGTATTGGCGCCCTGTTGGCCCTCATGCTGTTCGGCGATGATCTGACCATCATTGCCCTGATCGGCATCATTCTCTTGATCGGCATCGTCAAAAAGAATGCGATATTGATGATCGATTTTGCGATCGTCGCGCAGCATGATGAGGGCCTGTCGCCGCGGGACGCCATCTACAAGGCCTGTCTTTTGAGGTTTCGTCCGATTCTGATGACCACGGTGGCGGCCATTTTCGGCGCGCTGCCCCTCATGTTCGGCACCGGAACCGGCTCCGAGCTGCGGCATCCGCTGGGCGTCAGCATCGTCGGCGGCCTGTTGGTCAGCCAGGTTCTGACGCTTTTCACCACCCCCGTCATTTATCTCGCGTTTGATCGCATCGCGGCGCGCATGCGCGGCCGCGCGGAACCCGCATCCGATGCGCCCTTGGCTGAGGGCTCGGCATGAACATTTCCGCGCCTTTCATCAGACGCCCGGTTGCGACCACGTTGTTGACGATCGGCGTGGCCTTGAGCGGCGCGGCCGCGTTTGCCCTGCTGCCGGTGGCACCTCTGCCGCGCATCGATGTCCCCGCCATATTCGTGTCCGCCCAGCTTCCCGGCGCGAGCCCGGAAGTCATGGCGGCCACGGTGGCCACTCCTCTGGAGCGGCATCTTGGGGCCATTGCCGATGTCGACGACATGACATCGACGAGCGGCGTCGGCACCACCAGCATCCAGCTCACGTTCGGCATCGACCGCGACATCGACGGCGCGGCGCGCGACGTGCAGGCGGCAATTGCCGCAGCGCATGCGGATCTGCCGACCTCCCTGACCCGCAATCCCACCTACCGCAAGCTCAATACTTCCGCGATTCCGGTGATCGTGATTGCGATGACCTCGGATGTGCTCACGCAGGGGCAGATCTACGATGCGGCCGATGCCGTCATATCCCAACGGCTTTCGCAGATTCCCGGAGTGGGCGGCGTCAACGTCAACGGCAGCGCCTTGCCGGCGGTGCGGGTCGAACTCAATCCGCATGCCCTGTCCAAATACGGCATCGGCCTGCAGGATGTGCGCGCCGCCATCTCGAATTCGAACGCCAATGCGCCCAAGGGCGCGATCGAATCGGATGAACTTCACTATCAGATCTATACCAACGACAACGCGCGCGATGCGGGGCCGTACCGCAGTCTGATCATCGCAAACCGCGATGGCGCGACCGTGCGGCTGGGCGACGTCGCCACCGTGCTGGATATGCAGGACGGCGCCACGGAAAATATTCGGACGTACGGATTGTACAACGGCAAGCCGGCGGTGTTCGTGACGGTGACGCAGCAGCCCGGCGCCAACATCATCGAAACCATCGACGCCGTCAAAGCCGAGCTGCCGGTCCTGAAAAGCTCGATCGATCCGAAGATCGATCTGCTGGTGAGCTTCGACCGTTCCGTAACGATCCGCGCCTCGGTGGGCCAGGTCGAGCGAACGCTCATGCTGGCCGTGGCGTTCGTGATCCTGGTCGTCTACATCTTTTTGAACAGCTATCGTGCCGCGCTGATTCCCGCGATCGCCGTGCCGGTTTCGCTGATCGGAACCTTCGGCGCAATGTATTTGCTCGGCTACACCCTGGATAATTTTTCGCTCATGGCGTTGACGGTGGCGACAGGCTTCGTAGTCGATGACGCGATCGTGGTGATGGAGAACACGACCCGTCACATCGAGGCCGGCATGACCCGCACCGCCGCGGCGTTCCTGGGGGCCAAGGAAGTCGGATTCACGGTCGTTTCCATGAGCTTGTCGCTGGTCGCGGTCTTCATTCCATTCGTGCTCATCGGGGGCATCCCCGGCCGCCTGTTCCGCGAATTCTCCATGACCCTGTCGGTCGCGATTCTGATCTCCTTGGTCATTTCTCTCACCACGACGCCGATGATGTGTTCTTTGCTGCTGCAGAATGCGCGCGAACAAAAACCGTCGCGTCTTGGCAAAGCCTTCGAGCGCAGTTTTGCCCAGCTGCGCCGCAACTACGCCGCGACTTTGGATTGGGCGCTGCGTCACCGCCGGATCATGATTTCCATTTTCTGGGCGACCATTGCGCTCAATGTCTTCATGTACATTGTGATTCCGAAGGGTTTTCTGCCGCAGCAGGATACCGGTCAATTGCAGGGCGGAATACGCGGTGACGCGTCGAGTTCGTTTCAGCTGATGAAGGGCAAGCTTCAAGAAGTGGCGGGCATCGTCAAATCCGACCCTGCCATCAACACCGTGACCGGTTCGGTCGGCGCCGGCGGCTTCGGACCCTTTGGCGGCGGCGGCGCCAGCGCCAACCTCACCATCGCGCTCAAGCCGCTCAAGGAGCGCGGGATCTCAGCCGACCGGGTCATCGCACGCCTGCGGCCAAGGCTTGCCCAGGTTGCGGGGGTGAACGTCTTCCTGCAGGCGGTCCAGGACCTCGGCGGCGGCGGCGGCCGATCGGCGAACAGTCAGTATCAATACACCTTGCTCGGCGACGATCTGACGGAACTGCGCACCTGGTCGCAGAAGCTTCGCAGCGCGCTGCAGGACATGCCGGAAATAACCGACGTCGATTCGGATTTGCAGCCCGGCGGCCTCGAGACCGACCTGATCGTGGACCGCGACAGCGCGTCGCGGCTGGGGTTGACCGAAGTACAGATCGACAATGCCTTGGGCGACGCGTTTGCCCAGGCGCAGGTGTCGAACATCTACAATCCCTTCAGCCCGCAGCAATACCACGTCGTCATGGAAGTGGCGCCGCAGTATTGGCAGAACCCGGAAATCCTCAAGGAGTTGTACGTCAGCACCGCGGGCGGCGCCGCATCCGGAACGCAGTTGACCCAAGCCGTGGCAGGCACCACGGTGATCCAGAGCGCAACGGCTGCATCCCAGACGTCGGTGGCGCAGGACGTCGCGCGCAACCTGTCGTTGAACTCCCTGGCGAACGCAGGACGGGGCAATACCTCGACGGGATCGGCGGTCAGCGTCGCGCAGGAGACCGTCGTGCCGTTCTCGGCATTCAGCCATTTCACCACCGGGACCACCCAGATATCAGTCAATCACACCGGCACATCGGTATCGACCGCCATTGCCTACAATCTGCCCGAGGGCGTTTCGATCGGCACCGCACAGAATGCGATCGCCAAGAAAATGTCCGACATTCATGTGCCGGTGGGCATCCGCGGGGGAGCTTACGGCACCGCGCGGCTGTTTCAACAAAGCAATAGCAACACGCCTTTGTTGCTCTTGGCCGCGATTTTTGCGATCTACATCGTCCTAGGCGTGCTGTATGAAAGCTATTCGCAGCCGCTGACGATACTCTCGACGCTGCCGTCCGCCGGGCTCGGCGCCCTGCTGGCCTTGATGGCCACGGGTACCGAATTCAGCCTGATCGCATTTCTGGGAATTCTGTTGCTGATCGGGATCGTCAAAAAGAATGCCATTATGATCGTGGATTTTGCGTTGGAGGCGGAGCGCACGCTGGGAATGGATCCGTTGCACGCCATCGAACACGCCTGTTTACTGCGCTTCAGGCCGATCATGATGACGACCTGCGCCGCCATTGCCGGCGCGCTGCCCCTCGCGGTCGCCACAGGCGACGGGACTGAGATGCGCCGACCTTTAGGAATCGCCATCGTAGGCGGCCTCCTGGTGAGCCAGCTGCTTACGGTGTACACGACTCCGGTCGTCTATCTGTATTTCCGCCGCTATTGGAAGCACCTGAAAGAGGGTAAGTACTCCCCGCCGTCGAAACCGACTGACAGCGCCGGCGGACGCGATTTTGGCTCACTGGGAGTCGCCACGTGACCCGGCTCATACGCGTTCTTTCTGCGGGTCTCGGGGCGGCGCTCGCGACTGCCTGCGCGGTGGGTCCGGACTATCATCGCCCGCAGGTCGATACGGCCGCGAACTTCAAGGAGGCGGCGGACTGGAAGCCGAGCGAACCCAACGATGTGCTGTCGCGCGGGCCGTGGTGGACGATCTTCAATGACGATGTGCTGAATGAGCTGGAAGCCCAGGTCGACATTTCCAATCAAACGGTGAAAGCGGCCGCGGCCGCCTTCGAGCAGTCGCGGGCGCTGGTGTCGCAGGCGCGCGCCGGATTCTGGCCGACGATTGCGGCCAGCGTGGGCGCGCAGCGGGAAGGTGTGGGCTCGTCCGGACTCACGACCAACGCCTCAGGCGTGCCCATCGGCGCCACGGGGCACACGCAAAACACGGTCTCGGCAGGCGTGTCGGCCAATTGGGACATCGACATCTGGGGCCGCATTCGGCGCAACGCCGAGAGCAATGTCGCCTCGGCGCAAGCCAGTTCCGCGGCTTTGGCTGCTGCACGGCTCTCCGCACAGGCCGAACTCGCCACAGATTATTTCGCCTTGCGCGCGCAGGATCAATTGCAAAAGCTGCTGGACGACACGGTGGTGGCGGAAACCCAGTCGCTTCACATCACGGAGAGCCGCTACAAATTCGGCGTGGCCGCGCGCGCCGATGTCGTCACGGCGCAAACCCAATTACTGGGCAGTCAGGCGCAGCAGGTGAACGCCAAAATTCAACGGGCCATCCTCGAGCACGCGGTGGCCGTGCTGATCGGCAAGCAGCCGGCGGAATTTTCCCTTGCGCCCTCGACCATGCGAAGCGACGTGCCCACGGTCCCTGCCGGCGTGCCCTCCTCGCTGCTGGAACGGCGGCCCGACGTCGCGGAAGCGGAGCGCAAGATGGCGGCGGCGAATGCGCAAATCGGCGTTGCCAAGGCCGGATACTTTCCGGATCTGACCCTGAGCGGCACGGATCAGTATTCGAGCAGCAGATTCGCCCACCTGATTCAAAGCTCCAATCGCATCTGGTCCGTGGGTCCGGCGCTTGCGGAAACGTTGTTCGACGGCGGCCTGGTGCGCGCACAGGTACGCGGCGCCCGCGCGGCTTACGAGGGAACGGTCGATAGCTACCGGCAAACCGTGCTCGCAAGCTTTCAGCAGGTCGAAGATCAAATTGTGACGCTGCGTGTGCTCGAGCAGGAAGGCGCGATCGAAGATGAAACGGTCAAAGCAGCGCGCGAAGCCGAAGCGTTGACGCTCAATCAATACAAGGCCGGAACGGTGCCCTACAGCAGCGTCATTACCGCCCAGACCACGCGATTGGCCGCGGAGGAAACGGCGCTGTCGGTGCTGTCGACCCGGCTGCAGACCAGCGTCGCATTGATCGAGGCATTGGGCGGCGGGTGGGACGCCTCCATGGCCACCGCGAAATAAGTACCTCGGCACTGTGATTTTGAGCGGTTCGCATGCCCTAGGGGGATAGGAAGCTTCAAGGCACGGAAGAGCGCAGTGCCTTGAAGCTTCCTATCTCCGTAGGACTTTCAAGCCGGGACGCTCAATCTCACGGTGACGGTGCTGAGTCAGCTGTCACCCATGTCGCGCCTGTGCGTCGGTATGTGATATCGATCGGCTCGAGTTCCCGTCAGGAAGGGTAAGAAGAATCAAGGCACTGCTTCCTCGTGCCTTGATTCTTCTTACCCTCCCTGTCGAGCGCTACACTGGTCGAAATTCACAATGCCGAGGCACCAGGCGATTCCAATTCATCGAGCGCCACCGGCACGTGCCGGCGCAGCAGCGCGACTTGCGCCTCCCACTGATCCTTCGGCTGCATTTCTTCGAGATACTGAATTTCGCCGGCGGCCAAGGTGGCCACGGGCAATCCGTCCCGGAACAGCAATCGATTGCCGGCAAGCGACGCCAATCGCGCACCCGGCGTGAGAATGCCGATCAAATTGAGCGGATCGGCCGCGGAGAACGATACATAGGCGTCGGTCGGCGGCTTGCGACGCACATCGCGCAGCAGTCCGATTGCTTCAGGCGTCGCAAATTGCTCGCCGGAAAATCCCGCGACGAAACGGCCGCCGCGAATTTCGCCGCGCGCCTCGAGTCTGCGGCAGCAACTCAAGATGTCGCGCCACGGCGGCAACCAATCGGCCTCACGCGTGAGTAATTTCCAAAAAATCACACCCCAGCGGCGCAATAGCGTGCGCACGATCTGTTCCACCGCCTCATCCTTGCGTTCCGCGGACTGCACGACCGGCCGACGCACCAGCGCCCAACGTCCCGCATCCGCCATGCCGAACAGCGCCAAGCGCCGCTTGTGACGCGCCGCATAGGAATTCGATCGGCCGCCGCGCCGCCCGCTCGGCATCAGGAGCACGCGCAGTCCCGCAAAGCTGTCCGAGTTCACCAGGCCCACCGCCACCAATTCCGACAGCGCATCCTCGGCTTCGGAAGGCAGCATCCCCACATGTTCCTGGATCTCATCGAAGAAAGAAGCGCCCTGCTCGCGGATGAAGTCCGCGACTGCCTGGGCTTTGGAAGTCAGCAGCTTCGAATCCGATTGATCCGCAAACATCGACCAAAACGGCACGTTGCGTCTGGCCAGCAAGACGATGGGCGTGGAGCGAACCGGCGACGCGCTGCGCGCAGCCGCCTCATCGCCGCGCGTGCCGCCGCGCGCCGCCAACCGGGTCCAAACGAATCGTCCGGCGCGGCAATGCTCATCCAGCCATTGCGGCTCGTACTCGGTGATTCTCGCGGGCAGCACTTCGGTTTCCCACGCGCCCGCCGGGGATTCGAATCCCTCGAGCTGCGCCAGGATCGCAGCCAACGCGTCCGATCCTTGCATTCGTGCGCCCGGCAGCACGCGTTGCCACTCGCACAGGAAGCGCAGGAAATCGCGTGCCGGTACCGGTTCGATCTCGGCCCGCAATCGTTTCACGGTGTAGCGATGTATTCGCGCCAGCAATCGCCTTTCGCACCACTCCTCTTGTGCGGAGTCGCCGGTGAACCGGCCGCGCATCGCGAATCCTTCCGCCTCCAGGGCGATCAACGCGCTGTTGACGGCCGCGTCGCTTGAGCCCAAGGAGCCGGCGATCTGGCTCGCGGTCACGGGGCCCAAACCTTCCAGCCTGCCGCGCACGACGTCGACCAGAGATTCATCGAGCGACTCAAAGAGCGCGCGCCTTTCGGCCGCCACCCACACGGCGCCATTCTTCAGCGGCATGCGCACGACCCGGCTCTGCAGCGCGAGATCTTCCATCAACCCCGGCCAAGAGCCATTGGATCGGCTCTCTTCCTCGGTCATGAAAGTGAGCCACAGCAGCGCGTCGTGCAGTTCATCCGGCGTGCCGGCATCCGGCCACGCCTCCAAGCGGACGCGCGCGATCGCCTCCGGGTCGAGCTTGCCGATGTCGGCTGCCTCGGTGGGATCCAGCCAGCGGCGGCTCATGACTGCCTGGGTGCGCCGCTCCTCGAGCGGAGCGTCGTCAAGGTAGGCGTAGGGTCGCGCCGAGAGCGCCTCGAGCGCCAAAGGCGACGGTTCCGTCAGGTCCCTGGCGACGACGCGGATATCGCCGCTTTCCAGCCTGCGCAGCAGCGTTTCGAACTCATCGATGTCCATTGCGTCTTCGAGGCAATCGCGAATCGTCTGCCTCACCAAGGGATGATCCGGCACCTCGATCTCTCCGGGCAGGTTCTCGGCGCAGGCGACCTGATCCGGAAACACTGAGGCGAGCAGATCCTCGGCGTTCATGCGAGCAATCTGCGGCGGAATTTTCTTGCCGCCGCGAAAGCGCGGCAGCGCCAGCGCGATGCCGGCGTCCCAGCGCCAGCGCACCTCGAACATGGGCGCCGCGCACAGCGCTTGAATGAGCACGTGGCGTACGGAATTCGAATTCAAATAACGCGCCGCCTCCGCCAGCTCAAAGCTGTGCGCATGCGTGAGCGACAGCACGATATGGTCTTCGGTTGCCGCGGCCTGCAACTCGAAATTGAAGGTGCGGCAAAAGCGCTTGCGCAGCGAGAGGCCCCAGGCCCGGTTTACACGGGAACCGAATGGCGAGTGAATGATGAGCTGCATGCCGCCGGACTCGTCGAAGAAGCGCTCGAATATCACGGTATCCAAGGTGGGCAACGTACCTAGTGCCGCTTTACCGGCGCTGAGGTATTGCACGATTTGCATCGCGGAGACCTCGTCGAGGCCCACCTCTGCCATCAACCACTCGAGCGCCGAAGGCGGCTCGCTCCCCAGGCGCTGCTCGACCTCCATGCGCAGATTCGAAACCGCCGAGGACAGTTCCATTGTTCGTCCAGGCGCTTCGCCCAGCCAAAACGGAATCGACGGCGGCTGACCGTGGGCGTCCTCGACACGCACCGTACCGCGCTCCACGCGCAGGATTCGATAGGATGTGTTGCCGAGCTGGAATATATCGCCCTGCAAGCTTTCGACCGCGAAGTCTTCGTTCACCGAGCCGACGATGATGGATTCCGGCTCGAGCATCACGCGATAGTCGGCATTGTCGGGTATGGCGCCGCCCGAGGTAATGGCGGTCAAGCGCGCGCCCTTGCGAGGACGCAGCATTTTATTGATCGCGTCGTGATGCAATAAGGCTGCGCGGCGGCCGCGCCGCGTGCTGAAACCTTCGGCGAGCATTTTCACACACTCATCGAATTCCTCGCGCTTCAGATTGCGGTAGGGATACGCACCGCGCGTCAAGGAAAACAGTTCTTCTTCGGACCACTCGCGCGCCGCCACTTCGGCGGTGATCTGCTGCGCCAAAACATCGAGCGCATTTTCCGGAATCTTGAGCCGGTCCAGTTCCCCGCGGCGGACCGCATGCAGCAGCGCTGCGCACTCGATGAGTTCGTCGCGGGACAGCGGAAACAAACGGCCTTTGGAGATGCCGCCGACCTGGTGCCCCGCGCGCCCCACCCGCTGCAGGAAAGAATTGATCGATCGGGTTGAGCCTATTTGGCAGACCAGGTCCACATCGCCGATGTCGATGCCCAGTTCCAGCGAGGCGGTTGCCACCAGGACTTTCAGGTCGCCCTGCTTGAGCCGCTGCTCGGCGTTGAAGCGCCTCTCTTTCGATAAACTACCGTGATGCGCGGCGACGTTCTCTTCGCCCACCCGTTCCGACAGGTGCCGCGCCAAGCGTTCGACCATTCGGCGTGTGTTCACGAATACCAGCGTGGTGCGATGCTCTTGAATAAGCGCCGCCAGGCGATCATAGACCTGGGTCCAGACCTCGCCCGACATCACCGCCTCGAGCGGCGCCGGCGGCACTTCCAAGGCCAGATCGCGGCGGCGCACATGGCCGCTGTCGACGATGGTGCAGGGCACGGGATGCGCACCGGTCAAAAACTTCGCCACTTCTTCAATCGGCTTTTGCGTCGCGGACAAGCCGACCCGGGTCAGCGAGCGGCCCGTCAACGCTTGCAGGCGCTCCAGCGACAAGGCCAGGTGCGCGCCGCGCTTGTTGCCGGCAATGGCATGAATCTCATCCACGATGAGCGTGCGGCAGGTGGCAAGCATGTCCCGCCCGGACTGGGAGCCCAGCAAAATATAGAGCGATTCCGGCGTGGTCACGACGATATGCGGCGCTCGCCGCCGCATCCCGGCACGCTCCGATTGCGTGGTATCGCCGGTGCGCACCACCGCGCGTATTTCCACATCCGGCAACCCAAGCGCCATGAGTTCGTCGCGAATGCCATTCAGGGGCGCCTCGAGATTTCGCTGAATGTCATTCGACAAAGCCTTCAGCGGCGAGACGTAAACGACTCGTGTCTCGTCAGGCAGCGGTCCTTGCAGTCCTTCCTTGACGAGTTGATCAATGGCCGACAGGAACGCGGCAAAGGTTTTGCCGGAGCCGGTGGGTGCGGCCACCAACACATTCTCGCCGGCTGCCAATGCCGGCCACGCGCGCTGCTGCGCCTCCGTCGGTGCGTCAAAGGTGCGCGAGAACCACGCGGCAACAGCAGGATGAAAGGTGTCGAGAACGCTCATGGGTGCTCGTTCGAGAAATCAGGGGTACTGTATAAAATAGCAGGTCCCCATGTCGTTGGCCATAATCATCGGCACGCTCCTGCCCATGCCGTTGACGCTGTCATAAAAACACAATATCTTGTGGTCCATTGCGGTGTCTGGCCCAAAAGCTAGACCTAAGAGGGAATCCGGTGCAATTCCGGAACTGTCCCGCAGCGGTAACTGGGAACGAACCTAGCCTAAGCACTGAGCTGGCCTTAAAGGGCGGCTTGGGAAGCGGCTGGTAGTAGAAACGGCCGAACAAAAGGCCCACGCCCGGAAGTCCGAAGACCTGCCGCGATCTGCATTTCCCAAAAAATGGAAGTGCTGCTCGGCTTTGGAGCTCTCGTGGGGAGGAGCGGCCGGAGTGATTGCCTTGGGGGCAGCTCCTAAGCGAGGCCATTCCGTTCGTTTGATCCCGATCCAAAGGGTCAACAACGCATAACGGAATCCTCGACATGAATCTAACCGCCCAGCCCGCCTTTGATTTGATTCTCCCTCAGGCCGCTCGCAATCCCATGCGGGTGACCAAGCGCTCGGGTCTGCCCGAGCCCATCGACGTGAACAAGATCGTGCGTGCAGTGACCCGCTGCTGCGAAGGCATTCCGGATGTGGACCCGATGCGCATCGCCTTGAAGACCATCGCCGGCCTGTACGACGGCGCAACCACGCGCGAGCTGGATGAATTGTCGATCCGCACTGCGTCTTCCTTCATGGTGGACGATCCCGCCTACTCCAAGCTGGCCGCGCGCCTGCTGTCGGCCTACATCGACAAGGAAGTGGAAGCCCAGGGCATTTATTCTTTTTCGCAAGCCATCCGCGTGGGTTTCAATGTGGGACTCATCAATGAGCGGCTGCTGCAATTCGTCGAGTCCCACGCGCGCAAGCTCAACGATGCCGTCGATACCGAGCGCACCCGCGGCATCGAATACTTCGGCCTCCGAACCTTGTACGACCGCTACTTGCTGAAGCATCCCACGTTGCGTCAGGTGGTCGAGACCCCGCAATACTTCTGGATGCGCGTCGCGGTGGCCTTGAGCGCCAGCGCGCATGAGGCGATCGAGCTGTACCAGCTGTTTTCCTCGCTCGACTACCTGCCCAGTTCGCCCACGCTGTTCAATGCGGGCACGCTGCACGAGCAGCTCTCGAGCTGCTTCCTGCTGGATTCGCCCGGCGACTCGTTGGAAGCCGTGTATGACAAGTACAAGGACATTGCGCTGTTGTCGAAATTCTCCGGCGGCATCGGCGTCGCGTGGCATCGGGTACGCTCGGAGGGTTCGCTGATCCGCTCCACCAACGGCCTCTCGAACGGCATCGTGCCATGGCTCAAGACGCTGGATTCATCGGTGGCTGCGGTAAATCAAGGCGGCAAGCGCAAGGGTGCCGCCTGCGTGTACCTGGAGACGTGGCACGCGGATATCGAGGCGTTTTTGGAGTTGCGCGACAACACCGGCGACGATGCGCGGCGCACGCATCACTTGAATCTCGCGAATTGGGTGCCGGACCTGTTCATGCAGCGCGTCGAGAGCGGCGCGAACTGGTCGCTGTTCGATCCAAAGGACGTACCGGAACTTCCCGACCTGTGGGGCGACGCATTCGCCGATGCCTACACTCAAGCCGAGGCCCGCGGGCTCGCGCGCAAACAGCTGCCCGCGCGCGAATTGTATGGCCGCATGATGCGCACGCTCGCGCAGACCGGCAACGGCTGGATGACCTTCAAGGACAAGGCCAACCGGGCCTGCAACCAAACCGCGCAAGCAGGATCGGTGGTGCACTTGTCGAACCTGTGCACGGAAATCCTGGAAGTGACCGGCGCCGGCGAGAGCGCCGTATGCAATCTGGGATCCATCAATCTCGCGCGTCACGTCGCCGCAGATGAATTTGATTTCGACAAGCTGGCCCAGACGGTCGAACTTGCCGTGCGCCAATTGGACCGCGTCATCGACATGAACTTCTACCCCCTGGCCAGCGCCAGGACGTCGAACCTTCGCTGGCGCCCGGTGGGATTGGGCCTGATGGGCCTGCAAGATGTGTTCTTCCGCTTGCGCCTGCCCTTCGACGGCGAGGCCGCCCGTTCCCTGTCGCGGCGTATCTCGGAAGCCGTGTATTTTCATGCGCTGCGCGCCTCCTGCGAATTGGCGCGCGAGCGCGGATCCCATCCGAGTTTTGCGGAAACCCGCGCCGCGCAGGGCGAGCTGCAGTTCGACTCCTGGGGAATCACGCCGGAAAACGCCGCCCGCTGGGCGGACTTGCGGCGCGAAATCCAAGCGCATGGACTGCGCAACAGCCTGCTGATTGCGATCGCGCCCACCGCCACCATCGCCTCGATCGCCGGCTGCTACGAGTGCATAGAGCCGCAGCTGTCCAATTTGTTCAAGCGCGAAACCCTGTCCGGCGATTTCATCCAGATCAACAGCTACCTGATCCAAGAACTCAAGCTCTTGGGATTGTGGACGCCCGAGATTCGCGATGCCATCAAAATGGCCGACGGTTCCGTGCAGGAGCTCGAGGGGCTTCCCGCGGAGCTCAAGCAGATATACCGCACGGCCTGGGAGTTGCCGATGAAAGCGGTGATCGAAATGGCGGCGGAGCGCGGCGCCTTTATCGATCAAAGCCAATCGCTGAACTTGTTCATGGCGAGCCCGAACATCGGTCAGCTTTCCAGCATGTACATGTATGCCTGGAAATGCGGCCTCAAGACGACCTACTACTTGAGATCGCGGCCGGCCACCCGCATCGCCAAAACCACAGTGGCGTCGACGGATGCCATCGCCTGTTCGCTGGAAAATCCGCAAAGTTGCGAGGCTTGCCAGTGAGCCGGCTGCTGGATCCCGGATTCAACCTCACGCTGCGCCCCATGCGCTATCCGAAGTTCTACGAAATGTATCGGGCGGCGATCAAGAACACCTGGAGCGTGGAAGAAATCGATTTTCAAATCGACCTGGGTCACTTGCAGCGCCGCATGAATGCCGCGGACCGTCATTTGATCGAGCGGCTGGTGGCTTTTTTTGCCACGGGAGATTCGATCGTCGCCAACAATGTCGTGTTGAACTTGTACAAGCACATCAATGCGCCCGAGGCGCGGATGTATTTGTCGCGCCAACTCTACGAGGAGGCCCTGCATGTGCAGTTCTATTTGACCCTGCTGGACAATTACGTGCCCGATCAGGAGCAACGCGCTCGCGCATTCGCGGCAATCGACAATATCGCTTCGATCCGCAAGAAGGCACAGTTCTGCCAACGCTGGATCGACTCGGTTCGCGATCTCGAGCGCATCGAGTCGCCGGATCACAAACGTCAGTTCTTGCTCAATCTCACCTGCTTCGCCAGCTGCATCGAGGGACTGTTCTTCTTCGGCGCATTTGCCTATGTGTATTTCTTGAGATCGCGCGGTCTGCTACCCGGCCTTGCC
>DATHKV010000187.1:0-10434 GCA_035488895.1 Steroidobacteraceae bacterium
GCACCATCGGCCAGATGGGCTACGAATGAATGCCGATGAGTCCGCGCCGGTTGAATCCGAAGGGATGCTCACGCACGTTGATCGAGAATTGGAGCTTGACTTCATCAGGGAGTTCGCCACGGGCGGGGAGTTGCTGAAGCAACTAAGCGTCGATCGCCGCCGTGAGCACATCCGCGTGGCTATCTATACTCACAAGCTGGTGCACATGCTTTTTCGCGACGGCCCGATGACCTATGCTGAGGCGTATGCCGAATGCTTTGGTCGGCCGCTCGAGATGCGCAGTACTGTCAGGCGCGAATCGAAATCGGCCCCAGAGAGTCACGAAACGTTAGTGTCCAGGCCCAAAGCTTCGAGTACCCGCTGAGTATCCATAAGCGTGCCAACTACTCTTCGGATTGGCAGCGGTGCGAGCCTCAAGAGGGTTGGTGTCATACGAATGCCCTCCAGTATCGCGCGTTGCGGCTCTTTGAATACGTCCACTATCTCGATCTCATGGCGGCCGGGCAAGTGGGCTTTGCACAGCGCATGTAGATTTGCGCTGGCCTGAGCGGAGTTCATCGTGTCATCCGCAACATACAGGCGGAACTTATGCATTGAGCGTCGGGTCACGTGGCGCTCACTTCGGCTTCGGGGCGTCGCCGCCGCGCAACTCGCGCATGCGCACACTGCCATGTAGGATTACCGCCTTGCGGCTGGCTGTGGTGCGCGCCAATAAGGTCTTTTCCAATTGTTTCGCGGCCAGTTCAGTTTGCACAGCCTTCAGCCGAACTTCGAGTTCGGCCTGTTGTGCGTCGAGAGCGACGAGATTGAGTTTTCCAGCGACCTCGGCCACTTCGTCCGCCACACGCTCGGCGCTTTCCTTCTCCCAGCGCATGGTTCCCATTAGGACCTCGCCGCCGGCGGTAAAAATGTCGGCCAGGGTCACGCCGGCATTGCTGAGGATCAACTCGCGCACTTGATTCGAGTGCGCGGTACCTCGCGATTTGATGATCGACATGCCGCGATTGCGCTCGCCCGCCTGCACGACGTAACTAAGATGGATCCACGTGTCCGCCAACGTCGAGACATGAAGCGTCGTGTCGGCTTCCGAATGTCCGGAGATTTCGTTCAAAAGACTGGTACAGACCAGGGTGATGCGATCCGCCTTCGACCAATCGATCAGTCTTTGACCCACCCCATGTGCCGCCGATTCCGTACCGGAATTGGACAACGCGGAGACCGGGTCGATCACCAAGCAGCGAGCGCGGTGCGCAGCGGCAATCGCCTTGATCCGGACCAGGCTCGTTTCGGCGCTGCCGACAATGGTACGAGCCGACACCATTCGCAGCAGACCACTCTTCAGATAACGTTCCAGCCGGATCCCCACAGAAGCCAGGTTGCGAATCACTTCGGTGCCATCTGAGTCAAAACTGACGAAAAGGGTTCGTTCGCCCCGGCGGCACGCGGCCTCCGCGAATGCACCACTCAAGGTCGTCTTTGCCGTGCCGGGGAAGCCTGTAATCAAAACGCAGGCGGCTCGGTAGTAGCCGCCGCCGAGCATGGTGTCCAATCGCTTAATACCGCTTGTGACGCGTTCGTTCGTCACCTTCACATCTGTACGGCCCAATGTCCGAGCAATCGCCACGTCAAACCCACCGTCGCCGATGACGAAGGGCGATTCGTTCTCATCGAAACCCGATCCGCGGTATTTCTGCACTCGCATGTTGCGTTGTGAAACACCCGCAACGACGCTGTGATTCAGAATTACGGAACAATCCACCATGAACTGCATGAAGCCGTAGGGCTGATCGGTGATGGAATTCTGATCGTGCGCGCTGCCTTTCAGCGTAAAGATGCAGGTCAATCCGCGGTCTCCGAGCCATTTGTGAAGCCGGTGAATTTCCCGTCTTCTTGCGGTCAGATCGGGCAGCAAGCCCAGGACCATGTCCAGTGCGTCAAACACAATGCGCCGGGCTTTTATCTGCGTGGCCTGTAGACCGAGCCCGGCTAACATTCCGCAGAGATCGAAATCTCCCGTCTGCACGAGATCGAACTTCGGTTGGGCATCGACAAAAAGCAATTTTCTTCGCTGCAATTGACCGAGCTTCCAGTCGAAACTCTCTGCATTGGCCACGATGCGTTTCGAAGTCTCTTCAAAGGCGACGAATAGTCCTGGTTCGCCATAGGAGCGTGCACCATTGACCAGGTATTGCAACGCGAATACCGTCTTTCCCGAGCCCGGTCCCCCTAGAAGGAGCGTTGTGCGGCCTCGCGGGAGTCCGCCGCCGGTTATTTCATCGAAACCCGTAATGCCGCTCGGTGCTTTCTTCAACGCCGCCGGCGAAGACAAATGATCGAGTTTCATCCTGTTCCTTTCCTTAGGAGCGATGCGGGGAATCCTTATCCGACACAGAATGGGAACAGCAGGAGTCCCCTGGATGATGCAATAATAAGCTTATCCCCGACAAGCGTATGTGCGCTCGCGCACATAAGACAGCAGCCTGGAGAGGCGTTGGGGCGTTTATGGATTCACTTTGGCTTGACGGTAGATCAAGTCCAGGTTTGCGCTACAAAGCGCGTTGCGGTCGCTCGAGCCGCAACGCACCATTCCGGATCGAGGCCCGAATTGGCACGAAGCGCAGATTGGGCGCCGTAAGCGCATACTGCGGAGTGTGCAGTCAAGGAAAAGACAAATTGTATGAGCACTGAGCTACCGACAGCGCTGGCCCGAATCCTGATCGTCGATGACCACAGTATCGTGCGTGACGGATTGGCCGTCCTAATAGAACGCGAGCCCGGCATGAGAGTCGTGGGATTTGCCGGGAGCGGGGAGGAAGCGGTGATCGTGGCGCAGCGCCTGAGACCGGACGTTATCATCATGGATCTCATGTTGCCGGACCTCAACGGTATCGAAGCCACGCGGCGCATTGTCTCGGAATTCCCCGGCACCCGTATTATTGCGCTTTCTGCGTGCCACACATCCGAACAGGTGAGTCGGGCGTTGCGCGCAGGCGCGCTTGGCTTTGTTCAAAAAACGGAGGCGGCCACGGAACTGCTGCGCGCCGTACAAATGGTGACCGCCGGCAAACAATACGTTAGCCCAGCGATCACGGCTTTGTTCGTCGATGGCGCGCTCAGCATGCCCATCCCCAAAAGTCCGTTTGAGTGCTTGAGCAGTCGGGAGCGCGAGGTCGTGCAGCTCATCGTCGCCGGATCCACGAGTTCAGATATTGCGGAGCACCTGTCATTGTCCCGCAAAACCGTCGACACGTACCGGGGGCGAATCATGGTGAAGCTGGGTGTCGCGAATCGGTCTGCCTTGATTCGATTTGCTCTCCAATACGAGCTGCCGCCTGTGTGACCGCCCCCGCAGATTTGCGTTGCTGTGCGTATCGGTGTGCCGGCCAAAGCGATGTGTATTGTTTTGCCCTACATAAGCCCTGCTTCCCTGTGGTTAAGCTGTCGCGGTCGAGTACCAGAGGGAGTAGGTTATGGATGAACCAGTCAGACATCTCGTCGCGGAAAGCGACCTCGATTTCAACCCCGACTGCAGCGATGTGCGGCAATTGATGGACCCTTCCTTTCCACTCGAGCGGGATCTCGCCGAGGCGTTACGATTGCGCAAGCTACGGGTGGAATATCAGCCGCAATTCGACCTAAGCAGCGGCCAGGGTTGCGGCGTGGAGGCACTCGCCCGGTGGGTCCGATCAACCGGCGAGGCCATCGCTCCATCGGTCTTTATTCGCCTCGCAGAACGGTCCGGTCTGATTCGCACCCTCGGAGAATGGGTGCTCCAATCCGCCTGCGAGACGGCAGGCGCCTGGTGCAGCCGCGCCAATCAGCAGACGACCTTGTCAGTCAATGTGTCGGCACTTCAAATAGATGAGGAGTTCTGCGGCGTCATTGAGAGAACACTCGAGCAAACTGGTTTCCCCGCGAAACAGCTCGAACTGGAAATCACCGAAAGTGCTCTCATTGCCAATCCGGCGCTCAGCATCGACTATCTCAAGGCGTGGAAGCAACTCGGCGTTCGAATTGCGATGGATGACTTTGGAACCGGCTACTCGAGCTTAGGCTCTCTCTCTCGACTGCCCGTGGATCGCCTTAAGCTCGACCGATCCCTCATTCATCGTATGACAATGGACAGGAAGGGCGCTGCAGTCGTGCGTTTAATCGTCTCACTGGGGGCGGAACTGGATATGGAAGTCATAGCGGAGGGCGTGGAGACCGAAGAGCAACTGCGGATGTTGACGGATTTGGGGTGCCCGCAGGCCCAGGGATACTTGCTCGGACGGCCAATGGCGGCTGAACAAGTCCAAGTAGCGCTCGCTAAGACGTGGGGCAACCGTGCCTTGCCGCCCGGCGCCCGCTTTGTCAATGCAGTTGGTGAACTGCAGCGCGTTTATCGCAGCGCCGCAATTTCGAAAAGGTTCACTATGAGCTCTTACGGGGTCATGGCGACGCCGCCATTGGGCAGCGACGCGTAAAGCTGAGTCCGCGTGTAATCCGAGGAGGCGGCCACTCGTTGGCCGATCGATGTCAACGCGAGACTTTCAATCAGTTCTATACGTCGACGATGACGCGGATATTTGCAGCGTCGTCAGAGCGACGCTTCGTTTAGTCCCGGGTCTGCAGGTGCGGACCGCCGACTCCGGCAAACGGGCAATCGATCTAGCCCTCGAGTTCCGGCCGGACCTTGTGCTAATGGATGTGATGATGCCCGGCCTTGACGGTCCCTCCACCTTGAAGCGCATGCGCGAGAGCCTTTTGCTGGCGGATATTCCTGTTGTCTTCATGACTGCCAAAGTCCTGCCGGCAGAGATCTCGCAATTCCTTCAAATGGGTGCGATCGGTGTCATCGTCAAACCATTTGATCCCTTGAAGCTTTACAGCGAGTTGTTGGCACTGTGGGATAAAGGGGGCACCGCGCGCCAAGGCTCCGTTACCGACGGCGGGCAGTCCATTGCGCAGGCACAGATAGATTCTCTGACAATTAATTTCCTTCAGCGTGCGTGGGCCGATGTCATCAATCTGGCAACGATGATTGAGCGCGCACAAAAAGGGGAGCGATCCGTATTAAGGGAAATCGAGCGCGTCTCCCATTCCCTGCATGGAGCTGGAGCCATGTTCGGTTTTCCGAAGATAAGCGAAATGGGCGGAACAATGGCTCGCATTGTTCAGGGTTTGGCGGAAAGCGCCGAAGCACACAGTTCCGCATGTGAGCCGGCAACGCTGCAACAATTGCTGGAACTCAGCAAACAACTCGCACAAGAAGTGGAGGTTGCCTGGCAGACTGCGCCTGAAAGCGCCGCGATGTTTCAAGCGCCCGTTGGAGTTAGATAGGACAAAATCGTGGTCGCCACCTGCGCTGCGGACACCTGAGACTTGATCAGCACGGCGGCCACTTTGCCGTATACGTCATGCGGTACGTCGGCTGCGGATAGAATGATGATCGGGACGAGATGCCCGGCATATCCGGCAATGACATCCACCAGCGAGATTCCCCTTCCGTCCGGCAACCATTGGTCCAAAATGACCAATCCAAACTCCTCTTCCCCGAGCAGCCGTTCAGCCTCCCGCAAGTTTCGCGCCGCCACGACTTCGACTCGGCCGGCGAGTGCAGCACGGATGACGCTGATCAAATCCTCGTCGTCTTCCACGTACAATACTTTGGGCAGGGCGCTCGTGCTGACTTCGGTTGAGCTTGCCAAGCTCAGCAGTACTTTATGGGCGGCGGTCTCGGTCAGCTGAGCGGCCCGGAGCGTTGCGGGCGCAGCGCACATTCGCGGCAACTCGACATAAAACACAGTGCCCTGTTCAACTGCAGAGTTAAACCCGATGCTCCCTCCCATGGCCTCAACCAGCTTGCGCGCGATGCTGAGCCCAAGGCCGGTTCCCTCAAAACGACGCGTCGCGGAAGCATCGGCTTGCGCAAACTTCTCGAAAATATGCGCCTTGAATGCCTCTGGAATCCCTGCACCGGAATCCTCCACTTCGATGCGCATCATTGTCGGGCCGGATCGGACGCGAATCCGCACCTCGGAGCCAGGCAACGAAAACTTGGCCGCGTTCGACAGGAGATTCGCTACCACCTGCATGAGACGGTCGGGGTCAGCCGTTACCATGTCGACGGATGAGACGGGTTCAAGAAAAAATTGCACCTCGCATTTTTTTGCAAATCCGGAGTTGGCCTCAACCGCTTGCTGCAGCAATTCTCCCAACGGCACGCTGCTCATCTGCAGCGCCAATTTGCCGGCGTCAATCGCACCGATATCCAGAATATCGTTGATGATGCGCACCAAGCGCCCGCTGTTCTTATATGCAATAGTTACCATCTCGGTCGCATTTTCCGGTAGTGCGCCCATTGCTCCGGATTGAAGCAGTCCCAGCGAGCCGCGGATCGAGGTCAGGGGAGTCCGCAGCTCGTGACTAACGGTCGATACAAATTCGTTTCTAATTCGGTCTATTTCGAGGCGATGCGAAAGATCCACGATTGAACTGAGGACAACCTCGCCTTCTGAGGTCAGCAACGGGTTGAGACCGATTTCGATAGGCACCTCGGAGCCGTCCTTGCGAAGACCATAGAGATCCCGCCCCTCTGCCGTCGGCATATTAAATATTCCGTTGCGAAAGTCGGGGATTATTGCGCGAAAGCGATCCGGTATAAGTATCTCTATTGCCTGGCCCAATAACTCCGAGCGAGGGTACCCGAAGAGCTTCTCGATTTGCGCATTGACCAGTACGATGGACCCATTTCGATCCATCAATAGCATCCCGGTGGGTGCGGTTTCGATCGCCAGGCGAAACTGCTCGTCCGCATGCTTGCGTTCGGTAATGTCGAAAGTAACTCCCAGCATTCGAACGGCGCGTCCCGCTGCGTCGCGTGTAATGCGCGCCACCGCTTTTAAGTGCCGAATGACACCGTTTGGGTGTACGACCCGAGATTCGATATCGTAGTCGCGTCCGCCGGCTAGCGAATCGGCAGCGCCTTGCTTAAATCTCGCGTGATCCTCGAGATGGGCCCGGCTTTCCCGCAACGCGTCAGGTTCCTCGCCGTCCGATGCCAGGAGACCATACAGCCGAAACATGGATTCGTCCCAGTGCAGCGCGTTGGCAGCGACGTCGAAAGTCCAGAAGCCCAAGCCTGCTGCATCCGCGGCGATCGCGGAACGCGCACTCTCCTCAGCCAACGTCCGATTGAGCGCTTCCAGCTGCACGATACGATCTGCAACACTGATGTGTGGCGTGGCATCCCGTCGTCGCAGATCTTCCGCCGCTCGTACGCGTTCGATGACCTCGCGCTCGATGTCCAATCTCGCGGTATGCATCGTCGATGGACTCGGCAGGCGTAGGGCGCTGGGGAAGTACATGATGAGAAGGATGGCAGTGGAGATTGACGCCAATGCGGTGACCAGTTTTATGCCGCCGGAAATCCAATACACCGGATGCCAGATAGTAAAAATCTCCATCGCATGCGTAAAGCCGCACGCGATGATGAAGGTTGCAAAGCACAGCAATAGCCATTTGTGCCTAAGGTCGATGCGCCTGTAGACAAAATAGAGGAGTGTGCAAGAGATCGATAAGTAGGCGAGAGCGATAAATCCGTCGGAAATTACATGGAGTAGCAGTACTCCAGGGTGCCACAGATAGCACATGCCGTGAGGCATGAAACCGTCCGTGGAAAAGAAACCTCCATCAAATGAGCTGATCATCTCGTACCATCCTGGCGTTATGCCGCCGACTCGGAAGCAAGCGGGCGTCTTCCGGTGCGACGGAAATTTAAGTATAGAGAGACTGCGGTGAATGTATGTTCGGTAACGCACCGTGCGGCACGCGGCCGGTGCATGCCCGTACACTCTCGGTTTTCCGCGCCGCGAACGAGTATAGTGGTGCCTTCATCCATCGTTGAGCCGCCTCAATTGACGATAAAAGTTCTGCTCGTTGATGATGATGAGCTCGTGCTCGATTATTTGAGCCTGTTCGTTGCGGCCGCAGGCTACGAGGTCATTAGGGCGACATCCGGGGAGGCCGCACTGGCCTCCATGCAAAGAGACTTTGCTCAGATCGTCATGCTGGATATCGGCATGCCGGGCATGGACGGATTGGAACTATGCCGCGCCATTCGCCGACAAACTTATTCCGGGTATGTATATATCCTGCTGCACACCTCAAGGGACACGGGTGAGGACATCCTGGAGGGCCTGGATGCCGGCGCAGACGACTATCTCAGCAAGGGGACGCCAAAGGCTCAGATTATTAGGCGGCTAGGCACCGCGCAACGCATCCTTTCGCACCAGCACGCCCTGAAAATCTCACTTGCGCAGGGCGCGTAGCGGCGGCCGACGATTCTGACGCACTAGACTGGGTATTCGACCGGCCTGGGCGCCCGCCAGGCTGGGGCCTCGCTGAGGCAGGCAGCGCCCGTCCACGTGACGCACCCCGCAGATTCACGCACCCACTTCGGGCCTCTCGTTTGTTTAAGCGATCTGTCGAGTTTTACCCTACATCATCGCTATTTTCCCCTCGCTAAGCTGCAGCGCAATCGGGAGTTGCGGGAATGCCAAACGGTAGGTCCGCCAAAGGATGCTGATTGCCGATTCCAGTCACGACCACAGGTAGGCCAATAAATGAAAACCGTCTTATTGATCGACGATGACAACGTCTTTTTGCTCTCCATCGGCGTGCGTCTGAAGAGCATGGGATACACCGTTTATACAGCGAAGGATGCGGCGAGCGCCGTTTCGGTGGTCCGCAAAACCAGTCCGGACGTGATCGTACTGGACGTGTCGTTGCCTGGAGGGGACGGTTTCCTGGTGGCCGGGCGCCTTCAGAGTCTCATTTCATCGGCGGCGACGCCGATCATCTTCGTCACAGCGAGCGAAAACCCCGGCCTGCGGGAGCGAGCGATGAAAATGGGCGCAGCTGCGTTCATGACCAAACCCTTCGATGCCACGGCATTGGCCGACGCCGTCGAAACGGCACTGTCGCCCGCGGACAGCTGGCAGCCCCTGGCCAACCAGGCATAGCCGGTACGCACCACATGCACGCTCGAGAGAATTTCAGCATTCTTTTGGTCGACGACGACCTCATGGTCGTGCGCGTTCTGAACCGCATCTTGATCGATTTCTCGCCGCTGCGATTCGCATCTTCCGGCCGTGCGGCGCTCAAGCTGGCACGTGAATCCACGCCGGACTTGGTGCTGTTGGATGTGGACATGCCGGAATTTAGCGGCTTCGAAGTATGCAAGGCATTCAAAAGCGATCCGGCGCTCGCAGAGGTGCCGATCATTTTTATCACCAGCCACGAAAGTGCACAGCTGGAGGCCAGGGGCCTCGAACTCGGCGCGGCCGATTTTATAAGTAAGCCACCCCATGCTCCTCTTGTGCTGGCGCGGGTGCGTACCTACCAACGCCTCAAGGCGCTGTCCGAAACAGTGCGCAGTGCCGTCAAGATGGATTTTCTTACGGGTGCCACTACCCGTCGGCAGCTCGAGAAGGCACTGACGGAAGAGTGGTTGCGCGCTCAGCGCTCCACAGCACCACTTGCGTTGCTCATCGTGGACATCGAAGGTTTTACTGCGTTCAACGCCGAATTTGGTGAGGAGAAGGCCGATGCCTGCCTGAAATCAGTTGCAGAAGTTTTGCGTTTGGCCGCGTGCCGGCCCAATGATGTAATCGGTCGTTATGCCGGCGGAAAATTTGCAGTGCTCTTGCCTCACACGGACACTCGGGGCGCAAGCCATGTAGCGCAACGAGCGATCGATGCGGTTAACGACTTGCAGATTTTGAACAGCGTCTCGAACGGCCACACTCGAATCAAATTGTCCATAGGGGGCGGCTGCCGCGACTCAACGCGGTCAACTGCCTGGAAAGATGCCACCGGGGCCGTGCCGAATGATCTGATTTCTGCCGCGGAGAAGGCGCTCAGGGGTGTCAGGCGTGCCGGTGACGGGCAGGCCAGAGTGATTGACATTGCCGATCTCATCACTCCTCAAGTCGCACCGCCAGGATCCCTGAAGGATGCCGTGACATGAAACGCACGGACGCCGCTCGAAAGCATGCGGAAGAGGTTGCCTTCAGGTCAGAAGCGTTGAAGAGCGCCATCTTCAACAGCACCAATTTCTCGAAAATTGCCACCGATGCAAAGGGGGTCATTCAGATCTTCAACGTCGGTGCCGAACGCATGCTCGGCTACACGGCGGAGGAAGTACTCAACAAGGTCACCCCAGCCGATATCTCTGACCCCCAGGAAATCATAGCGCGAGCGCAAGCGTTGAGCGTCGAACTCAAAACCCAGATCGCACCCGGGTTCGACGCGCTGATCTTCAAGGCCTCTCGAGGCATCGAGGATATCTACGAGCTGACCTACATCCGCAAGGACGGCAGCCGCTTTCCCGCCGTCGTCTCGGTCACGGCACTTCGCGACGTGGAAGGCGCGATCATCGGCTACCTGCTG
>DATHKV010000188.1:0-8919 GCA_035488895.1 Steroidobacteraceae bacterium
GACTTGATGACGGCCATGGTGGGCGAGTTTCCGGAGCTGCAGGGCACCATGGGCCGCTACTACGCCGAGGCACAGGGTTTGCCGCGCGAAGTGTCCCTCGCGCTCGAGGAACATTATCGACCCCGCTTTGCCGGCGATGCCTTGCCGTCGACAAAGATCGGCCAGGCGCTTGCATTGGCCGACAAAATTGACACCCTGGTCGGAATTTTTGCAATCGAGCAGCGCCCCACCGGCGCCAAGGATCCGTTCGGCTTGCGCCGTGCGGCCTTGGGCGTGTTGCGCATTTTGCTCGAAGCTAAATTGGACTTGGATTTGATCGATGTCCTGCGCGCGTCCGCGACGGCGCAACCGATGAGCCGGCCCGCGGCCGCGGACGAAGTCTACGATTTCATCGCGGAACGCTTGCGCGGCATGCTGCTCGAGCAGCCGGGCACGGGACCCGAGATGCTCGATGCCGTGCTGGCGAACCGTCCCTCATCGCCGCTGGACGTCGTCACCCGATTGGAAGCCTTGAAGGAATTTCTGTTGTTGCCCGATGCCGCGGTGCTGGCGGCAATCAACAAACGCATTGCGAACATCTTGAAAAAAACCCAGGTTAGCGCCGATTGGGTCGTCGATCCGCAAGCACTCACCGAAGAGGCCGAGCGCGGGCTGCATCAGGCGCTGAAAGGCCTGCGCGATCCGGTGCTGAACGCGACCCGCGAGCGCCGTTACGCGGATAGCCTGCTGGCGCTGGTGGGTTTGCGCGCACCCGTGAATGACTTTTTCGATCATGTCATGGTGATGGACGAGAATGCGGCCAAGCGCAACAATCGCCTGGCGCTGCTGCGCGATGTACTGGTCCTGCTCGGCGGCGTCGCAGATCTATCGCGATTGCCCGGCTAGTCGCCCGCATGCAACTTGTAAAGTCGCTGTTCTTCACCGCATTCATGATGGTGTCCGCGCTGGCGTTCGGCGGATTCATGGCATTGTGCTTTTGGGCGCCCTACCGGACACAATTTGGTATCGCACGGTCATGGGCGCGGCTGCAGTTCTGGCTGTTGGGGAAGGTGTGCGGCCTGACATTCACGGTGGAGGGCCGAGAACGAATACCCGCCGGCAATCACATCGTGATGAGCAACCACACTTCTGCGTGGGAAACCATCGCGCAATTTCTGATTTTCCCGCCGCAAGTTTGGGTTTTGAAGCGCGAGTTGTTATGGATTCCCCTCATTGGCTGGGGCTTGAAGCTCCTGCGGCCCATCTCGATCAATCGAGGCGCCGGACACCGCGCGGTGAACCAGGTCATCGAGCAGGGGAAAGAGCGCTTGGCTGAGGGCCTTTGGATCATTATTTTTCCGGAGGGCACGCGCGTCGTGGCGGGGGAGACGCGCAAATACGGTGTGAGCGGCGCGGTCCTGGCGACGGAGACGGGCAGGTTCGTGGTGCCCCTGTCGCACAATGCTTCCGACTTTTGGGTGAGGCGCGGCATCGTCAAGAAGGCCGGCACGATTCGAGTGGTCATCGGCGAACCCATCGCTGCCGCCGGCAAGGATGCACGCGAGCTCAATGATGAAGTCCGGCGAGCGATCGAGGCGGGGCTCGCGCGGATTGCGGAGATGTCCGCGGTCAAGGCGGCATAGCATGGCGGCCGCGCGCCTGGAGCCCCGGAGCATCGATCAATATATCGCTGGATGTGCGCCTGCAGTTCGAGCGACCCTCGAGAAGCTGCGGGCGACCATTCGACGCGCCGCGCCGGGCGCCACGGAAGTGATCAGTTATCGGATGCCCGCGTTCAGGCTGCACGGAATGCTCGTCTACTTCGCGGCGTTCAAAAAACATATTGGGATGTTCCCGCCGGTTAAAGGCGACGCCAAACTCCAAGCAGCTGTGTCGAAGTATGCCGGGCCGAAAGGGAACTTGAGATTCCCGCTCGATGAACCGATTCCCTACGCGCTGATCGCGAGAATTGTGAAGCTTCGGGTGAAGCAGGACTTGGCCAAGACGAGGAAAAAATAGCCACCGCGCGAAAACTGTCGAAGCCGGAGCGCATCGTTGCCATCTGCCTCGCTGCGATATGGATTAGCTGCGGGTGCGCCGCCCTAACCCTCTCGCTTGCACTCTCGCTGGTTGAGCGGCATGGCCGCGCTTGCGGGCGTCGGCTACGGCATCGCTTGGGCGCGCGTCGCCGTAACCGCCCGGCTTTTGACCTGGCCGATGCTTTTTAAGCCCTGGCGGTCAGCCGACTAGCAAACCTTAAGTCTTCGGCAATGGCTTCGGCCGCCGGCGGGCGTCTGTTGTGATAGCGTAACGCGCCATGAAAAAACTCAGCATCGCATTTTGGAGTCTCGTTTCTCTTACCGCCGCAGCCCAGGCATTGGCTCACCCGTCGAAGACGCATCGTCTCGAGGCAACGCCGGCGACCGTGGCATACGGCTATTACTGGGCGGATGCGCAGCCGGTGCTGCGAATCGACTCCGGCGACATCATCGATGTCGACACGTTGCTCACCAACACACCGGCCGGTTTGGCAAAGGCCGGCGTGGCAGACGATAAAATTCAGGCGTCGCTCAAGGCCATCGTGAACGAGGTGACGGGTGATCGCCGCGGACCGGGCGGGCACATTTTGACGGGGCCGGTGTATGTCGAGGGCGCGGAGCCCGGCGACGTGCTGGAAGTCAAAATTCTGTCGATCGAACTGCCTCTGGATTACGGCTACAACGGCTGCAGCGGCTATCTGCCGGAAAACTGCGAGACCGGCGTGCCCTCGAAGATCATTCCCCTCGATCGCAAAAAGATGACGGCGGAGTTTCTGCCCGGCATCGTCATCCCGCTGAAGCCCTTCTACGGCAGCTTAGGTATCGCGCCGGCGCCGGACGTGGGTCGGCTCAGCAGCAATCCGCCGGGACGCCACGCCGGCAACTTGGACAATCGCGAGCTGGTTGCCGGCAGCACTCTTTATATTCCGGTGTTTGCACGCGGCGCCTTGTTCGAAATCGGCGATGGACATGCGGCGCAGGGCGACGGTGAGGTGGACCAAACCGCGATTGAGACTTCGCTGCGCGGCCGCCTGCAGCTCACCGTGCGCAAGGACATGAAGTTGAAATGGCCGCGCGCCGAAACTGCGACCGACTACATCAGCATGGCAACCGATCCTGATCTCGTCACCGCCACGAAGGCGGCGATCCAGGAAATGATCGATTTTCTGGTGTCGGAAAAGAAGCTGACGCAGCATCAGGCCTACCAGCTGGTGAGCATCTCCGGAAACGTGGCGATCACTCAGCTCGTGGACAAGCCCAATGTCGGCGTGCACGTCAAGCTGCCGAAGAGCATTTTCGTCGGAAGTAGATTGCCTTAGTTAACGCCTTCTTATCCAAACACCGCCACCATTTGACGGGCGACCGCGGCGGGCCTGCCGCGAGGATCGACAAGTAAGCAGGATTCGCAGGAATAGCCGCTCCCGGCGGAATTGACCTCCGCATCGATACGCCACCAGGCCGAGGGCGCGAAGCTGTAATCGTGGCGAAGCAATTGCACCGTCCAGGTGAGCGAGCTCGACGGCGCGACGGTGGTCATGAGCTGCAAGACTACCGACGGTATGGAGTCGATCAGCGCCACCACATGGGACTCGGTGAGCGGCGCCGGATCCTGGTGGCGCACGTAAATTTTCGAGGTGCGCAGGCTCGAGCCGGCGAAGGGAGGCGTTCCTTCGGCCCAGCGGTAGGCAAAATGCTGCAAGAATGATGGGCCGCCCATGGCGGCGGTCGAGGGTTCCGGCAAATCCTCGACGGCGCGCACGCCGGCGGCGACTGTTGGCGCTAGGATAAGCGCCGTGGCGCGCGCCGCGCCGTAGATGCCGGTCAGCGTCGCCGCAATTTTGCCGTCGCTCCAAAGCCTCGAGCGGGCAATGGTGACGGCCTTGCCGGCGCGCAGAACTTCGGCATCGATGCTGACTTCGCCGGCGAGCGCCGGTCCCGCAAAAGTGGTGTCCAGCCCACGCAGCTCACGATCCGCCGGCACCATCCGGCGCATCGCTTCATTGCAGAGGGCAGCGACCATGCCGCCGAAAGTTGCGCGGCCCTGGGACCAGTCTTCGCCTATGTGTGCACGCCAACCGCTGCTCAGCGGCTGCATCGACGCCAGGGTTTCGGAAAACAGCACGCAGCGGATGTTACCGGAAGAGTGCGCGGATCGAAAAGTTAATCAGGCTGCGGCGCAGGACCTATGTAGTTTGCCGAGGGACGAACGATGCGGTTGTCCTTGCGCTGTTCCACGATGTGGGCCGACCAGCCGAATATCCGGGCGGCCGCGAATGTCGCCGTAAAGAATTCCTTGGGCAGTCCCAGCGCCAAATACACGACGCCTTTGTAGAATTCCAGATTGGCGCGCAGCGAGCGCTTCTTGTGCGCGGTCTGGGCGACAAAAGCCTCGTCAACGGCCTTCAAGGTTTCGATCAGACGCTTCTCGTCAGCCGTCGAAGCAATCTCCTCGGCCAGCGTCTTGACGATCCTTGAACGGGGATCAACGACCCGATATTCCCGGTGGCCCATGCCCATCACCAGACGGCCTTGGCCTAAGGATTCGGCCACGAAATCCGCGGCGCGCTTTGGATCGCCTACTTCCTGGGCCATTTCCAGAGCTCCCTGATCCGCGGCACCATGCAGCGGACCATACAATGAGCCCATCGCCGCCGCCAGCGCCGAGGCGGGCGGCGCCAGGGTCGAGGTCACCACACGCGCCGTGAAGGTGCTGGCATTGAAGCTGTGATCGATCTGCAGGATCTGGGTCTGTTCCAAAATGCGGACCTGCAGCTCGGTGGGTGTGCGGTCATGCACCAGCTGGAGAAATCGCTCGCCATAGCGGCGGGTCGAGGGATACGCCGTAGGTGCTCGGCCTGCGCGCAATGCGACCAACATTGCGTGCGCGGTGGCCAGGCGAGCGGCGACCACGAGGGCTTGCTGCTCATCATCGGTACGGCCGAATTGGCGCGACGGCGGCGCGAAGGCCATGAGGGGCATGGCGGCCTGCAGCGTTGCCATGGGATGGCCGCCTAATTGCGACAAGCGCTCCAGGGCCGCGGCAAGCTCCGCGGGCAGGCGTCCCGCGTCCCATAGAAATTCCTCGAAGTCCCGCAGCCGCGACGCGTCCGGCAGTTCACCGAACACCACCAGGTGCGCGACCGCGGCAAATGGGTGCTTGACCAGCTTTTCGATCGCCTGCCCACGGTAGTACAGCCGTCCGGCCTCGCCATCGACCAAGGAAATCGAGGTGCTGTCCACCACCACGCCTTCCAAACCCTTTTTGATGTCAACCACAGCGTTCATTGCGACCTCCGATGCTTCAAGTTAAAGCCGGCATGGTCCAGAAGACCAGATAGCGGAAGTGATGGAAGTATCAGTGAGGCGGATAGCCTTCAGGAGGCGCAAACCCAGGGCCCGCTCGGTTATCCTTCATGAATGCAGATTGAACGTAATGAGCTGCGCTGTTTTCACGCCGTCATCGAAGCCGGCGGTTTCAGCCGTGCGGCCGAGCGGCTGGACTTGTCACAATCGGCCGTGAGCCAGACCGTCGCCAATCTGGAGCATCGGCTGGGCACCAGTTTGTTGCGCCGTGGCAATCCGCCGCGGCCGACCGAAGCCGGCATTCGGCTGCTGCGCTTTGCACAGACGACGCTGAACGAAGAACGCGAAGCGCTCGCGGATATCGGCCAAATCAAAACCGGCGCACTGTCGACTCTGTCGCTCGCCCTCTCGCCGGCGGCCAACTCGCGCGTCGGCGTGGTGCTGCTCAAGGAATTCTGCGAGCGCAATCCTCTGACGCGGCTCAAAGTCGTCGTGGCTCCCAGCCGCGAGATCGTGCATGGCGTCGCGGAGGGTCGGTGGGAACTCGGGTTTGGACCCTTTCATCACACCATGCCGGCGCATTTCGCGCTGCATCCCTGTTTTTCGGAAACCCGCCGCCTCATGATCGCGCGCGATCATCCGGCGCGCGCTGCTTTGGCGCGCGATGCCGTCGGGACCATGCGGGAATTGCCGCTGGTGACCTCGTTTCTTGACGAGACTGCGCGCCGCTCCACGGGTGAACGACTGCGCGATGCGTTCGGCTCTGTCTGGGAAGTGAGCCATATGGAATTGCGCCTCGCCCTGGTCGCGGACGGCAAGGGCGTCACGTACATATCGGATTTGCTCACCGAGGTGCCGCCGCAACTGGTTCCCGTGGAAGGCCTGCCTTACTCGAGCATCGATCGGCAAGTCGGCGCCTACAACTTGAAGCATCAACCGATGTCGCAGGCCGGAACGCGGTTTTTAGCGCTCTGCCATGAGCGCTGGCCCAAAGATGGACAACGCGCGCCGTAACCTTTCGTCGGCAACAATCACAAGCAACGAGGAATCGCCCGCCATGAACACTAAGGATCTATTCTCGCTCAAGGGACGTGTTGCGCTGATCACGGGCGGATCGCGCGGCATCGGCAGGATGATAGCCGAGGGGTTCATAGCGCAAGGCGCCAAGGTTTACATTTCGGCGCGTAAAGCCGACGCCTGCAATGCGACCGCCAAGGAGTTATCCAAAGACGGAGGGACCTGCATTTCCATTCCCATGAATGTATCCACGGTCGCGGGAGCCAAGGGACTCGCGGCGGCCGTGATGGCCCAGGAGCCCAAGGTGGATATCCTCGTCAACAACGCCGGCGCCGCGTGGGGTGCGGCCTTTGACGAGTTTCCCGAAGAGGGATGGGACAAGGTGCTCAATCTCAATGCCAAGACGCCCTTCTTTCTGACGCAAGCGATGGCGCCGGCATTGCGGAAGGCAGCCTCGCCGGCTCGTCCCGCCAAAGTGATCAACATCGCTTCGATCGACGGTATTTATCTGACCCACCGCGAGACGTACTCGTACGTGACCAGCAAAGCCGGTCTCATCCAGCTCACGCGTCTCATGGCGGCGCGGCTGGTCAAGGACAACATCCACGTCACCGCCATCGCCCCGGGCGCGTTCAAGTCCGATATGAACAAGGAAGCGCGCGACCGCGGGGATGAGGTTGCCAAGCATATCCCCGCCCAACGCATCGGCACGGACGAGGACATGGCGGGCGCCGCGATTTTCCTGGCATCGCGTGCCGGCGACTACGTGGTCGGTTCGACTGTGACCGTCGACGGCGGCGTCGCCTTCGCGACTCCCGCGATGCGCGAACTGCAGATGGAATAGATCCTTACAACGATGGCGACATCGGAAACGCACTACCGGACGCACCTGGGGCCTGTCTACGCCTGGATGCTGGGCGACTTGGACGCGGCCTTTGCGCGTGCCGCGCGGGAAATCGATGATCTGCCGCCGGCCGCAGCGCGCGGCGTCGCGGTGGATCTCGGTGCGGGGTTGGGATTGCACGCCGTGCCGCTCGCGAAGCGCGGCTTCGAGGTCGTGGCCATCGATAACTGCCAGGGTTTGCTCGACGAATTGCACTCCCGCGGCGGATCTTTGCCGATCGCGATTCACAATGCCGATCTATTGGAGTTTCCCGGCTTCGTAACCGGTCAAGCGCAGGTCATCGTTTGCATGGGGGACACGCTTACTCATCTGCGCGCCCTGGCGACCGTCGAATCGTTGTTGGCGGCGGTGGCGGCCTCCCTGGCGCCGGGCGGTGTGTTCGCGACGACGTTTCGCGATTACGCGACGTCGGAATTGAAAGGCGAGCAGCGATTCATTCCCCTGCGCGCCGATGCCGACCGGATCATGACTTGTTTTCTCGAGTACGAAGATCATCAGGTAACCGTCCACGATCTGCTGCACGAGAAAGAGGACGGTCGTTGGCGCCAGACCGTCAGCAGTTATCCGAAGCTTCGGCTCGCGCCGGAGTGGGTGATGTCCAAACTCTCGCAGCTGGGATTCAGCGTGACGCGCGACGCCACGACCGGCGGCATGGTGCGCATAGTTGCGACCAAGAACTGACTTGAGTTCTTTTCAGGTGCCGGGCGTCCGCTGCTCGATGCGCTTCGCCAATTCATCGAGATCCACTTCCTCGTCGATCGCTATCTCCGAGTCGTCTTTCAGCACCGCCGGCGTGATGGTTTGGCGCTGAACCTTAAGGGGACTGGGAGCAACCCGCTCCTCCGGCAACGGCGTCGCCAATGTCGGCTGCACCCAGTCTTTCTTTTGCGCCACCCAGCGTTGGTAGCGGTCGAAATTCCACATCCCCGCCTCGCCGCCCGTCTGCAGCACATTCGCGATCTGGCTGAATTGGCCGCCGCGAATCGTGCCCTTGGAGGCGGCGCTCGGCAGCAGGATCTCGCATACCGGAACCCGCAGCCGAAATTCCGGCAGGAATTCCAGGCGTTGGCAAACGACGCCGACCATGCAATCGGCGAGTTGCGCCCTGATGCCGCCCTGGATTTCCGCCGGGAACGACATGCACATGCGCGTCAGCGCTTCGGCACAGGTCGCCGAGTGCATGGTGGCGATGACCAAGTGGCCGGTCTCTGCCGCGCTCAGCGTGAGGCGCATGACCTCGGGGGTGCGCATTTCGCCGATGACAAGAACATCGGGGTTCTCGCGCAAGGCATCGATGAGCGCCTGCTCGTAGCTGGGGGAGTGCGTCGGCACTTCGCGCTGCCGGATGAAGGATCGGCGATTGGTGAAGACGTACTCGAGGGGACTTTCGATCGCAATGATATTGCGCGCGCTGGATGAGTTGATTTCCTCCACCAGCGCCGCCAACGTCGTGGATTTTCCGCTTCCGGTCGGTCCCGAAATGACGATCAAGCCGGTCGTCATGTCCGTCAGCCTTTTCAAGTCCGGGTGCAGATTGCAGGCCCGCAAATTGTTTTGAAACGCACTCAAAAGCCGCACGGCCATGGCCACGCCGCGCAGCGTCTGGAAAATATTGATACGGCAGCGCACGCCCGAGAGGGTTCGCGATACATCCGCGGAACCTCGGCTCAAGAATTG
>DATHKV010000189.1:0-2594 GCA_035488895.1 Steroidobacteraceae bacterium
CACGATATTTCGCACCACGGCGACAAGCCCGAGAACATCGCCAAGCTGAAGCTGATCGGCAAATGGGAGATGGACCAGATTGCGGTCATGCTCACCAAGCTGAAAAATTTGCCCGACTCCGACGGCCGCACGGTGCTCGACAACACGCTCGTCTTCATCTCCAGCGACATCTCCGACGGCGACGCCCACAACCACGACGACATGCCCGTCCTGCTAGCAGGCGGCGGCGCTGGCTTCACCATGGGCCGCCACGTCGAATACCCCGACAAACCCAGCTTTGGTCAGCTCTTTCTGAGCATGGCCAACGCGTTCGGCTCGGGGATTACTAGTTTTGGTGAGCATGGTAGCACTCCGCTGACAGGACTGACCGCCTAGGGTGCTTGCCCAACTCAGGGTCTTGTTCTCCTCTGCACTGCGCATGGGATGCTTCGCGACCGTGTGACCTGAAGCCCGATCGGCGCTCGGCCTCGCCGAGTTTCGTCGACCCGCCTCTCACTGGTTGATAGATGGGATGAGTCGGGCCGCGAGACTGAAAAGGTCGTCGCGACCGGCAGCAATCCCGGCGAAGCGGCGTCAGAAGTAGCCGATCTCTCACCGGCAGGTTTCCCTACCGGTGCCTCCACGCGCTCAGAAGGCGCAATAGACGGGAGGCCAAAGGAGAGATCGGCCATGCGAAAAATAGCACTCGACCTTGGCGTGCGGAAGACTGCCTTTTGCGAGGTCAAAAACGGGGCAGTCGTGCGGCGCGCGACCGTCACATCGGTCGAAACCTTGTCGTCGTTGCTCGGGCCTCAAGAGCAGCCGGCAGTCGTCGCGATCGAGGCGTGTCGGGAGGCGTGGCATGTGCACGATTTGCTGCGCAGCTGGGGTAACGAGGTCGTCCTCGTCGATACCACGCGTAGCCGCCGGCTCGGGATCGGACAGCACGGCAGGAAAACCGACCGCATCGACGCGGAGGTCTTGGCGCTAGCCCTCGAGCGAGGAGGCATTCCAATGGCGCATGTGCTTTCACCACACCGGCGGGAGCTTCGACGCTGGCTCGGCGTGCGGCGCGCCCTCGTCGAATCACGAGCCAACCTCATCACCACCTGTCGGGGTTTGGCGCGCGAGCAAGGCGTCGTGCTGCCCAAGTGCACCGTGCCAATTTTCGCCAGGAAAGCGCGTCGCTCCGCCGGCATCGCGCTTCCCGTGCTCGAGCCGCTTCTCAAACAGCTCGACGCGATCAATCCCGAGCTCGCGGTGGCCGAGGCCAAGCTCGCGGAGCTTGGCGAGACAGAGCCCGTCGTCAAACTGCTGATGACTGCGCCAGGGGTCGGACCGATCATCGCCGCCTGCTTCGTGAGCGTGATCGACGACGCCAAGCGTTTTCGCTCACCTCACCAGGTCGAATCCTATGTCGGGCTTGTGCCAAGCGAAGACAGCTCAGGAGGGAAGCGGCGGCTGGGAGCCATCACCAAGAAAGGCAATCCGTACCTCCGCTCGCTCTTGATCGAGGGCGCCTGGGCAATCCTGGGCAGAGTTGATCGAAATGATCCGCTGCGCCTCTGGGCCGAAGCCGTCGCGGAGCGCCGCAGCAGAAAAATCGCGGTAACGGCGCTCGCGCGCCGCCTTGTCGGCGTCCTGTGGGCCATGTGGCGTGACAGCAAGCCCTACGATCCCAAACTTCTCGCCGCGGCCAGTAGCCGCGGCACTCGCCGCCTCGCTCATGCTCTGCAAACGCAAGCACGCAACCTGGAGGTGCAGCTCCAACCCTAAAACCCTCTCACCGCGCCCCGAGCGCGACAAACGAGAGCGGCAAGATCGGTCGGTGGATGAGCGCGAAGATCACGATGGCGCGGAGCTACGGCTCCGACAGCCCGCCGGATAGTGTGCGCCGCCACCTGCCTCCTCGAAACCCCTCCTGCGGCCGAGCCATCCAGGACCAAACCCGGCTCGCACACCGCGCATAGTCGATCGAAAGCCAGCTCGCTCGTCGCCTCACCCAAACCGATGACCCAACGAACGGACCCCAATCCGACAGGACACCCCTATGCCTACTCCCACGACAAGTCGGCCCAAGGCTGACCCAGCTTCTAAAAAAAGAGCAATCCGACGGTTGAGCTCAGCCCCGACTCATAGTCGTGATCTGATCGTGCCAAGGTCGGTTGGGGTGGTCCCGGCTCGCGCTGTGCGCGAGCTCGCATTTTTCAGCAACTGCGCGAGCGAGAGGCGCGGCCGTCGTCAGGCGGCTTTTGTTTTCAGGTGCCGCACGGCTCGAGAGCTGCAGCCGTCGGGCGGCTTTTTTGTTTTCAGGTGCCGCACGGCTCGAGAGCTGCAGCGTCGGGCGGCTTTTTGTTTTCAGGTGCCGTACGGCTCGAGAGCTGCGGCAGCCGTAAGGCTTCTTGTTTTCGGTGCCTCAGAGATCGAGAGCCACAGCAGCGGACGGCTTGCTGTTTCAGACGCCGCAGGACCGAGCACGGCCGAAGCAGCGGCGATGGCGCCGATCGACGCGACGACAGCGGCGTAAGACGTTCTCGTTCAACGTCCGGGGGGCGGTCGCTCGCACCGTTGAACGGCCGACCCCCATCTATAGTATCACCTGATACTATCACTTC
>DATHKV010000190.1:0-4253 GCA_035488895.1 Steroidobacteraceae bacterium
GAACGCGACGTCAGCAGCGTCTTGAGGATTCCGTGCTCCACCAGAATGGTTCGCCGGGGAGCGACGCCTTCTTCGTCCACCTTGTAGCTGCCGAAGAGCAAGCTGTCCTTCTCGTGCGTCACCGCCGCATCATCGACGACGTCCATGAAGATCGGCAGCACGCGCAATCCCACCTTGTCGAGCAGGCCGCTGGATTGCTGCCTGAAGGCCTGAGCGAGCTGATCATTGCTGGAGACCAGCGGCGGTGCCGCCGACAAGCCGCCTGCGAAATGGTGTGAAAAGACTTCGGCGGCGGCCTGTCCCTCGAACAGCACCGGCCCCTCATAGCGATCCTGGATCGGCGCCGCTTGCAGCTGGCCGATTTCGGCCTGCAGGGCTCGAACTTGGGTGAGCAAATCACCCGCGGACGGCAAATCCTTCAAGGAGTACCCGTAGTACGCAATGAAGTCGCTCAGCGGCATGCCGTCGGGCGCCTGGGCCGATGCCGTTATACGCAAAGTAACGCGCGGCTGCCGCCGTGTGAAGCTGCTGCCCTCGCTGTTCAAGTAGCGTTCCTGGTGGTTAAGCATGGCCAGCTGCACCCGTGAGGTCTGAATCGAGGGTGTTTGCCGAAACACTGCGGACGTCTCGCGCACCAAGCGCGTCGCATTCGGAAGATCAAAATGGGTGAGCGGCGCAAGATCTGTGGTTGATACCGGCGAAGCCCTGCTGAAATCAGCAATCTCCTCGGTCCGATTCCTGTTCTGAAGGGCCGCTTTTTTCCCTGAGAGATCCTCGAGCGCCTTCTTGTATGCGCGGTCCGTCGTCAACCAGATCTTGCGGCGCAATTCGTTGTAGTTGTCGTCGAGGGGCAGTTGCATCGCGCCGGCCATCATGAGCGCCGCAAGCCCTTCCGGCCCGGACGGCATCGACATGAAATTCCCGCTGTCAGACGCGTAGTCTCCGACCCTCACGACCACCAGCATTGTGCGCGAGCTATTCTCGGTACTGGAGACCAGGCTTCCCAGCGTCGCCGCGACTTCTTTGGAGTCATTATCGACGACCGTATAGGAGATGAAATAGGGTTTGTCGAGTTGCTCGAGCCTAAGCTTCTGCATGGAGCGCTGCATCTCATCGTGCATGGCGCGGCCGATGACATCCTCCTCGGCGTGCAACAGCGGGCTCGCGAGCATGAGCGCCAAACTCACGAGCGGTTTCAGGGTGCGCGGCATCTACTTATCCTCGAACGGCGCGGGGAGAATCGGAGCGCGTTCCTGCGATTTTGATTTCTTCTGCACCTCGATTTGCGACACCAGCATGGCCGGCGCGCTCGCCGCCACGGGCACCGCTCCGGATTCGGCGCCGCAAACACCGTTGAAAACCGGCGTCTCGTCGTCGGCCGCCAGGATTTTGCTGAACACCGTAAGCGGCGTGCCGATCAGATCGACACCGCGAACCAGCTCCTCGCGGCCGTCCGGATAGACTCGATAGACCATGACCGGAAGCACGTTGAACGCATTGGGGATGGTGCGGCCCGTAATCGTAAAACCCCCGGCGATATCATCGAACAACAGACCGAACGGTTTGTCCTGCTTCTTGATCTGTTCCACCAGCATGGCTCGCAAGCGCTCGCGAGGAACGGGGTGCGAATTGAGCACGATTAAATTGGATTGTCTGGCGACGGGGCTGAATCCCGCCTGCGCGCGACCGTGCCCGTTGGAGGCGGGAAAGCCCTCGATCGGCGTACGGGACATGAGGAAGTTCTGCATGATGCCGTCGTTCACCACATTGACGCGCCGCGCTTTCACGCCTTCGTCATCGTAGTCGTACGATCCCACCAGGTCCGTGCCGCCGTAGCGGCGCTGTGTCGGATCAAATACCACAGAAAGGAAATCCGGCAGCACCGCTTGACCCACCATCTTCTTGAAGGTCTGACCCTCGGATTCGTTCTTCTGCCGGTGGCCCTCGATACGATGGCCAAAGACTTCATGGAAGAAAACGGCGGCCGCGCGGCCGGAAAGAATGGCAGGTCCGGTATACGGATCGACGATGGGTGCTTTCCGGAGCGCCTGAAGGTCGGCGATCATCGTGTTCACGGCCTTGAGAACAGCCGCATCATCAGGCAGCCCTTCGGGAGTAAAGGCGAAGAAAGATTCGTAGCGCGGCAGCTCCATGCCGTCATCGGCCTTGGAGAAGGCGGAAATCTGCAGCCGATAATAGGTCTGCGACGCCTGAATGGCCGTGCCATCGCTCGAGACGAACCAGCGCGTGTCTTGATTCGCCGAAAAGGTCGCAGTCGCGTCGTAGAGATTGCCGAACCGCTGAAACGGTGCGGTGTACTTTCGAACCTTGTCTTCCCAAGTCTTTCGGTTGACGGGAAAAGGCGCAATGGCAGCGACATCTTGCTCCGCCGGCGCCGCTGAAAAATCCGCTGACTTGTCCTCCCGCTCGACGTTCACTTTGCTGACTGTGCGTACCGTCGCCAGCTCCTCCACCACCTGCTTATATTTTTTGTCTGTCTGATACCAAAGAACGCTTCGTATGGCCGTAGGGTCGTCTTCTATCGGTATGGGAATCACCGAGTACCGCTCCCCGACGTTCTGCGCGCCCCGTACTTGACGGGTGTTGTCCAGGGCATAGTCGCCGACACGCAAATTGACCCGCAGCAATCGATGCTTGTTTTCCGCGCTGTGGGTCAGTGCTCCGAAGGATCCGACCACGGTCGCGGTGTGCGTTTCAACGATCTCATAGCTTAGGAAGTAAGGAGGTACCTCCTGATTCTTCAATTGCTCCATGGAGCGCGCCAGCTCCGCTTTTTCGGCGCCCAGCACGACAGAGTTCGGCTCTGAGGCTTGGCCGGCATACGCGGCGGCCGTGAAACTCAGCAAAATCCAGGCGAGTGCTCGCATCCTTAAGTCCTCGTGCCGAAGCGAAAAGGACCTGCGGCACCCGGGAAAGTTCCGTGGTCTAGGGCCTTCAGCGCTTAAGAAAATCTTCCAATACCTTGTGATACTTTTCCGGTTCTTCGTATGCAGGCAGGTGCCCGCTCTTCTCGAAAAATACCAATTGCGCCCCGGGAATGGCGTGAGCCATGTGCCACGCGGTGAGCGGTGCGACGTTCATGTCGTAGCGACCCGTTATCACCAGCGTCGGAAACTTAAAGCCCGCCAATTTGGGGGTGAGGTCAAGATTCTCTGTGGCCTTTTGAACCGCGCCCCCGACTGCCGGCTCGAAGCCCAGATCTCCCATGCGGGCCAAATAAGCATCGCGCATATCCGTGGAGTAAAACATCTGCCGCATGTGATTGACCAGGCCCGCCCGGGCTGCGGCCTCAGGATCGGCGGCCAGCTTTTTGGCTTCGGCCTCACCTTGCTCCTCGCGGTCCGGAAAGACTTGGGGGAGAAGATGAACCATGCCTTTCCACGACGGGGCGGCAGAGTCGGAAAGAATCAAGCGGGCAACGTGCTCCGGGTGAGCCGCCGCGTAGGCCATGGCGATCATCCCACCATAGGAGTCGCCCAGCACCGCGACCTTCTCGAGCGCCAAAGCCTTGCGGACGGCATCGAGATCGGCAACTTGCGCCTCCATGGTTTGGGGCGCATTGGGCTTAAGGTGCTTGGAGGCCCCGGTGCCGCGCTGATCGTAGAGAACTACCAAGCGATGCGCCGCCACGCGCTGCCACAGGTCATTTTGCATCATGTACGCATGAGAAAGCCCCGGACCGCCGTTGACCGCGATGATGGGAATCTCCGCACCGGGCGCGCCAAAGGTTTCGTAGCCCAGGTCGACCTCCGGTGTATGAACCGACCCTGAGCGATGTGCTGCCTGGGCGGCCAGGACGCTCGGCGTCAGGATTGCCAACGCGAACAAAAGCTTCGGCATACGAACCTCGGGTGGAAGAACTTGTCATCCCTTTATAGGGCAGGCAAGTTTAAGGTAAGCAAGGACAAAATGTGACGGTACAAGAATGGATCCGGAAAGGCCGCGAACTCGGCGCGAGCGACCTGCACGTCGAAGCGGATACCGCTCCCGTCGCACGGGTCCGCGGGCAGTTGTCGTCGATCGGCCAGCCCATCCCAGGCTCGGCGCTGGTGAACGCAGCGCGGGAGCTGCTGGGTAACGATGGTTGGCAGCAATTCTTGAGCCGAGGTTCCGCGGATGTATCGCGAACCCTCTCGGGCGTGCGCTGCCGTATCAATATTTTCCAGACGCTGCGCGGCGTGGCCATGGCCGTGCGGCTTTTGAGTGCGTTTCAAAACAATTTGCGGGCCTGC
>DATHKV010000191.1:0-18131 GCA_035488895.1 Steroidobacteraceae bacterium
TGGTAGCGATGCGCTCCTTCACACTCCAAGTGTTACGCCGTGAGTGTGCCCGAGCGAGTGTCATTGGGCGCCCAGTCCTCAAAGCCTAGCGGCGTCGGCGAATGGCTGTCGAGTGCCAATCGCCTTTCAAGCACCTTTCGAGGTTGGGGGGACGCCCGCTCTCCGCCGCAATCCAACTGATTGGCATAGTGTAATTCGCAGCAGCCATCGCGAGTAAGTCGCTCGAAATCGCTGCGAACGATAGCGCGCGCCTTATCGTGCACGTGCACCGCTAGGATGCCTGGTGACCATCGGTTTCTGACGCTAAGTGCTGTCCAGAACGTCAAACAGTTTGCGACCTCGCGGGATTAAGGCGCCGCGACGTTAAATCCCAGCCATCATACTTCCCGGCGAACACTCCTGTCGTGGATACTCCATAATCTCCCAGTCGCGCATTCGCCGCACAAAGGCATTCTTGCCCAGTGTGGCTTTCACTTCGCACGGATTTATTCCCTGAGCTAACAAGTTGCGAGCGTACTGATGACGTGACTTGGCACACTCAAGACTGATCTCGGGGTAAGTTCCCAACATCAGCTTCTTACACTTGCCCTCAAAGTAGAATTTGTAATGCCAGCTCCGCCCACCCGTCGGTTACGTTCAAATACAAGCACCTGCCAACTGTGATTTTTCTCACACTGCGAACGGGCTCGATACTTCGAACGTCTTGTTCGCTAAGCAGACGAATTGGTGAGTTCTGTTGCACACATTGGCGGTTGCGGTTCATCGGGACGGGTTGGCGCCCTAATAACGCGGCGCTTCAGTGCACGTGCCCAAAGATGCTTGAAGGATGAGAGTTCCGGCGCGGCGCCTGGGCGCAATGAGAACTGCCCTTTCCGGATTCGATGCGCTAGTTCCACTCCAGCAAGCGTGACAGCGGCGGTGCGAAAGGACTTTAGGGCGAGCATCGGTGCGCAACGGCGCTTTATGGCGCGATGGTCCTGCTCGACGATGTTGTTGAGATATCGGGAACTGCGGATCACCACGGATTGCAGGTCTGGGTTTTCCTTCCGTAGCAGGCGCAATGCCCGGTGACTCGCCGCATTGCCATCAAGATTTAGCTTCCGAGGTCGTCGAGGATGGTGTGTCTTTAAGGCCTTGCAAAAGAAGGCTCGCGCAGCCGATACGCTGCGATCCCCGCAGAGCAAGGAATCAACGGTTTTGCCAAACTTGTCGACTGCCCGGTAGAGATAGCGTTGGCCGCCCCGAACCGAAATCGGGGTCTCATCCACCCTCCATGACGAGTGGACTGGCTTGGCATAGCGAGACCAACGGCGATCGAATTCGGGCACATATTGCTGGACCCAGCGGTAAATTGTTGTGTGAGAAACGGTAACGCCTCGCTCGGCGAACATTTCGACAAGGTCTCGATAGCTCAGGCGGTACGTCAGGTACCAGCGTACGCATAACTCGATGATTTCTGATTGGAATCTTCGACCTCGATAGATCGGATCCCGCACGATGGCGACGGTCATTGGGCTGCCCAAAAAGTCGAAATTTTAGGTCAATGCCGCCAATGCAACAGAACCAACTGGAGCCCCAGTTTTTGAGTGGCTGCCTCAGATCGCCTCAGGACATCACTGGACGTCGAGCGCTTCGCAAATGCCTATTTTTGCAGGCATTTCGCGCTCTTTCTGCGTCGGCCTTGGATGTTAGTGGAGGTCTTCGGAGAGGGTAAATGGTGGGCCGTGTAGGGATCGAACCTACGACCAATTGATTAAGAGTCAACTGCTCTACCAGCTGAGCTAACGGCCCAATAAACCTTTCTCAAACACTGCACTACTCGACTCTCACCCGACGCTTTGAAGGTGGGGTGGACGACGGGACTCGAACCCGCGACGGCCGGAATCACAATCCGGGGCTCTACCAACTGAGCTACGTCCACCATCGTCGAACGTCCGACTTGAGATGGCGCGCCCGGCAGGAATCGAACCTGCAACCGCCGGCTTAGAAGGCCGGTGCTCTATCCGGTTGAGCTACGGGCGCTTTACAAATCAACAAGTTACAGCGCCAAACGTAATCTTTCAGGCCGATGCTCGGGTCCAAAACAAACCGAATCGGAAGTGCGCGCGGATTATATAGGAGTTTGCCCGTATTTGAAGGGGCCAATGGGTTCAGGAGGGATTGTTCTCTACCGCGAATTTGAGCTTCGCAAGGGCGTGATCCCACTGCTGACCGATGAGTTCCAAGGTTCTGCGTGCTTCGTCCAGTTGGGTCGGTTCGAATTCCCACAGCCGTTCTCGCCCGACCTTGACGTCGCGCACCAGACCCGCGCTTGCCAGCACTCCCAAATGCTTCGTAATCGCCTGCCGCGAAATGTCCGTCCCCGCGGTCAGCTGCGTGATGGACATGGCGCCGCCCATGCACAGGGCGGCGACCAGCCTCAGGCGCATCTCGTCGCCCAGAGCCGCGAAGACCGGCGCGTACGTTTGCAGCGGCTTAGTTCTAGCGGCCGACTTACGCCTTGGCGACATGCTTTTTGACGCTCTCCATCTGTTCATCCCAGCCCGAACTGTTCATGCGGAACACATCCGCACGCCGCGCCAAGGGAATTTTATCGAATCCCGACTCGACGACGGTTAACAGGGTGCCGCCTTCGGCCTCTTGGAGTTCAAAAACGACCAACGTTGTGGGTTCGTGAGAATAATCGACTTTGGGATCGATGGCCGCCGGATGCCAACGCCAGGACAGGCGCTGCTGCGGCACAATTTGTTCAATCAGCACATCCATGTCCAAGTGTTCGTAACCCGGATAGGTAATCTTGCCCTGTATGTGCTTACCTTCGGCGAAGACCTTGCCTTTGAAATTGACGCCAAACCAGTCACCGAACTCGCCGGCGTCGGACACTGCGCGCCAGACACGGGCGCGAGGCGCGTTGATGAGTACCTTCCTTTCAATGCGGTCAGATGATGTGTTCATGTGCAACCTCCTGGATGCATATTAGTGCAGACCGGTCCCATATGCAACCACCTAGTTGCGCTTGAAAAGCCGCTGTGTTCCGCCCCCCCTCCGTCAGGCTGCTTGACGGCTGCGCATACGGCCCGTAGGTTTGTCCTACATGAATAATCACCCGACGCAGAATGACACCGTCACTCTGACGCATCTGCAGCGGCTCGAATCCGAAAGCATTCACATTATGCGCGAGGTCGTTTCGGAAACCGAAAGACCGGTGATGCTGTATTCGATGGGCAAGGACAGCGCCGTCATGCTGCATCTTGCCCTCAAGGCGTTTTTTCCTGCACACCCGCCCTTTCCGCTGCTGCATGTCGATACCACTTGGAAATTTCGCGCCATGTACGAAATGCGCGATCAAGCCGCACGGAGCAGCGGCATGCAATTGATCGTGCATCAAAATCCCGATGCCGTGGCGCGAGGGATCAACCCGTTCGATCACGGCGCCTTGCACACCGACCTGTGGAAAACCGAGGGCCTGAAACAAGCGCTGACGCACCATGGCTTCGATGCCGCGTTCGGCGGCGCGCGCCGCGACGAAGAAAAGTCGCGCGCCAAGGAGCGTATTTTTTCGTTCCGCTCGGCGCATCACCGCTGGGATCCCAAGAATCAGCGTCCGGAACTCTGGAATATCTATAACTCTCGAAAGAACAAGGGCGAAAGCATTCGTGTCTTTCCTCTCGCCAATTGGACCGAGCTCGACGTCTGGGAGTACATCCATCTCGAGGGAATCCCGATCGTGCCTCTGTATTTTGCCGCTCCTCGGCCGACGGTCGAGCGCGATGGGCTGCTGCTCATGATCGATGATGACCGTTTTCGGCTACGGCCTGGTGAACTCGTGCGCGACCGTTCAATTCGGTTTCGTACCTTGGGCTGCTATCCCCTGACCGGTGCGGTCGAAAGCAGTGCGGTTACGGTGCCCGACATCATTCGGGAAATGCTCCTGACCACGACGTCGGAGCGCCAGGGCCGTGCGATAGATCACGACCAAGCCGCTTCGATGGAACTTAAAAAGCAGGCGGGATACTTCTGATGACCCGCGCTCACGTCGATTCTGACAAGTCGCTGCTGCGCTTTATTACCTGCGGTTCAGTCGATGACGGCAAATCAACGCTGATCGGCCGCCTGCTCTACGATAGCAAATTGATCTTTGAGGACCAGCTCGCCACTCTCGCCGCCGATAGCAAGCGCATCGGCACCCAAGGACAGAACATAGACTTCGCGCTGCTGGTCGATGGGCTCGCCGCCGAGCGGGAACAAGGCATCACGATCGATGTTGCCTATCGATATTTCGCCACTGAGAAGCGCAAATTCATCGTCGCGGACACCCCCGGCCACGAACAGTACACGCGCAACATGGTGACGGGCGCATCGACTGCGGACCTGGCGGTCATCCTGGTGGACGCGCGCAAAGGGGTATTGACCCAAACGCGCCGCCATAGCTACCTGACCCACCTGCTCGGCATAAAAACCATCGTGCTGGCGGTGAATAAAATGGACTTGGTCGACTATGCGCAAGACATCTTCGACGCCATTGTCGGCGATTACCGCGCATTTGCCGAGAGCATCGGCATCCGCAGCGTTGCCGCGATTCCGATTTCAAGCCTTCGTGGCGACAACATTGTTTCGAACTCGAGCAACACCGGCTGGTATGCCGGTGAGCCCCTGCTGACGCTGCTCGAAACCGTTGAAATTGACGGCGTTCGTGCGCAGCGGCAGCCGTTTCGCATGCCCGTCCAATGGGTCAACCGCCCCAATTTGGACTTCCGCGGCTTCGCTGGATTGATCTCCCAAGGACACCTCCGAACGGGCGATACGGTGCGCGTTCTTCCCTCGGGCAGGACCTCCGCCGTGTCGCGAATTGTCACGTTCGATTCGGATCTCAAGGAGGCGGTCGCGGGCCAATCCGTGACCGTCACGCTGGCCGATGCCGTGGATTGCAGCCGCGGTGATGTGCTTGCGGCGGCGGCGCATCCGCCTGAGATCGCGGATCAATTCGAAGCGACGCTGGTTTGGATGGCCGATGAGCCCATGCTTCCAGGCAGGCCTTATTGGCTGAAGCTTGCCTCGCAATTCGTGACCGCGACCATCCACAGCCCCAAGTACCAGGTCAACGTCAACACGCTCGAGCATCTTGCGGCGAAGACCTTGAGCCTCAACGCCATCGGCGTCGCGAATCTGTCTACGGACAAACCTTTGATTTTCGAATCCTATGAAGCGAGCCGCGAACTTGGCGGCTTTATTCTCATCGACAAAATCAGCAACGCGACCGTCGCCGCGGGCATGCTGCACTTCGCGTTGCGCCGCTCGAGCAACGTTCACTGGCAGCACCTCGATGTGGACCGCGATGCGCATGCGCGCCTCAAACATCAGCGCCCTCGCTTGCTTTGGTTCACGGGATTAAGCGGTGCCGGCAAATCCAGCATCGCCAATCTGGTGCAAAAGAAGCTCTATGCCTTGGGCAGGCACAGTTTTCTGCTCGATGGCGACAATATCCGCCACGGCTTGAACAAGGACTTGGGGTTCACGGACGTGGATCGCGTCGAAAACATCCGTCGCATCGGCGAGGTGGCCAAACTCATGACCGATGCCGGCCTCATTGTGTTGACCGCGTTTATCTCGCCATTCCGCGCAGAACGGCGCATGGTTCGTGAAATGTCCCTGCCCGGGGAATTCATTGAGATTTATGTGGAAACACCGCTCGAGGTCGCCGAGCAGCGCGACGTCAAGGGCCTCTATAAAAAGGCCCGCGCCGGCGAATTAAAACACTTTACCGGCATCGATTCGCCCTACGAGCCGCCCGAAAATCCCGAAATTCGCGTCAATACGGTGCAGACTTCCGCCGAGCAGGCCGCGGATGAAATCGTCGCGTATGTGATGCACAGCGAATCGCCAAATTTTGGATGACGTGATAGATTGTGAGAAATGAAATAGGCAGTGAATGCCGCTAGTAGCTAGACCTGGGACATGGAGCGCCCCTAATGACTACTTCGCCCGATCCACGAAGGAACCAATTGCTCGCAGCACTACCTGCAGCTGAACTTCAGCGCTGGCTGCCCGATCTCGAATACGTGGAAATGCCTTTGGGCCGGGTGCTGTACGAAGGTGGCAGCACGTTGAGCCATGTCTACTTCCCGACGACCGCGATTATTTCGCTGCAGTACGTGATGCGGGTCGGCGAATCGGCCGAGATCGCCGTCGTAGGCAACGAAGGCGCGGTTGGCGTCTCCCTTTTCATGGGCGGCGACTCCGCGTCGAGCCGCGCGCTGGTTCAAAGTGCCGGGGGCGTCTATCGGTTGACGCCGCAGTTGATGTGGGAGCAATTTGATCGGGCGGGTCTGGTGCTTCACGTTTTTCTTCGCTACATGCAAGCACTGATGACTCAGGTGGCTCAAACTGCGGTTTGCAACCGCCATCATTCACACGACCAACAGCTGTGTCGGTGGCTGTTGTTGACATTGGATCGCCTGCAGGGCACTGACATGGTGATTTCGCAGACTCTCATCGCTCATATGCTCGGCGTGCGTCTTAAAAGCGCAACTGAACGTGCACTCAAACTGCAAAGGGCCGGGCTCATCGAGTACGCCCAAGGCCGGATTAAAGTGCTGGACCGCGAGGGACTGGAGAAACGCGCTTGCGAGTGCTATGCAGTGGTCAAAAAAGAATACGACCGACTCTTGTCGACCGGTAGCCTATTGCATAGCCCTTGGGCCTCCTTGAGTTTTCATTCTAAAGAAGGAGTGCGACAAGATATTCCCAGGTCCGTGGGTAGGGATTAGTACCGCCGGTCGTCGAGGGGAAAAGAGCTCTCGCACTCCGAAAACTGATCCGTTGCGATTGGACGCGTTGATTAGACCTCAGGCGAACCGCCATGTCGGTTCGCTGGCGCACGCAATCGCCACTCCGATCTCGTTAGGCCTGGGGCGTATGTGCGCTAGCAGACAGACAGGAACAAAACTAGCAAGTTCAATGAGGTAGGTGCGCAAGGATGGTGCTATGCCTCAGACGGTGCTGCTGATTCATGACGATCGCGCGAAGGCCAAGATGGTGCAAGACGCGCTTCTCCACTCGCTCGATGGATTCTACATCGTCGAGTGGGTCGAGCGATGTTCTGACGGCCTGCGTCTGTTGCGCAAGAAGGGTCGGGAACGCATCGCGGCAATTTTGGTTAGCCTGTTTCTGCCGGACAGCGAGGGAATGGAGACCTTCGATCGGATATTTAAGACATCGCCCACCGTTCCCATTCTGGTGCTCAGCAGCCTAGAGCATGAGAACGCCGCGAAGCTCGCCGTACAGCTTGGGGCGCAAGACTACCTTTTAGAAAATGACCTCGATGGCTACCTGCTGCCCAAGGCACTTCGAAACATGCTCGAACGCGCCTCGAATGCCGAGGCCTTGTTCAATGAGAAAGAGCGTGCGCAAGTGACCCTCAATTCGATCGGCGACGCGGTAGTCTGCACCGACGCCTCCGGTGCAGTGACTTTTCTCAATCCAGTCGCCGAAGCATTGACCGGCTGGCGAGCCGATGAAGCCACGGGCCGCCCATTTGCCCAAGTATTTCGAATTATAAACACCTCAGATCATCGTCGCCCGGTAAATCCGATGACCTTGGTGATCAAGAGTGACAAGACTTTGCGCCTGGCCGAAGGTTGCATCCTAATCCGCCGGGATGGAATTGAAGCGGCGATCGAGGACTCCACCGCCCCAATTCACGATCGCGCAGGACGAGTGACGGGTGCCGTCATGGTCTTTCACGATGTAACCCAGGCGCGTGCAGTGACCCAAAAAATGACGCATCTGGCGCAATTCGATTTTCTAACCGACTTGCCAAACCGGCTATTGCTAAACGACCGCATATCCCAGGCAATCGCAGCAGCCCATCGCCAGCATCAAGCAGTGGCGGTTTTATTTGTCGATGTCGACCGATTCAAGCACGTCAACGACTCGTTGGGGCACCTAATTGGCGATAAGCTGCTGCAGTCGATCGCTCAACGCTTGGTAGCCAGCGTGCGCGGCGCCGACACGATCAGCCGCCAAGGCGGGGATGAATTTGTGATCCTCCTCCCCACTGTCGCGCATGCGGCGGATGCCGCTCTCAGCGCGCAAAAGATTCTCAGCGTCGCACAGATACCCTACCGTGTTGACGAGCATGATCTGCAAATCACCTTAAGCGTGGGAATCAGCATCTATCCTGATGACGGCGCAGATGCAGAGACGCTCGTGAAGAACGCCGATATTGCGATGTTGGCCGCCAAGGATAGCGGTCGGAACAACTACCAGTTTTTCCGAGCGGCCATGAATGAACGAGCGCTGGAGCGACAATCAATCGAAGGTAGCTTACGCCACGCCTTGGACCGCAACGAGTTTGTGATGCATTACCAACCCAAATTCGATCTTGTGACAGAGACTCTCACTGGTGCCGAGGCGCTCATTCGATGGCACCGCCCGCAGTTTGGCTATGCGCTTCCAAAAGACTTCATCCCGATTGCGGAACAATCCGGCTATATCGTACCCATCGGGCGATGGGTGCTTCGCGAAGCCTGTCGTCAAAGACGCAGTTGGAACGACAGTAGTCTCACACCAGTTCCAGTAGCGGTAAATATTTCCGCGGTTGAATTGCGATCAACCCACTTCGTTGATCATGTTCGGGCGATTCTGGAGGAAACGGGATTGGAGCCGCGGTATTTGGAGTTCGAACTGACAGAGACGTCATTCATGCAGGATCCGCAATCCACCATCTCCGTGCTGCGCGCGCTAAAGGATATCGGTATTCGACTTACGTTGGACGATTTCGGAACCGGCTATTCCAGCCTGAGCTATTTGAAGCGGTTTCCGATCGACGCCTTGAAAATCGACGAATCCTTTGTGAAGGGACTTTGCACTGACTCGGACGACTTGAAGCTAGTCAGTGCGGTGATCAATTTGGGACGCAGCTTTCGTCTCAGGGTGATCGCTGAGGGAATCGAAACGCGGGAGCAATTTCTAACGCTGCAAGCCCAGCATTGCGCAGAAGGCCAGGGCTACTACTTCGAGAAACCGCTCGCTGCCGATGAATTTGCCAAGCTGCTTGGCACAGACCTGTCAACGACCGTGGTTGCGTGAGGCGACGCGCAATTCAATGGCTTCCTACGGGAAAAGGAGACGTTTCATGTCATATTTTGGGGACGAACTCGACCATCGATGGGGCGAACGGGTCCGAGTCAACATACCGGTCCGCGTACATGCAACGTCGTCGTCCGAGGCAAACGGTTGCATGAAGAACCTCAGTCTCAGTGGAGCTCTGATGAAATCGGATTGCGATTTGGCTCTTCACAGTCTCATCGAACTCAGCATTGCGATGCCGGCGCCATCCCCACACACTGCATTGATCCGGGCTCAAGTCTCGCGCAAGATCAAGGAGGGTTTCGGTATCGAATGGCACGAGTTCGCACCGAATATCATCAAAGAATTGGTACGCTCCGCGGCTATATGACTTTTCAAACGAATTGGTCGTGCGAGTCACGCGGAAATCGCCATGGCAGGCGAATAGCCGAGTCGGTTGCGCTTGAGAACGTCGCCCAATTCATCTTCCCTCAGCGGCGCGCATAGGAAATATCCTTGCACGGCATCGCAGCACTGGCTCCTCAGAAACTGTAGCTGCGCAGCGGTTTCCACGCCTTCTGCCACCACTTTGAGCCTCAAACTGTGTGCCATCGCAATGATGGCACGGGTAATTTTCATATCGCCGGAGTCGGCAGGGATATCCCTGATGAACGAGCGATCGACCTTCAGAATGTCGATCGGGAAGCGTTTCAGATATGCGAGCGATGAATAGCCTGTTCCGAAGTCATCGATGGCGATTTGGACGCCGATCGACTTCAATTGCTCGAGGACGGCCACTGCGGATTCGCCGTTCGACATGACTACGCTTTCGGTAATTTCCAATTCCAGAAGCGAGGGATCGAGCCCGCTGGCGTGAATGATTCGCGTGAGCTTCGCCAGGAGCATGGTATCCGCAAACTGGCGGGCCGAAAGGTTGACGGCAACGCTGAGTTGCGGCAGTCCGCGCCCCTGCCAAGCCTTGGTTCGCGCGCAAGCCGTAGCCAGCACCCATTCGCCGATCGGCACGATCAGACCCGTCTCTTCCGCCAGTGGAATAAAATCCAGCGGAGGTACCAGCCCTCGGAGCGGATGCCTCCACCGCAATAGCGCCTCGACGCCGGTAATCAGGCCGCTGGAGACTTCCACCTTTGGCTGATAGTGAAGTAAGAATTCGCCCCGCTCCAAGGCGCGGCGCAGATCCGACTCCAACTCCAGCCGTTCCAAGGTGTGAACGTTCATCGATGGCAGGTAAAACTGGTAATTGTTGCGACCTGTCTCTTTTGCCCGGTACATGGCCACGTCGGCAGCTTTCAGAAGCGTTTGCGAATCGCTGCCGTCGGCCGGAAAGGTGCTGATGCCGATGCTCGCAGTAACGTGACAATCCTTCTTGCCGCGCAGGTAAGGAGCGCCCAATTCTTCGATCAAGCGCTGAGCGCAGGCCGAGAGAGCAACCGAATCGTGGTAGTTTTCAATTAGAACGACGAACTCGTCACCTCCGACCCGCGCCAAGCTATCGCCTTCGCGCAACTGGGCGCGCAAGCGATCGGCCACCAGGCACAGAAGACCATCGCCGGCCTCGTGTCCCAGCGAGTCGTTAATGACCTTAAATCGGTCCAGGTTCATATACAGAACCGCCAATGTCATCTCTGCGCGGCGGTGGCGGCCAAGAGCTTGATCCAAACGCTCGGTCAACATCAAGCGGTTCGGCAGCGCCGTAAGATCGTCGTGAAAGGCGATGTGATGGACGCGGTCATCCTCTCGCCTTCTCTGTTGAAGTATGCGCAGTGACAACACGGTTCCGAGGATCAATAGCGCAGGGGTGGCTGCAAATAGGATCCCCTGGAGCAATTGGTAGGCGACGCGTGATGCCTCGCTCAAGGCATCCACGAATTGGTTTTCAATGGGGGTGAGATTTTCGTTGATCGATGAGACTTCCGCCAGCGTGAATTCAATATCCGGCAGGCGCGGCGATGGCGACTCGATCTCACGCTGCAATGAGCGTCCGGCCTCGTCGAGTTTGACGATGTAGTGATCGGCCGCCTCCCAGGCCTGAATTGCCCGCTGCATGAAGCCGACCCAGGCGAACCGCTGGTATAGATAATACATGCCGTCGACGTCATCGATATCATTGCCGCCGCGGATAAATCCCTGACGCACCTTCTGAATATCGGGGTGCGCTTTGTTCATCTCCATCCTGGCCGCATGATCTCCCAACGTAACGCCAATGTTTTCGCGAAATCGCCGCAAATCGTCCGGGGCGTGGGAGACGGCGTACTTTTGCAGGTGAAAAACAGCGTCCTTCTGTGCTTTCGACCATCGACTCTCGCCGCCGACATATGCTCGCACCGAGGAGAGCACCCCAAAGCTGAAATCGGCCAGAACGAGCAAACAGAGCACAATCGCGGCAAACATCCAGATAATCGCAAACGGTGAGCGAGCCCTCGGCGCAGTGTCCGATGACTTTTCCTTGCGTACCATCAAGGGCTTCACTTCCTTACCAGACAGTACAGGGCCTTTTCGGCTGTCAACAGGCGGTGTTGATTGAGGCCGTCTTCGATGGCCGCGAGCAACCGGTCTGAAGGACACGGTTTGGTGAGGAACCGATAAATCCGCCCCTCGTTGACGGCAGCGATCGTGTCCTCCAAATCCGCCTCACCGCTCAAGATGATCCTGACAGTGTCAGGCTCTAGTTCTCGAACCCTGGCCAGAAACTGAGAGCCATTCATGGCCGGCATGCGCATGTCGGAGACGACCAGCGCGAAGGGACCGGCTTCGCGCATTATGCGCAATGCGTCCGCGCCGCTCGAAGCAGTCTTCAATTCGACTTGCTTGCGCAAGGTACGCTGAATGGCGTAGAGCACGTTCGGTTCGTCATCGACGAAAAGCACGCGTTGATTCATGCGACCGCTTTTCCGTCGTCAATGACTTCGACCGCACTGGACCATTTCGGCAAACAATGCTCGAGTCCCACCGCTTCCAGAAACCCTGCTTGCACCCCGGTGTCCATCGATCCCGAACGATTCTCGCTTCTCAAATGCACCAGTCGATCGGCGATATGCACAATTCCCGCCAGATTCAAGCCTTTTTCCGAGGCCTGATCGGGCGTATGGTGAAACGCAACCGCCTCCACGATGGAATTGGGGAAACCCCAAAGTCCGAGCAGATATGCGCCGACTTCCGCGTGATGCGCTTCCATTTGGGCAACGAGGTTTACCGCATCCGTGTCATTCGAAAGCGCGGCGGCCTTGGTCGCAAATACGACTTTTCCTACGTCGTGCAGGACACCCGCGAGAAAGGCCTCATCCGCTTTGGCAGCAGAGAAATCTTCGGAGAATGCGATCGCTCGTGCCGCCGCACCGACTTGCAGGCTGTGCTGCCAAAGGCCTTCCAGGCTAAACCCGGCGATGCCCGTCGCGACGCCACTTTGAAATACGCTATGACCCAGTACGAGAGCCCCCAGAGTATCCATGCCCAAGTACGCCACCGCTCGATCCGTCGTGGTGATCGGCCGCCGGGAACCGAAAAATGCCGAGTTGACCAACTTCATGATGTTGGCGGTCATTGCCACGTCTCGGCCGATGATTTGGGCTGCGTCAGCAAGCGAGGCCGCGGGATTCTGCAGGCAGGTCAATATTTCTTGGAACGCAGTCGGCACGCTCGGCAACATTCCTATCTCTCCGACCAGCAATGCGAGCCGATCGCTGCTCAAAAGCTGCCTCAGCATTTGAGTCTGAACTATCGCAGCCTTGAGCGCGCCGCTTTCGCAGGGTTTGGCAAGATAAAGCTGAGCCGTCCCTACCGCGCGCATGACGGAACTCGGGTCGGCGTGACCCGACAATACCAAGCGGACCGTCTGGGGATACAACTTCTTGACCTCGGCCAGCAGCTGCCACCCATCCATTCCCGGCATGCGCATGTCGGAGACGATGACGTCCGCCGGCGCTCTGGCGAGTGATTCCAGCGCAGCCGCAGCGCTTGACGCGAACTCCATGGTCCACTCTTCTCGCATGCTACGAAACGCGCGTTGCATTGCCTGCAGGATGTTGACCTCGTCATCGACGAATACGATGCGGATGCTCATGCGGCCATCTTGTCAGGCAGCGTGGCGTCACTCACTGTACCTACCGGTAGGCGAATAAAAAACGTCGTGCCCTTGCCGCACTCGGTCTCGAAGCGAAGCGTGCCGCCGTGTTTGTTGACGATGACGCTGCGTGCGATCGCCAGGCCCTGCCCGGTACCCTTCCCCACTTCCTTGGTCGTGAAGAACGGATCGAATATCTTCGCGCGCACCGCCTCCGGTATTCCCATACCCGTGTCGGATATTGAAATCTCCACTTCATCACCGTCGAGCCGGCTGCGTACCGTGAGTTTCCCGAGATTTCCACTGTCTTTGACGACATCTGCTATGGCATGCGAGGCATTCACCAGCAGGTTGAGTATCACCTGGTTGAACTCGCCCAGGTAGCATTGGACGAGCGGCAGATCGGTAAGCTGCGTGTCGATCTCGGCGACGTACTTGTATTCGTTGCGGGCGACGACTAGCGTGCTGCAAATGGCTTGATTCAAATCGGCTGATTGTTTCTCCGCCTGGTCGGGGTATGCAAATTCCTTCATCGAGCGCACGATCGTGGCAATTCGCCCCAACCCTTCGAGGGCGCTGTCAATCGCCGGCGGCGCGTTTTCCAAGATGTAGTCGAGATCCGCCGCTTTTTCGGCTTCAGCCGCACGTTGCGCCGCTGCCAAGACATCGCCATTCGACTGCACCTCCTGCTGCAAGGCTCGATAAGCGAGTGCCACAGCGGCAATATCGATCATTGATGTGCGCATGAAATGCACATTGTCAGTGACAAACTGGACCGGGGTGTTGATCTCATGAGAAACGCCCGCCGCGAGCCGGCCTACGGACTCCAATTTTTGCGACGCCGCGTGTTCGAGCCCACGACGTCGCACTTCGGTAATATCGAGCATTAGGCCGCGCAGTATCTTTGCGTCCTCCACCCACTCGCAGGTGCCGGTCCAGCGCACTTCGGCACGACGGCCGTCCAGGTGGATTAGGGGCGTCAAAAACTCGAATGCTCCGCTGTCGCAGTCGTCGAACCGTCGCCGAACCTCGTGATTCGATTGCCGAGGAATGACCGTATCCAGTGCACCCGGCGCTTTCCACTGAGATTCAGGGACATCAAACGTGGTGATTCCCTGCGGCCCGATGTACAGGAAGACACCATTCGTGGCGTCCAATATGAAGGGAATTGCCTTGGTGCTCTCCGCCATGAGCCGATACATCTCACGGCTTTGTTCCAACGCGTGGGTACGGTTCCTTACCAACTTCTCGTGATCCAGCGCCAGGCGATTCAATTCCTCCACCATGACATCGAACGAGCGAGCTAGCGCACCGATTTCGTCTTTGGTTCGGTCGTGTAGAGAGATCCGCGTCCCTTCGCCGCTTGCAATTAGATTGGCTGCATCCCCGATCCGAACGAGACGACGTGCGAAGCGACGTGAAACATGCACGCCTAAGATCAGCGCGCATAGCACGAGACCGGCGCCCAAAATGCCCGCTGTCCAGAGGTCGTGACGATACACCGCGTCGTTCGCGCTGGTTGATAGGCTGAGGTACAGACGCCCCGGCGAGCCATCGCGAGATTTCACATCCGCAACCGCTACCACATGACGAGCATCGGCCGCGGCCTCAACGACCACGCTGCGCAAGCGCTCGGGTCGAACACCCCTCCCCGCGATGAGTGCGCCGTCTGGCGCATACACAGCAATTCCTTCGATGTCGCGATCGGCCGAATACGAATTGAGGATTGCAAGAGCGGCAAACCGATCATTGGAGGCATCGACCGGTTCCAATTGCAATTGCAGGTGCCGTGCAATTTGGGCTGATCGGTCACGCAATTCAGCGTGCATACGGTCGCCGGACATGGTGGTCAGCGTGATTGTCAAGACGACCGTGGTCGCGATAGACAAAAGTACAAATGCCAGCATGAGCTGAACACGCAGCGGCCAATATTTTTGGCGTGCTGCGACGATCACTACATCAACCGAGCTTCGCGCAAAAGCTGGGCGCCCTGGTGGAAATCCAGATTCTCGATGGCGTCGCGAAGACGATTGAACCGCAGGGCGCCCACTGTCTCGCCCAGCGAGGTCGATATTAGTTTGAATTTGTCGAGGGCCGCGAGATTCCGGGTCTCGAGCAGCGCGTACAGTTCATCGAGCTGAACTGTGCCGGCAGGCGGGTGGATGACCGCCTCGGCGCCGGCACTTGCGACCCCTTTCGCTTGTTGTGCCAGGTATGATTGGGCCTCTTCGCTCAAGCTGGTAAGTGCGGCCGCCAGCTGCCGCAGCATCCCGTCCACTGCGTCAACTGAGCGTCCCTGATTCAACGCCTTCTCAGTCGCCCCCGCCAAACGCATAATTTCGGTCGCACCGATCATTCCCGCGCTGCCTTTCAGCTTATGTACGCGCCCGGTCAATTGGCCGCGGAGGGTCTGGTCATCGGCGGATACGCAAACTGGAACCGCGAGGTCCACATATTCTTGCAGCAAGCGAGCCAAGAGGGACTTGAACAGGGTCAAGTCATCGCCAAACATCTGCTGGACAACGCCGGCGTCAATGGATGGCATCAGTTTCGCCTGGGCGGTGGGCCCTACGGCGGGTTCCGCGTCGAGGATGAGCATCGGTATGGGTTCACCCCTTGCCTCTTCCACGAGCCGCCGCACCTTTCGGATCAGTGCCTGGGGATCAAACGGTTTGCTGATGAAATCGTTCATTCCGGCCTCGAGCGCACGCTGACGTTCGGCAACCAGCGCGCCTGCCGTCAGCGCAACGATGGGCAGCTTCACCAGCTGCAAATCGCATCTGATCCGGCGAGTGGCTTCGTTCCCATCCAGAGTGGGCATCTGAACGTCCATCAGCACGATATCAAGTCGCCCTGAATTGGCCCGCACCTGCTCCAACGCTGCCAAGCCGTCAGAGCAGGTCGTGACCGTCGCGCCCTGCTTTTCGAGAATGCGCTGTGCAACCTCCAGATTGATGTCGCTGTCGTCGACAACCAGCACGCGAACGCCAGCCAGCCACTGTGCATGCAGCTCGTCGAAATTCGTGGACTGCAAGACGCGTTCAAGGCTGTCAGGCAGCTTTGATACGGTCGCGTTGACGGAATTGAACAGCGCTGAACTGGTCAGCGGGCGTGTCAGCAGCACGTCTGTTGTGCGCATGAGCTGCTCCTGATCCAGGTAGGATTGCGCATGGCCGGCAACGACGATCACCGGCGGTAACTCGGCCTGAGTGCATTCCTGCTCCAGGCGTGCAATCAATTGGTGTGCATCCATGTCGTGCAGGTGCAGCTCCAGGATCAGCACGTCGGGCCACGCGCTCGCCGGCGTGCTATTCATAATTGCAAGCAGTTGCTCGCCGGTTTCGGCAACCTGTGGACTCCAGCCGAGTGCCCGCCCCATGGCGACCAGGCATTCGGGTGCGTCACTGTTTGAATCGGCAATGAGGATTTTCAATCCGCGGGCACTGAGCGTTCCGATGTCACGCGCTATTTGCAGGGGTATCTCGATCCAGAATGTGCTGCCCACTCCGACGCTGCTCGTGACGCCGATTTCGCCGCCCATGAGATCGATAAACCGGCGGGCAATCGACAATCCGAGCCCGGTACCGCCAAAGCGACGCGTCGTGGACGTATCGGCTTGAGTGAATGGTGTGAACAGGCGCTCAAGAGCTGCGGGTTCTATGCCAATGCCTGTATCCTGCACGGTGCAGCGCAGACGGAGTCGATCTGAACTTACCTCCGTGCAGAATACCTGCAACTCAACATGACCGGATTCGGTGAACTTGATTGAATTCCCAACTAAATTGGTAAGAATCTGGCGAAGGCGCGATGCATCGCCTTTCACCATGCGCGGCAACGCGGCTGCGGCATGAACGAGTAACTCGATGCCCTTGGCGGCAGCTTGGGGCGCCAGCATCTGACCGAGGTCCCGCACAAGCTCCGGCAGATCAAAGGGTTCATCTTCGAGCGACATCTCACCTGCCTCGATCTTCGACAGATCCAGGACATTGTTGATGACGCCCAGCAGCGCACGGCCGCCGAATTGGATCTTGGTCAATAGCTGACGCTGGTCTTCGTTCAGCGTGGTGTGCTCGAGCAGGTACCCGAGACCGATGACGGCGTTTAGTGGGGTGCGAATTTCATGGCTCATATTGGCCAGAAACTCACTCTTTGCAGTGTTTGCATGCTCGGCTCTATATGTCGCCTCGCGCAGCGAGCGCTCGTACTGCTTTCGCTCGGTTATCTCACGCACTGCGGCGAATACGCCCTGAAGCCTGCGGTCGCGATCGTACAAGGTGGTCGCGTTATAGGATACGACCGTCTCCTTGCCATCCCTGTCGCACGCGGTGAGCTCATAGTCGGTAACCTTTCTCTTGCTCAGCGCGAGCTTTATGCCCGCTTCGGCGCGCTCAGGCTCGGTAAAAAAGGTTTTGAACGGTGCGCCGATCAGCTCATCGCGGGTGCAGCCGGTCAGTGCTTCCATCTGTTTGTTGACATCGGTGATGATCCCGGGCGCATCGGTGGTCATCAAGGCGTCGATACTGGATTCGAACAGGGACCGGGTGTAGAACTGATGGTCGCGGAGGCGCTGCGCGAGCTGCGCCTGTTCCGCCTCGATCTGCTTGCGGGCCGTGTTATCGGTGCCGATCAGCAGGTAGCCGATGATCGCACCCTCCACGTCGCGCAGTGCCGTGACCGAGACGACGGCGGGAAAACGACTGCCATCCTTGCGGATGTAGGTCAGCTCGTAAATGTCTTCGATGCCTCGAGAGGCCTTGAAGATCAGCGCCTCGAACCCGGGCGCGATCGAGGTCTGGAGCTCAACGGTCAGCGCTTCGGCGCGCGCTATGATTTCCTGAGAGTCAGAGATATCGGCCGGGGTAATTTTGTTTACGACGTCGTCCGCCGTGTAGCCGAGCATGCGCTCGGCCCCGACATTGAAAATCTGAATGACACCCTTCGCATCGGTTGCGATACTTGAAAAATTGGCGCTGTTGAAGAT
>DATHKV010000192.1:0-20385 GCA_035488895.1 Steroidobacteraceae bacterium
TGCCGTCGCTCTAGGCTGCCGTCGCTCTAGGCTGCCGTCGCTCTAGGCTGCCGTCGCGGCGCGCCTGCGATCCAGGGTGAGAAAACTGTAAGGATAGGCATTCTTCTCGTCGGCTTCATGGCGCTCGCGGGCCGCTTCAGTCCATTCAGGTCCGCGCCATGCGCGGAAGAATGTGTCGCCGTCCGCGATCCTCGTGTGCACCAGAGTCAGATGAATTCGCACCGCCTGGGACAGACACAGCTGATAAATTTCCGCGCCGCCGATCACCATCAGGGGCGATTCTCCCGCGGCACCAGCCTCCGCCTCTTGCAGCGTTCGCACCACTTTGCAATCGGCAGGCGCGAAATCGACCGAACGGCTCAAGACCCAATTGGTTCGACCCGGCAACGCCTTGCCGATCGACTCATAGGTCTTTCGGCCCATGAGGATGTGATGTCCCAGCGTGAGCGCACGGAAATGCCGCAAGTCCGCCGACAAGCGCCACGGAAGCTGGTTGGCGCGGCCGATGACATCGTTCTCGGCAACCGCCACCACCAGTTCCACCCCCGTTTCGCTCATTCCAAGCTCCGCTAGGCGACCCGGCATTCGCTCAAGATCCAGCGTGTCAGTTCCTGCAAATCCTCGCGCGCATGGTCTTCGGGCCTGTGCAGCAGGTAGTAGCTCTCGTTGGTGGTCAGCTCTGCATCGAATAACTTCACCAGACCGCCCTTGCTGAAGCGATCGGCGCTCAGACGCGACGGCACCAGGGCAATGCCGACACCTTGTTCCGCGGCGCGCACCACAGCCGACATGGTGTCGAGGCGCACCAGCCGGTTGGGTTTGATGGGTTCGATGCCGAGGCCGGCCGCCCATTTGTCCCAAGCCTCGCGGCGCTCTTCATGCAGCAGCAGAGTCTTGCCGTTCAGGTCCGCGTAGGAATCGATCGGATTATCGAGCAAAAACGCCGGGGAGCAGGCTGGGATGAAGTTCTGCGCGAACAGTTCGTGCACCACCAGGCCGTCCCAGGGACCCGCGCCCACCACAATGGATAGATCGGCCTCCGGCGGATGAGTCTTGGGTGCCGAGAAAGTGGTCTCAATGCGAATGTCGGTTTCTTCGCGCGCTTGCGAGAACGAAGCCAGCCTCGGCAGCAATAATTCGTTGGCGAAAAATGACGGCACGTTCAGCCGGATAATGGTGCGGCCATAGCGCAGTTGCAGCTGCTCGGTCGCCACTTCGAGTTTTGAAAAGATGTCCTCGATGTGCTCAAGATAGGTTGTGCCCGCTTCGGTCAAGGTCAACGTGCGCACGCCGCGCTGAAACAAACTCACGCCCAAGTGCGCCTCGAGCGCCTTGATTTGGTGACTGATCGCCGAAGGAGTCACGAACAGTTCCTCGGCGGCGGCCTTGAAGCTTTGCAACCTCGCGGCGACCTGGAAGGTCTTCAAGAATTTCAGCGACGGTAAGCGCATATGCTGTCTATGATACCTCTCGGGCGAGGCGCCTCCCGTACCTAGCGCGCCGGTTGTCGCATTGCGGTCGCCCGCTCGTCGGCGCTCAGGACATGCGGCTCGACAATGGCCTTTCCCGTATCCATTCGAAAGAACGGGGTGTGCTTGTAATCGCCGTTCACTCGAGCCTTGCCGATCCTGCTGATGATCCACCACACCGTCGGCCACATTCCCGCTGATTTCGGTTTCGGCGTGCCGATTGCGCCTTGCGGATTGACGTAGGATCGAATGGGGCCAAACGAATCTTGCAGCGGCGCCGTCTCCAGACAGTCGTGCAGCAGTCCGATGAAAGAGATCTTGAAATTCTCCGGCGTGTTGCCGATCGGCGTCCTGCAGCAAGCGGCGTACCAGCGAATCATGCCCTTCTCTTTGAGCCGCACGCAGGCCAACGACTCCACGCCCTGGCTGAATGTCACGTCCTTAGGAGTTACCTGGATGATCTCCGATCCGCCTCGAGCATCCAAGGTTTCGTTCTCCCGTCCCAAGAAACGCGCAAACGCTTGACAGTCCTTGCAGTAGCACACGACGCGATTCGCGCGCCGCGGATTGTAAACGACGCCCTGTACGGTCCCGCAACGACATCGCAGAGGATGCTGCTTCATTGCAGCACTATACTGACTCGGCCGCACGACTCGCGAGTTCACCTAAATTGCCAGAACAATCAATGATTTATGCCCGTTGAGACCGCGACCATAACACGAACGCATGTCATTACGGGTAGCTTCGGCAGCGGCAAAACCACGGCCATTCGCCGGCTGATGGCCCATAAGCCTGCGGACGAGCTGTGGATCGTCATTCTCAATGAATTCACGGATGCGGGAATCGACGCGCTCAGCGTTGCTCAATCGGCGCGGGGAAACTACGACGTGCGCCTGGTCGCCGGCGGCTGTTTGTGTTGTGTCGGCGAATTGGAATTCGGCAAACAGCTGCGCGACATTCTGCGCAATTTCAAGCCCGTTCGAATGCTGATCGAGCCGAGCGGTGCCGGACACGCGGCGGACATCGTCGACACGCTCGCGCTGTATGAGCAGCAAAAGGCGCTGGAACTCACGAGCATCATTTGCCTCGTGGACCCGCAAGATGCCGGCCGTATCCTCGCCAGGCGTCCGCCGAATGAATGGTCGCAGATTCAATCGGCCGATGCGCTGCTGCTGTCGAAGCCGGACCTTGCCGGTGATGCCGAGCGCCAGGACTTCGAGCGCATCGCCGACGAACAGTATCCGAGGAAGTCCTATCTCGGCACGTGCAGCCACGGTGAACTGCCGGCAGAGGCGTTGCAGTGTTTCGAGCGCGCACCGCGATTTTCGCTGGCCACCCCGCCCTCGACCGCTGCGGCGCCCGCCTCGACTCGTTTCGATATCGGCGGATTCTCAGGCGTGGAAACACAGCTGCAGGCGCTTGGGCTTTGGGCGGTGCAGTGGCAGTTGCCGCGCGAGTTGGAGTTCGCACGAAGCGTGATGGAACCGCGGCTGACCTGGCTGCTGGAGTCGAGTCAGGGGTGGTTGCGGCGTATGAAAGGCGTGTTTCGCACCGGGGTGGGTCCCTCCTGGCTGGTACAGTCGCAGCATGGGCATCTCGCGCAGGAAGACAGTGCCTTTCGGCGCGACAGCCGCATTGAAATCGTGCTGAGCGCCGCACCCACGCCGGAATACCTGGACTCCTGGCGCGCTTTGCTGCGCGATGCGGTGAATCCGCCGAGAACCTAACCGATATTGCCTAGTTTGCGCTGCGCCCGCGGAACCAACCGCTGATGCTGTGGCGCTCGCGCCGCGCCGGCATCACCTCGTGCTGGCGACCTGAGGTCAAAAAACACACCAGCCTGCCGGCCAGCGGCTCGACGTCGAGATGGCCGTCAGCGTCATAAATTCGCAGCGCCCCGCCATCGCTCGGCTGCCAATCCGGGTTTAGATACAGCGCGAAGGAGACTTGCCGTTGCGCGCTGCTGTGCGGCTGATCGACGTGACGGGCGTATGCGGCGCCCGGCGGATACCGGGCGTAGTGCAACTCCAGCTCGAATAACCCCAGAAACAGGTCGCGGTTGAATTGCAGACGCAGACCTTCGAGCCGGTCGAGCAGCACGCGCTCGCAGGGCGAGAGCGGCTCGCGCAGCCAACAGGTGAAGTCTCCGCGGATGACCTCCCGACGTTGCTCCGAACCCGGGGCGCCGACGCGCGCCGCCGCGAAATCCCCGCGCGACTGGCGCGCGCTCGAACTTTCCCGCAGCGCCTGCACCTCGTCCGGCGCCGCAAACCCATCTTGAATCGAGATGCCTCGCAGACTCAAGTCGGCGCTGGCGCTCACCGCCGTCTGCGCACGAGTTTGCGCGGCGAGGCGGCTCTGCGCGGCGAGGTGGCTCTGCGCGGCGAGGCGGCTTTGCGCGGCGATTTTTTCTTGCGCCGCCGTACCAGCATGCTGCCGCGGCAGCGCGCGGCTCCGCAGCGACAGGCGAATATCGTATCGACATCGGCCGGGTCATCCGCGTCGCGCCCGATCCGATAGTCATAGGCGAGTTCCTCGCCGGGCCGGATGGTGCGAATCGCTTCGATGAAAATCCGCTTGCCGATGTCGACGGTCTGGCAATTCGGATCGCAGCCATGATTCACGAAGCGCGCCTCGTTGCCGTTGACGCCGGCATCGATCACGGTCTTGGCGTCCACGGTGAACAAGAAGGTATGGCCGTCCACGGGATCCTTGTCCGCGTACCGGGCATCGGCCTCTTCATGAGATACACGGTCGCCGAGATATTCGACGATGGTGGTGCCCCTGCGGATCCGCCGCAGGGCGAAGACGCCGTAACCGTGAATACGCGAGTGGCGAACCTCAAAGAGAGGTGTTTTGGGGGCCGGGCGCTTCCTCATACGGCGATGGGGGCTTTGATCGCGGCATGATAGCGATAGTCGACGATTTCAAAATCTTCGTAGGCGTAATCGAACAAGCTCGGCGGTTTGCGCAAGATTTTTAAGCGAGGCATAGGATACGGCGTGCGCGACATCTGCAAATCGGCCTGCTCAAGGTGATTCAAATACAAATGACAGTCCCCGCCCGTCCACACGAAGTCGCCGACCTGCAGATCGCATTGTTGCGCAATCATGTGCGTGAGCAGCGCGTAGGAGGCGATGTTGAAGGGAACCCCGAGCAGGGCATCGGCGCTTCTTTGGTACAGCTGGCAGGATAGGCGGCGGTCCGCCACATAGAATTGGAACAAGGCGTGGCACGGCAGCAGCGCCATGCGATCCAGTTCGCCGACATTCCACGCGCTCACCAAGATGCGCCGCGAATTCGGGTTGGCTTTCAGCTGTTCGATCACCTGCGACAGCTGGTCGATGTTTCTGCCGTCCGGCGTCGGCCAGCTGCGCCATTGCTTGCCATACACCGGACCCAGGTCGCCGTCCTTGTCGGCCCACTCATCCCAGATGGTGACGCCGTGCTCGTGCAGGTAGCGGATATTGGTATCGCCGCGCAGGAACCACAGAAGCTCATAGATGATGGAGCGCAGATGCAGCTTCTTGGTGGTCACCAGCGGGAATCCGGCGTTCAGATCGAAGCGCATTTGATGGCCGAATACGCTTAAAGTGCCGGTGCCGGTGCGGTCGCCTTTCGAGGCGCCCTGCTCGCGGATGCGGCGCAGAAAATCCAAGTACTCGCGCATTACGCCTTCGCTGTGCTCAGGTTGCCGGTGGGGAGATTGCGCCGATAGGCGTAGAGCATGATTCCGGCCCCGATGAAGATCATCGGCGTCGTCAACAGCATTCCCATGGTCAGCCAATCGCTGCCCACGAGGTAGCCGATATTCGCATCCGGCAATCGCACCCATTCCACGACGAAACGGCCGCAGCCGTAGAGCAGTAGAAACAGGCCGGTGGGTGCCAGCCGCGGGCGCGGCTTGCTCGTGAACCACAGAAGAATCAGAAACAGCACGAGACCCTCGAGCGTCGCCTCATAGAGCTGCGATGGGTGGCGCGAGATCAACACGCCCTGTGCATCGGGCACGCCGAATCCCCACGGCAAGTTCGTGGGCTTGCCCCACAGTTCGCCGTTGATGAAATTGCCGAGCCGTCCGAAGAACAGGCCGATGCCGGGCAACGGCGCGACGAAATCCAGGACATCGGCAATATTCTTGTGTTTCACACGGGCAAACACGACGCCGGCGAGCAGCACGCCGGTCATGCCGCCGTGGAAGGACATGCCGCCGTCCCAAATGTGAAAGACATTCAGCCAACTTTCAGCAATCACATCGTGCCCGTAAAAGAGGCACCACCCTAATCGGCCGCCGACGATGACTCCGATCGCGCAGTAAAAAATGAGGTCGTCGATTTCAAGCGGCACCCAGGTCGAACCGGGCCGGCGCGCGCGGTATCGCGCCAGCCACCAGGCCCCCACGAAGCCGATCAAGTACATGATGCCGTACCAATGTACGCGCAGCGGCCCAACGCCAAAGATGGGACCGATGGAAACGGCGATGGGGTTGATGTGCGGATAGGTGAGCATGGGCGTTACTTTAAACTTTCATTGATCCGACAGAAATAGGCCTTGAGGTATCGAGTCTCGGGTATGGCGGGGTGCACCGGATGATCCGGCGCCTGGCCGCCCATTTCCAGGATTTGCAAGTGCTTGCCCGCACCGCGCACGGCCTTGGCAATGGCGTCCTGCAACTCCTCGGCGCTCACCTGAAAGGAACAGGAGCACGACACCAATATACCTTCATCTGCGACCACGCCCATCGCCAGCTGATTCAGACGCTTGTATGCGGCCAAGGCCTTAGGGTGGTCCTTCTTACGCTTGGCGAACGCCGGGGGATCGATGATGACCACGTCGAACTTCGCACCTTCTTTGGCCAGTTCTTCGAGCACATCGAAAGCATCGCCCTTGCGCGTGGTCAGCTTGACGCCGTTGAGGGCAGCGTTTGCGGCCGCTCCCTCGAGCGCGGCCGCCGAACTGTCGACGCAGGTCACGTGCGCACCGTGGTGCGCCGCGCGCACGCCCCATGCGCCCACATAGCTGAACACATCCAGCACTCGGGCCTGCGGCCGGATATATTTCGACAGGGCGCGCCGATTGGCGGCCTGATCGAAAAACCATCCGGTCTTTTGACCCGTGGTGAGCGGCGCTTGGAATTCCAGCCCGTCCTCGATGACCCGTGCAGGCTGGTCGAAATTTCCCCGTAAAGCTTCCGTATAGCTCGGCAAACCCTCCATTTCCCGCGTGGAACCGTCGTTTTTGAACAGCACGCCATCGCAGCGCAGAACCTCGATCAATGCGGCTTGAATGGCTTCTTTCAGCCGTTCCATGCCGGCGGTGCCGATTTGCACGACGCAGTTCGCGCCGAAGCGATCGACGATCAACCCGGGCAGCCCGTCGGACTCGCCGTAGACCAATCGATAGTAGGGTTTTGGATACAGCCGATCGCGCAAGGTGAGCGCCGCTTGAATGCGCGCCGCCAGCCAGGCGGCGTCGGGAATTTTCCAGGTCTCGAGCATGCGCGCCGCGATCAAGGACTTGGGATTGACGTAGGCCAGCCCGAGCGCCCGGTCATTGTGCGCCAGCACCCGCACCAGCTCCCCGGCCTTGAATTTGGGCAGCGGCGTCTGCGCAGTGTCGACCTCATTGCTGAAGATCCACAGATGTCCGGCGTGCAGTCGGCGATCTTCATTGCGCTTGAGGCGCAGGACAGGCAATTGCGCCGCGATACCGGGGTCAGACATGGAAAGGTCTTCAGCTATAGTAAACAGCATTCTAACCGACTGGACCCAAGAAGATGCTGCGCAATCACCTCGCCGAGGAGACCAGCCCGTATTTGCTGCAGCATGCGGACAATCCGGTCGACTGGTATCCGTGGGGCGATGCGGCATTGAGCCGGGCAAAGCAGGAAAACAAACCCATCTTATTGTCGATCGGATATTCGGCCTGCCACTGGTGCCATGTCATGGCACACGAGTCCTTCGAAGACCCCGCCACCGCGGCGCTCATGAACGAGCTGTTCATCAACATCAAGGTGGACCGCGAAGAGCGTCCGGACCTGGACAAGATTTACCAGCTCGCCCAGCAAATGCTGACCCATGGCTCGGGCGGCTGGCCGCTCACGATGTTCCTGACGCCCAGAGAGCAGCCTTTTTTCGGCGGCACGTATTTTCCGAAGGAGCCTCGCTATGGAATGCCGGCGTTCCGCGACCTTCTGCGCCGCGTCGCGGACTACTACCGCGAGCAGAACGCCGAGATTGAGATACAAAATCAGCAGCTGACGGCCGCGTTCGCCGCCATGATGCCGCCGCCGGCGCCCGACGCCGTGCTCGATGACGCGCCGTTGGCGCAAGGCCGCGCCGCCCTGGAGCGCTCCTTCGATGCCACCTTCGGCGGCTTCACCGGCGCGCCGAAATTCCCGCACGCCAATAGCATCGAACGCTGCATGCGGCACTGGTACGCCGCCGCGGCCGGCCCCGCGCCGGATCTCAAAGCGCTGTACATGGCGAGCCTGACGCTCACGCGCATGGCGGAGGGCGGCCTCTACGACCAGCTGGGCGGCGGATTCGCACGCTACTCGGTCGATGGGTCCTGGATGATTCCGCACTTCGAGAAGATGCTTTACGACAACGCGCAACTGCTTTGCGAGTATTCGCGCGCCCATCTCGCGACCGGCGAAGCGCTGTTCGCCAAGGTGGCGCATGAAACGGCGGACTGGGTACTGCGCGACATGCGCTCGCCTGAGGGCGCCTTTTACTCGAGCCTGGATGCGGATTCCCAGGGCCACGAAGGGAAATTCTACGTGTGGACACCGGGCGAAGCGCAGCTCCTGCTGACGCCGCCGGAATACGCCGCATTCTCGCGGCGATTCGGTCTTGATCGCGGCGCCAATTTCGAGGGCGAATGGCACTTGCATGCGTACCGATCGCTGGACGACATTGCGGCTGAAATCAAGGGAACGCCGCAGTCCGTGGCGGCACTGATCGATTCCTCGCGCGGCAAACTCCTGCACGCGCGCAACTTGCGCATCTGGCCGGCGCGCGATGAAAAGATTCTCACAGCGTGGAATGCGCTCATGATCAAGGGGTTGGCAATCGCCGCGCGCGTGCTCAACCGCCCCGACCTCGCCGCGGCGGCTTCCACGGCGGTGGATTTCTTGAGGCATCATTTGTGGCGCGACGGACGATTGTTGGCCACTTACAAGGATGGCCGCGCGCACCTGCCCGCCTACCTCGACGATTACGCGTTTCTCGCCGACGCCCTGGTGGAACTGCTGCAGACCCGCTGGCGCGGCGCGGACCTGGAATTTGCCGGTCAGCTCGCCGAGGTGCTGCTGGATCAGTTCGAAGATCCCGAGCACGGCGGATTTTTCTTCACCGCCAGGGAACATGAAAAGCTCATTCACCGCAGCAAGACATTCGCCGACGAATCCGTGCCTGCCGGCAACGGCGTGGCGGCCGGGGTACTATGCCGGCTGGGATACCTGCTCGGCGAGACACGCTATCTGGATTCCGCCGAACGCACCTTGCAGGCGGCATGGGCCGCAATGCAGGAATACCCTCAGGCACACATGAGTCTGTTGAATGGGTTGGAGGATTTTTTGCCCTCGATGCAGGTCCTGGTGATTCGGGGCGAAGCCGCGGGCGCCGCACAGTGGGCGCGCGAGCTCGGTGCGTTGTACGCGCCAACGCGCATGATATTCGCGATACCCACCGGCGAGGAGCTGCCGCCTGCGCTGGCGGCGAAACGCGCGGGTGCGGCGACGGCGGCTTACTTGTGCACCGGCATGACCTGCTCGGCGCCCCTCACGAATTTAGCCGACATCTCGCGCGCACTAAAGCTTCGGGTCGCTTGAGGCGCCCGAGGCGCAACCGCTCACTTGGCGTAGTGCTTGCGCAATTCCATGCCGACGCGGCGCTTGAAATCGCCGTGCAAAGCGTCTGAATACAGCGGCGCGGCGTTCCAGTCGAGCGCCCACGGCTGAGCCATGCGCGTGCTCTCCGGTTCGGCGCTATCGCGGGGGAAAACATGCGCGTGCAAGGCCGGATCCACGTTGCCGTAGATCGCGTAGTTGATTCGCGCGGCGGCGGTAATCGCCAACAAGACATCGCCCAGGAGCACCATGTCGAACATGAATTGCGCGCGGGCCACGCCCTGCAGCGCATTCAAGTGCGGCACAACCGGATCGGGCAGCAGCAGGCAATAGCCGGGCAATACCTGGCGCTCGCCCATCACCACCCAGCCTGAAGGCAATTTGGCGATCGCCGCGGGCAGCTGGGCCGCGCGGCAGCGCTCGACAAGTGCATGGATGTTCGTGGTCGCCATGTTATTTTTCGCGCGCCTTGGCAATCGTTGCCGCATCAACGGGAGCTGCGGAATTCCCGAAATGCGAGCGAATATAGGTCAAAACAGCGGCGGCGTCCGCATCGTTCATCCAGCCGAACAATAGCATCTGCGTGGGGTAGCGGCCCGCCGGAATGCTGGCCGGCCGTTTCTGGCTCAACACCCACTGCGCGAGTTCGATCGGGTCGCCCACGACCGCGGGCGAGCCGGACAAGGCGGGAAAGACCTTGGGGACACCGTCGCCGTTTTCGTGGTGACAGGGCACGCAGTTTTGTCCGTACAGGGCCGCACCGCGGTCAGCTGCGTCGCCCGCCCCGGCGGCGCTTGCAACGGAATTCTGGCCTGATTGCTGCGAGCAGGCGCAGGCCGTCAACAGCAATCCCAGCGGCAAGGCGTGGCGCAGGAACATCCGACCTAGCCTCGCCAGGTGCGAAACGCACCGGTGTCCAAATGCACGAAATTCGAGGCCCGATAGAATCCCACGCCGCCCCGCTTCAACTCCTCCGCATGCGCCGCCAGATCCTTGCAATCCACGCCGCTCATACGCACGTCGATCGCGCGGCCCTGCATGTGCAGGCTGTGCTGCGACACGCCGCTGCTGCGCTCGTGCAGGCGTTCATTGGTCTCGGGCGATCGAAAACCCGAGATCACGCTGAAGGCCGGCGGCACACCGATTTGCTCCGCCACATCCACCAAGTAATCCATGAGCTTGGGGTCGATGGCATGCTTCTCGCCATTGCGAAAATCCCGCAGTAGCCCCTCTATGCCCGCGAGCGCATCGGGCACATAGGCATCATCGCGAAAATACTCGACGGTCAACTTCTCGCCGGTATGCAAATTGGTCAGCGCAATTTGCCTTACTGCCGTATTGGGCGCGCCGAGCAGCGAGCGCGACAATAATGCCGCGCTGCCCGCTAGGCCCGAAGCGATGAGCATGCGGCGGCGTGAAATCATCCTGAGGCTCCGTCCTGAAGCAGCCGGCCTTGATCGAGCGCCAGCACGGTCGCCTTCGGAAAGAAATTGAACTCCGAGGCCGAGGCCCACGTATAGGCGCCCATCACCCGGCCCACGACCAGATCGCCGATTTCGAGTTTGGGTAGGTCGAGCTTCTCGCGCACCACATCGATGCTGTCGCACGTCGGTCCGGCCAGCACCGAGGGAAACACCTCGGTACCCGAGCGCAGCGCCTCCACCGGAAACACCGAATGGTCGTACATCTGACCGCTATAGCTGCCGTACAGGCCATCGTCCAGGTAGTACCACCAGCGGTCGTCGCGCAGCGCGCGGCCCATGACGGATGCGACCGCTATGGCCGCGGGCGCCGCAATATAACGCCCCGGCTCCGCAATGATGCGCACATTGGCCGGTAATTTCCCAAGAGCCGCACGGATCGGTGCGCAGAATTCTTCGATGGGCAGCGCCGGGCGCAAATAATCCACCGGAAAGCCCCCGCCGATGTCGAGAATCTGGGGCGAATGTCCCGCCGCCGCGAGGCCGTCCAGCAATTCGCGGCAGTTGTCGATGGCCCTGACGATCATCGCCGAATCGGCATTTTGCGAGCCGGTGTGAAAGGACACTCCATCGATTTTGATGCGCAGCTGCGCGGCAAGCTGGAACAGATCCGCTGCCGCCGCCGGATCGCAACCGAACTTGCGCGACAAGTCCACCACCGCGTCCGGGCTGCGAAAGGACACCCGGATCAAGAGCGTGCAGCGCGTGCGAAAGGGCACGAACTTGCGCAGTTCATCCGGATTGTCGGCAACGAAGCGCGTCACGCCAAAGGAGAGCGCGGTGCGAATGTCGCTGTCGCGCTTGATCGGGTGCGTGTGGATGCAACGCTCAGGCGGCACCCCTAAGCGCCGGACCAATTCCACCTCGCCATTGGTGGCAAGATCGAAAAACGCGCCTTCTGCCATGAGCGTGGTGATCAAAGACGAGTGCGGCAGGGGCTTGAGTGCATAGTGCAGGTCGACGCCCGGCAGTGCGGCACGGAGACGGTGATATTGCCGGCGCACGCGCTCGGCATCGATCACGAGCAGCGGCGAGCCGTAGCGAACCACCAAATGATGAATCGCCTCTCGCGAGAAAGGATCTTGCTTTGGGTCGAGTTCCATCAGGAGTCTGTTAGCTGACACTCAGCTCCAGGGAATCATCGCCCATGCCGCTCGCGCGCTGCAAGCGGTCGAGAATGGCCGCCCAACGCTCTTCCTGGGGCAGACTCTGCACGAATATTTTCACGCAGCCCACCCGATCCAGGGTGCGCAGGTGATTGTAGAGATTGTGCGCGTAGGTATCCGGCTTCTTGCCGGCGTTGATCCAAGTCATGTGACGCTGGGTTTGCTGCGGCGGCCGCATCGCCAGCACCGCCACTTTCTCCTCGCGCGCCACGATCTCCCCGGCGCGCACCTCCAGGTCGTCCGAATCGACGATTTCAAGCGGCGTCGACGGCGCATAGTGCAAGGCGCGATCGCCCGGCGCGCGCGGCTTGGTTCCACCGACAGCCAACGGGCCGACCACCTTTTCGAGCTGCGAGCGGGTAATGAATCCCGGCCGCAGCAGCCGCGCCTGCTCGTCGAGACAGGAAACGATGGTAGATTCCAAGCCGATCGGCGAGTCGCCGCCGTCCAAGATCACTTTCACGGCATCGCCCAGTTCATCGCGCACATGTTCAGGCTTCGTCGGGCTCAGACGCCCGTACCGGTTGGCGGAAGGCGCAGCGATTCCCCCGCCGAAGGCGTTCAGCAATTGCTGCGCCATGGGGTGCGAGGGGACGCGAATGCCGATGCTGTCCTGGCCGCCGGTGACGATCTCGTTGACGTTGTCCGCCTTGGGCAGGATCAGCGTCAAGGGACCCGGCCAGAAGTGTGCGGCCAATTGCTCGGCAACCGCCGGCATCTTCGATACCCAGCGGTGCAAGTAGCGAGGATCGTCCAAGTGCACGATCACGGGATGATCCGGGGGGCGGCCCTTGACCTCGAAAATCTTGCGCACGGCCGTGGGGTCGGCCGCATTCGCACCCACGCCATATACGGTCTCCGTCGGAAACACCACCAGTTCGCCGCCGCGCAGGGCTTCGACCGCATTCTCAATGTCTGTCTGTGTAGCTCTTACCACAGGCTCATGATATCAAGACTGCGCCGCCAGCACGGACAGCTTCGGATTTAGGGCAGCGGTTTTACAGTTGTGAACGGCTTTGTAGCAGGAAGGCGACACTCCAAGAATACCAAGTCGAGCCAGCGGCCGAATTTGAAGCCCACCTCGTGGAAATGACCGACGTTGATGAATCCCAAGCTCTCGTGCAGCTTGATGGAGACCGCGTTGTCGGCATCGATTCCCGCGATCATGACGTGCTTATGCATGGCTGCCGCCAGGTTCATCAATTCGACCACCAGCTTGCGTCCAATGCCCTGACCGCGGCTGTCGGCGCGCACATGAACGCTGTGCTCCACGCTGTGCTGATAACAAGGCGGCGCTCGAAACTCACCAAAGGTGCCGAAGCCCGTGATACCGCCGGCGTCGCGGGCGACGATGAAGGGATATCCGCCGGCTCGTTTGGCGTCGAACCACACCGCTCCGCGCTCCGCCGTCAATTCCACCTCCGTGTACACGGCGGTGGAATTGCGAATGATTTCGTTGTAGATCTTTAGGATTTCAGGAAGGTCTTCGCGCGTGGCCGCGCTGATCACGCCGGTCAATCAAGGTACCCCGGCGGCTTGGGCAGGCCCTGGAAGTCCTTCGGGTCATGCTGCACGATCAAACGCCCATGCGTGTTCTTGAGGATGGTTTCGACGCGGCCCATCGAAGCCAGCGTATCGGCGCGATCCGCGTTATAGACCGGCACCCGCTTGAGCAGCCGGCTGGTTCGCAGGTGATATAGATCGCCCGAGAGAATCACGGTGCCGCTCTTCTGCAGTTTGAGCTTCAGCACTTGATGCCCAGGCGTATGTCCCGGAGTGCGCAGAATCATGACCCTGCCGTCCCCGAACACATCGTAGTCGCCCTCGATGGCCTCGTTCTTGGCGTTTTTAAAGGCGCTCCAGGTTTCGGGCAGAACGCCGCCCGGCGGCGGCAGCACCGATGCAGCTGCGAGCTCGGCCTTGTTCATGATCCACACCGAATCCTTGAACTCGTTGGCATTGCCGGTGTGATCCCAGTGCAGGTGCGAGAAGGCAATGAAATTAATATCCTTCGGGGTCAGGCTCAAGGATTGCAGCTGCGCAATGAGCGTCACGGGCACGGTGACATGCACGCCGGGCGCCGCATCGCTCCCCTCTTTCGGATAGTTGTAGTGATCGCCTAAACCTGCGTCCCACAACAAATCGCCCTTGGGATGTCGGATCAGAAAGCAGGGCGCGACGATGGCCCCCGACTTGCCGTCATATTCCCCCGTATCGGAAAATCCCCCCATGTCCTTGAAGGCGGCATGCCCGCAATCGAGGACATACAGCCGCAATTCGGGCGACTTGGCGAGACTTGGGGGCGCGACCATAAGGCACAGAAGCGCGAGTGCCATTGCCGGAAGCGTAGATTTAACATACGCGTCATTCATGAGACTGGCTCTCCTTGGGGCCCCTATACTAGACGAACCGTGAGCGAACACGAACACCACCATCATGAAGAGCATGCGCAGCGCGCGCCCAGCGCGCTGGAAACGCGAGTCCGCGCCCTGGAGGCGCAGTTGACCGAAAAAGGCTACATCGATCCCGCCGCGCTGGACGTGTTGATCGATGCCTACCAGACAAAAATCGGGCCCCGTAATGGTGCACAGGTCGTGGCGCGCGCCTGGCAAGATCCGGAATTTCGCCGCCGGCTGCTCGAGGATGCGACCGCGGCCATTGCCTCCTTGGGCTTCGCCGGACGTCAGGGTGAACACATGGTGGCGGTGGAGAACACCCCCGAAGTGCACAATATGGTGGTGTGCACGCTGTGCAGCTGCTATCCCTGGGCGGTCTTGGGCCTCCCGCCGACCTGGTACAAGAGCGCGCCCTATCGCGCGCGCGCCGTCAAGGATCCGCGCGGCGTGCTCAAAGAATTCGGCGTTGAATTGCCGGCGTCGACTCACATCCGCATTTGGGATTCGACTGCCGAGGTTCGTTACCTGGTCCTGCCGCAGCGCCCGCCCGGCACTGAGCGCTTGAGCGAGGCGGAGCTTGCGAATCTTGTGACGCGCGACTCCATGATCGGCACCGGTCTGCCGAAATCGGCCGCATGACCTATCGCTCGCACGCGGACCTTGGGGGCCAGGACGTGCGCGATGCCATCGTTCAGGAAGCTGAGGGTGATGTGTTTCACGCGCCCTGGGAACCGCGCGTGATGGCGCTCGTCGTGGCCATGGGACCGACGGGCCTTTCGAATATCGACATGAACCGCGCAGCGCGCGAAACGCTGCCCAATTATCGCGACCTCAGTTATTACGAGATCTGGCTCGCGGCGCTGGAAAAACTGGCGTTGCAGAACGGCGTGCTGAGTGAATCGCCGCCCCCGCCGAAGCGGGTGCTGCACGCCGTCGATGTCATGGCTGCGATCAAACAGGGCTGGCCGGTATCGCGGCCTGCGGCAAGTCCGGCACGGTTTTCGCTTGGCGATCGCGTGCGCACGGTGCAGCGTGAACCGCCGCATCACACGCGGCTCCCCGGGTACGCGCGCGGCAAGGTGGGTGTGATCGAGAAAATTCACGGCGCGCATGTATTTCCGGACACGAACGCGCACGGCATGGGAGAAACCCCGCAATGGCTGTACACCGTGGCCTTCGATGAAAAGGAACTGTGGGGCGAAACGGCGCCATTGCAGTGCTCCATCGTCTCGGTGGACGCCTTCGAGCCGTATTTGGAGCCAGCGTGAATCACGAGGCGCTCAAGGACCTGCCGGGAATTCCGCTGCAGGGAGACGGACCTGTTTTCAACGAACCCTGGGAAGCGAGAGCCTTTGCCATGACGCTCGCGCTGCATGAGCGGGGTGTGTTCACCTGGCCGCAGTGGGCGGCGGCGCTATCACGGGAAATTGGTCGCGCGCATGCGTCGGGAGACGCGGATCTCGGCGACACCTACTACCAGCATTGGCTGCTGGCGCTCGAATCCCTGGTAAAAGACCTTCCCGCCTAAGAAGCCGGCTCCGGGGGACGCAGCGACGCGGTCACGTCGGGCGGATCGAGCGAGGTTCTGATCCAGGTGCCGTCTTCCTGCCGATTGAGCTCGTAGGCCGGCCAATAGTGCTTGTCGAGCTTCAGGGTGATCACGTCGGTCTGGCCGTTCCAGCTGATCGTCTTGAGGCGCAGCGAGGCACGATCGGGTTTGCCGCTCACCGCCCTGATGAAGGCGTCGAGATCGGGCGTCGGCTGCCCATCCACTTCGGTGATGCGCCGCCCGGCGTACAAGCCATAGTGCGTGGCCGGCGATCCGTAGAAGAAAAACGAAACGAACACGCCATAGGGAGCGATGCCGCGTTGCGCCGCCATGGCGCGATGCGGCGCCTGCAGCGTGGCGCCCGCCCAAATGAGCACGCGATCTATGTCGCGGCCATTCAATGCCACGCTCTTCATTTGCAGCGTCTTCTCGGCGCGATCGCGCCACACCGTCACGCTGACCTCGGGACTTTGCACGGCGCGCTCAACCTCGCGGAACCGATTGACGACTTTGCCGTCGATCGCGAGCAGCAGGTCGCCGGGCTCGAGCAGCGCGGCCGCGGGCGAGCCCGCCACCAGACGATTGATGCCGAGCACTTGGCGGCGTTGCGGGTTGTGATCCTCGAAGCGTCGCACCCATTCGTCGGGCAGGCCCAATTCGCGCGCACCCGCCAGGGATTGCACGTCGAATTCCGCTTCGAAGGAATACAGCGGGCGGCTGTCGGCGACCACGCCGATCATCTCGCTGACCAAATCGGCCGGAATGCCGCGATTGATCTGCTCCAGTTCGCGTTGCGACTCGAACGCAAAGCTCGACCAAAGCGCGACCACATCGCCTTTGTCATCGGTCAGCACGCCGTCGTAATCGGTCGGCGGATTGATGAGGCTGACCGCCTCCAAATTACTGTCGCGGAAGCGCAGCGTGCGCGACAGCGGAAATGAAACCACATCGACGCTGGAGATCTGCGTTTTCTGCGACTGGATTTTCGAATCGGCGCGCTCGCCGACCACCCATACGTCATCGCCCGGGTTCAACGGGCGCGAGACGAGCGTCACCGCGCGCACCGGCGTCGTGCCGATCGACTTGGGATCGTAGGAAACGACGGCGAGATTGTGCAGCGGATGAATGAACACCACCTTGCCCGGCACCTCGACCGTGCCTGCAAACGTGATGCGCACGTCGCCCATCGCCACCGGCACCGTATTGCGGTCGATCGCCACCAGACCGCGCTGCGCGTCCACGATGACGCCGGTGCCGTGATAGTTCTTTTCGGTCACGCCCGAGGTCGAGTACGGCATGTCGAAGTTCACCATCACCAGCGACGGCGCCAGTCGATCGATGCGTGGATCGCCCGTCTTGGCGAACTGTGTGGATGCGGGTTTGACGACGGAGGGCGGCGGGCCTGCACTGATACTGATGCAGGGCCAGGTGCCCAAGGTGTCGTCGCGCTTGCATTCGCGCGCCGGAAACCAGCGCCTGTCCATGCGAATGACCTTGAGTTGGGTCGCGCGGGGATCCTCGATGGTGACATAGCGAACCGGCACGCGCGCGCCGTCCGCCAGATCCGCAAGCGCGGCGGCGAATTCCGCCAGATTGTCGACTTTCTTGCCGTTGAACGAGCTGATCAACGCGGCGCGCGGAATGCCCGCGGCGCCGAACACATAGCCCGGGTTGGCGATATACACGCCCTTGATCGGCGTATTGAAATGCCGCGCCTGCTGATAGGACAGCGTGTGCACCACAGCCTCGCCGAATTCGATGAATTCCGAGGGCGTGATGGCGCTCAACGACTGCACATCGAGATCGTGCTGCAGCGATTGACTGCCACGCTGCACCTCCACCTTGACGCGCCGGCCCATGTGACTGTCGAGCACCTCTTCGAGCGCAAAGAACTCTGGAATGGGCTTGCCGTCGATCGCCACGAGAATGTCGCCCGGCGCCAAAATGCCGTCGGCGGCCGAACCGGGCTGCACATCGTCGACGACCAGCATGCCCGTCAACTTCGGATACGCCTTGCGCATGCCGGCTTCCGTTTCGCCGTTGAGGCCGAGGCGCTTCAGCTCATCATAAGGCGTGTACTTGAAGACGGTTTCCAAGGTACCGCGCGGCACCGGCTTGCCGACCTCGAGATACTTCAATGCGCGCACCACGGCGGTGAGCGGCAGGTAAAAACTCGAGGCCGCACCGGTGGCGCCGCCCGCGTTGAGGGCCACGACCCGGCCTTCGATGTCGATCACGGGCGAGCCGGACGAGCCTCCCGACGTGCTCGAGGCCGCTTGGTAATAAAACGTATTGAAGTCGTTGTACTTGCCGTAGCCGTATTCCGGCGCCTCGCGATCCAAGCGCGCCAGCGTGCCGGCAAGAATCGACAATTGTTCGCCGGCATCGTTGCCCACGACGCGGATTTCCCGGCCGATGACCGCGCCCTGCGGATACAGCGGCAGCTCCGCCGGCTGAATGAAGTGCAATTTCGCCGGATCGTAGTGATAGATGCCGAAATCGTGGATGGGATCGCGATAGATCGGATAGAGCTGCACTTCCTCTCGATTGAGGAATATCGCCTGTGCGGTCACCGGACCCGGCGTCACGACGTGCCGATTGGTCAGGATCAGTCCTCGCTTGGCGTCAATCACGAAACCGGTTGCCTGCGCGGTCGTGTTCCACTCGGTGTCGAACGCACGCGTGCTGTCGATCTGAATGGTGACCACGCCGGTCGCGATCCGCTCCAGCGTCTGCGCCCAATTGGCCGGCGTATTGGGGATGGCGAGGGGCTTCGGCGGCGGCGCAGCCGGGGCGCCGAACGCGGATGTAACCGAAAATGCCAGCAAAGACGCAAACAGCAAGCTACGGGACATGCCGATCCTAGGGTTGAATAACAGTTAGTGCTTCGGATCGGACAAGGTCGGGCGCCGCCCAGTTCCTATCAAGCGGCAGTTCCCTTCCAAATCAGGTCAAGCTGCTTTGCCGCGCGTACATCATCCAATCGTCGGACAGGCATTGTATGCGGCGCGGAGGTGAGTTTCTCCGGATCATTGCGCATTTCCTCGCGTATCGAGGCCAATGCGTCGCAAAATCGATCCAGGTCCTCCTTGGCCTCGGTTTCCGTCGGCTCGATCAGCAGGCACTCGGGCACCAGCAGCGGGAAATAGGTCGTGGGGGCGTGGAAACCGAAGTCCAGCAGGCGCTTTGCGACGTCCATCGCGGAGACGTGATAAGCCTTCTGCTCCTGCTTCAAGGTAATGATGAACTCGTGGCTGGCGCGGCGCTTCGGGTAGGCGGCTTCGAACCCCAAAGCCTGCAGCCGCTTCATCAGGTAGTTGGCGTTGAGGGCGGCGAACTCCGCCACGCGCACCATGCCCTCGCGGCCCAGCAGGCGCATGTAGATGTACGCGCGCAAGTTCACGCCGGCGTTGCCCATGAAACCGGACAAACGCCCGATGGATTGCGGCAGATCGCGCTCCGTCAACCAGCGGTGGCGCGCGCCATCCTTGCCGACGATGGGCAGGGGCAGAAAAGCCTTTAAGCGGGCGCTCACGCCCACCGCACCCGACCCCGGGCCGCCGCCGCCATGCGGCGTCGAAAAGGTCTTGTGCAAATTCATGTGAATGACATCGAAGCCCATGTCTCCGGGGCGCACCTTGCCCAAGATGGCATTCAAATTTGCGCCGTCGTAGTAGAGCAGCCCGCCGGCCTCATGAACGATGCGCGCGATTTCCACGATCTTGCGTTCGAACACACCGAGCGTGGACGGATTCGTGAGCATAATGCCGGCCGTGGCGGGGCTCACCGCCGCTTTCAGCGCCGCGATGTCCACATCGCCGTTGGCGTCGCAGGGAATTTCTTTGACGACGTATCCGCACATGGTCGCCGTCGCGGGATTGGTGCCATGCGCGGCTTGCGGAACGATGATCTCGGTGCGCGCCGAATCATTGCGTGCCCGATGGTACGCACGGATCATCGCCACGCCGGCAAATTCGCCCTGCGCGCCGGCCATGGGCGTGAGACTGACGGCCGGCATGCCCGTGATCTCCTGCAGCATCTCCTGCAGCTCGTACATGCAGGCGAGAAACCCCTGCGGTTCCGGTCCCAGAGGATGTCTGCCCAGGAATTCCGGCAACATCGCCAAGGTGTTGCAGGCCTTGGGGTTGTACTTCATGGTGCAGGAGCCGAGCGGGTAGAAATGGGTGTCGATGGAGAAGTTCATCTGTGACAGACGCGTGAAATGACGCACCGCCTGCAGCTCGGAGACTTCGGGCAGTGCCGGCGGCGTCTGTCGGCGCAAATGCGCGGGCACTTGCGCAGTCCCGGCAACGGCCGGCGGAAATTGCGTAACCGCCCCGCGTCCTGGCTTGCTCAATTCGAATATCACCGGTTCGCGTGAGTTGAGTTGCATCGGCATTTCTCCTAGGCCGCTCGCGCGGCGTTCATCGCCTCGGCCAACGCGGCGGCATACGCATCGATGTCGGCGCCGA
>DATHKV010000193.1:0-21844 GCA_035488895.1 Steroidobacteraceae bacterium
GAGAAGATGGCGGTGTTGTGCCGAGAGTTCGATATCTCGCGCAAGACCGGCTACAAGCTCTATAAGCGGTATCAGAACTGTGGGATTGAAGGACTGACCGATCGGAGCCGCCGGCCGTATCGGCACGCCAATCGACTGCCCTTTCAGATCGAGAACTTGATCCTGCAACTGAAGGAGAAGCACTCGAGTTGGGGAGCGCAGAAGATCCGGGACAAGATCAAGCTGCTGCATAGTGGGATGCACCTTCCGGCGATCAGCACCGTGCACGCGGTTCTGGATCGCAACGGCTTGGTCAACGGTGGGCGCAAGAGGCGCCGCTACCGAGCCGAAGGCACGAGCTTGAGCCATGCGACGCGACCCAACGATCTGTGGTGCGCCGATTACAAGGGTGAGTTCATGCTTGCCGATCAGCGCTATTGCTATCCGCTGACCATCACCGACTTTGCGAGCCGTTACTTGCTGTGCTGCGACGCTCTGGGCAGCACCAAGGAGATGTTCGCATTTACCGTGTTTGAAAGGGCTTTTAAAGACTTTGGGCTGCCTAAAGCGATCCGCACCGATAACGGCATCCCTTTCGCTAGCCCGAGTGCCTTCTTTGGCCTCTCCAAGCTCTCGGTCTGGTGGTTGCGCTTAGGCATCGGCATCGAGCGCATCAAGCCGGGCAACCCGCAACAAAACGGTCGCCATGAGCGTATGCATCTGACGCTCAAGAAGGAAGCCACCAAGCCGCCGGCAAAGAACTTCCTGCAGCAGCAGGCCAAGTTCGATCACTTTATCGATTACTACAACGCTGAGCGGCCGCACCAGGCCTTAAATGGTCGATACCCCGCTCAGCTGTACCAACCTTCGCGGCGGCCCTACACCGGCTTGAGCGATCTGGAATATCCCTTCCACGATCGCACTATCACCGTCACGCAATGCGGGCGCATCTGCATCGGGCGGCGTAAAATAAATCTAAGTCAGGTCTTCGCCGGGCAGAATGTCGGCATCAAGGAAGTCGCGGAGAAAATCTGGCTGGTCAGCTTTATGGACTACGACTTGGGGTTCTTTGATTACGAGGCAGGCCGCGTCGAGTGTGCCCCAAACCCGTTCGGCGCCAAACTGTTACCCATGTCTCCGGAATGAAATGGATACCATGTCCCCGGGTAGGACCATGCGCATGATGGTCGGGGTGACAGGATTCGAACCTGCGACATCTACGTCCCAAACGTAGCGCTCTACCAGTCTGAGCTACACCCCGAAAGCCGGTGATTTTCGGCGGGGCCGCAATCGTAGCAGGTCGGCGGGGACGATGCCTCATCGGGCCTTGTGAATCGCCTCCACGACTTTATACTAGGCCCCGGCCAGGCGGGCCGCTTCCCCGTGAGTATTAGAGTTGAACCAAACGATACCGCTTCGGGGCCCCGAACTCTCCGTCATCGTCCCCACCTTCAATGAGCGCGAAAACGTCGTGCCGTTGGTCGAACGCATCGGAACGGCCTTAAGCGATTGCGCCTGGGAGTTGCTCTATGTCGACGATGATTCGCCGGACGGAACGGCGGATCTGGTTCGGCAACTCGCTGCCACGGATTCTCGCATTCGCTGTGTCCAAAGACTGGGGCGCCGCGGATTGTCATCCGCCTGCGTAGAGGGAATGCTGGCCAGTTCGGCGCCGTATCTGGCGGTCATCGACGGGGATCTGCAGCACGATGAGAGCCTGCTCCCGCAGATGCTGGCGGCACTGAAGCAAGGGGACACCGACATCGTGGTCGGCAGCCGCTATGTCGCCGGCGGCGGCACGGGCGATTGGGGCGCGGCGCGAGTTCGCTTGAGCAGGTTCGGTACGCGCCTCAGCCGCATGCTCGTGCCCGATAAGCTGACTGATCCCATGAGCGGTTTTTTCATGCTGCGCCGCCCGGTGTTTGAGGGAGCGGTGCGCAAGCTTTCGAACATCGGCACGAAGATCCTCATGGACTTGTTCGCCTCATCGCCCGAACCGCTGCGGTTCAAGGAGTTGCCGTACAACTTTCGCCTGCGCCAGGCGGGGGTGAGCAAGCTGGACTCACTGACGGCGTGGGAATACGCCATGCTGCTGCTCGACAAGATGTTCGGACACGTCGTGCCGGTGCGATTTGTAGCCTTTTGCATCGTGGGCGCGCTCGGCGTCGCCGTTCACTTCAGCATTCTGAGTGTGTTGCTGCATTTTGCACATGCCAATTTTCTCGTGGGCCAGGCGAGCGCCACCGTGTGCACCATGACCTTCAATTTCGCCGTGAACAACGTGCTTACTTACCGCGACAAACGCCTGCGCGGCCTGCGCTGGCTGCGCGGCTGGCTGTCATTCAACATCGCCTGCGGCTTGGGTGCCTGCATGAACGTCGGGCTTGCGACGTATGTCAACCAGATCACCGGCATTTGGTACATTGCGGCGCTCGCGGGCATCGCGGTGGGCGCCGTGTGGAACTACGCCGTCACGAAGCGGCTCACGTGGGCCCGTTCGCAAGTATGAAGAGCGCATGGCGGCCGCGCGATAGGGCCCGGGAGATTTTGTGATCGAAAGATTGTGCAAATTGACGCTTCTTGGCGCCGTTGTCCTGGGGGGACCGATAGTTGCTCGGGCGCAAGCGCCCATGCCCAGTGCGCAAATGACCGATTCTCCCTGCCCGTCGCCGCCGAGACCGGATCCTTCCCGCGATTTTGCCGACCTCTGCCATTACAAGTCTGACAATGCGGGCATCCTCAAGGGCGCGCACCCCACCGCGGTCTTCATGGGCGACTCGATCACCGAGGGATGGGGTGTCGGCGATCCTTCGCTATTCGGTCGCGCCGTGGTAGATCGCGGCATCAGCGGGCAGACCAGCCCCCAGATGCTGATGCGTTTCTACCAGGACGTCGTGGCATTGCATCCTCAAGCCGTCCACATCATGGCCGGCACGAACGATGTGGCCGGAAATACGGGTCCCAGCAGTCCCGATGACTTCAAGAACAACATTCGCGCCATGGTTGATCTGGCAAGGGCGAATCACATTCAAGTCATACTGGCAAGCATCCCGCCTGCTGAACGGTTTCCGTGGCGGCCCGATATTCAACCGGTCGAACAGATCCGGCAGCTCAACGCGTGGCTGCGGCAATATGCCGGCCAACATAAGCTGATTTATGCCGACTACTATTCAGCGTTGAAGACGCCTTCTGGGGCGTTTCGTTCCGAGCTCAGCAACGACGGTGTGCATCCCAACCCCGATGGTTACGCGGCGATGCGCCCAATTGCAGACGCGGCACTTCGAAAGGCGACACACCTCAGTCGCGATTGACGGCCTTGAGAATCGCGGCGGTGTCCGCGCCCAACAGCGGCGAGGCGCTGCCGATTCGTCCGGGCGTCGCGGATAACTGGACCGGAACGCCGATGACTCGTATGGGTCCCGCCACCGGATGCTGCACCGTCGGCGTCATGTTGCGCGCGGTCGTCTGCTCATCCTCGATGACCTCTTTGAGATTGCGCACCACCGTGGCCGGCACGCCGTGCTGTGCCAACAGCTGCACCCAGTGCGCGGCCGGGCGCGAGCCAAACATCGCCTCGAGCAGCGGCTCGAGAACCTGCCGGTTCTTCACGCGCAGCGGATTGGTGTTGTAATCCGGATGATTGACAAGGTCGTTTCGGCCGATCGCCTCGCAAAAGCTCTTCCAGAGCTTGTCGCTCGCCACCGCAAGGGTTATTTCGCGGTCCTCGCACACGAAATTGCGGTAGGGAACGATGCCGTCGAACAAGGTTCCCATAGGCTTCGGCACGACGCCGGAGGCCAGGTATCGCGCAAAACTCGGCAGCATGGTCGACATCACGGTGTCCATCATCGAGACGTCGACGAATTGCCCGCGCCCGGTTCGATGGCGTGCCTCCAACGCCATCATGGCACCGATCAAGGAAAAGAGCCCCGCCGTGATGTCCGCAATCGAGTGCCCGGTCTTGACGGTTTCTCCTGCGGCAGTTCCGGTAATGCTCATCAGTCCCGACGCGGACTGGATGATCAAATCCATCGCCGGCTCCAAGCGACGCGGACCGGTCTGCCCGTAGCCGGAAATGGAAACGTAGATGAGCCGCGGATTTGCCGCCGACAGCGACGCGTAATCCAGACCGAGCCGATTCATCGTGCCCGGCCTGAAATTCTCGATCACGATGTCGGACTTCGCCGCCAATTTTCGGCACGCCTCGAGACCTTCGGGCGTCTTCAAGTCGACGGCGAGGCTTTGCTTGCCGCTGTTGAGGCCCACGAAATACGACGCATCGGCACCGTGGAACGGAGGCCCCCAGGTCCGCCCGATATCACCCTCGGGACCTTCGACCTTGATCACTTCGGCGCCATAGGCCGCCATCAGCATGGTGCAATACGGGCCGGCAAGTGCATGGGAAAAATCGAGGACGGTGATGCCGTCCAATGGCGCGCTCGGATTTGTCATCTCGAGGAATTTTAATCCAACAAGTCGGCCTTGTCCCGCGCGGCAACGTGTATTGTCTTGGATTCCGGGAGGAATCCATGAAACCATCGCTGTTCGCACATCCATTTGCATCGTATTGCTGGAAAGTCCTGATTGCGCTCTACGAGAACGGTACCGACTTTACCTATCGTAAAATTGGACCAGAGGATCCCGGTGCGATGGCCGAACTCGAGGCGCTGTGGCCGCTCAAGAAATTTCCCGTGTTGTTCGATGAGAACCGCGCCTATTTGGAATCGAGCATCATCATCGAGCATCTGGCGCGGCGCCATCCCGGTCCCGTTCAGCTTATTCCCTCGGATCCCGACGCCGCGCTCGAGGCGCGGATGATGGATCGCTGCTTCGACAACTACGTGATGACGCCGATGCAAAGAATCGTCGCGGACTTCATACGCGCGACCGGCGATCGCGATCCGCTCGGCGTCCGGGAGGCGCGTTCGATGCTCGATGCCGCCTACGGCTGGCTGAATGGCGTTATGGCCAAGCGAATTTGGGCCGGGGGCGAGAACTTCACGCTTGCCGACTGCGCCGCGGCGCCGTCGCTGTTTTACTCCGATTGGGTGCACGAAATCAGCGGACAGTTTCCGGCGCTGCGGACCTATCGAGAGCGGCTGTTGTCGCGTCCCTCCGTCGCCCGAGCGGTGGAAGAAGCGAGACCGTATCGCAATTTATTTCCGCCCGGCGCACCGAATCGCGACTAGGAGCCTGTCTGAGTATTCCACGTGAGCCGCGTTGGCTCTGCAAGGGAGCGGATGCCAGGCGCGCGGCGCAGCCCGTGGTGGGCTCCACGGGCAAGCCGCGCAACACCGCAGACGCCCCTTCCAGAGCCAACCCTTCGGGAGCGGCCACGCGGAATACTCAGACAGGCTCCTAGAACCTCAGGCCGGATGCGAGACGCCACGCGTCCTGGGCCGAGAAGTTTTGATGGGGATCGTAGGCCACACGCAGGAACCACCTGGGCCAATCCCAGTTGGCGCTAAATCCCCAGCCGCTGATCGGACCTAAGTCCGTCAATCCGCTCTTGTGCAATAGATCCAGCGTCGCGTGCGACTCGCCGCAGGGGATTTGCACGTTCGCATGCCAATCCCGCTGTCCCGTGTGAAATCGATCATCGGCTACGACGAAAACCAGATAGCTGACGCCGTTCGCCGCGTGATGGCCGGCCCCGAATGTCAGCGCATCATTGGGATCGAAGTTGAGATTGAAGTACGGGCGTGCGTCGGTGCGCCCAAATCCCGTGAGGCCATACCAGTCGGTGCCGACTTGGAGATTGAGGCTGCCGCCGAGAAACCCCATCGTGGCGGCCTGCACAGACGGTTGCAGCTGCACGTAGTCGCCTATGCCAATTGAGGTATCGGCGCCGGTGCGCGCTTGGCTACCAAACACCGAATCCGAATAGACACCCAGCCATGCGCTCGTATCGTCTCCTCGCCAACGGAGGTTCACATCGGTGCCGTAATAGTGGGCGTAAGCGTATTCCCCCACCGTGAGCTTCCAGGGCAACGCTGGGGCGGCGTCGGCCGGCAAGCCGTGTGCGGCGCCCAACAGCATCGCCGCCCCCAAGCAAGCTCGAAGCTGCACAGACTAGCCTAGATGTACCGGTGCACGCACGCTTCGATTGTAGCGTCCACGCGCTGGCCTACGCCAACGATTCAGACCCCGACGGCTGAGGCGTCAGTGGTGCCTTGGGCGTTGATGATCCAAGGAACGCCGGGTTGCGCTGGTGGCGAGAATGCCAATGGTCGAGGCAACCAACACGCCGGTAGCCAGCGCGAGCCACGGATGGTTCTGTACGTAGTCGTTGAATGATGCGGCGACATGGCGAACCTTGACGTGCTCGCGCGGCGGGCTGCTCTTGAGTGCCACGCGGGTCTTCTCCATGGAGCGGTCGAGTCTCTCGCGCAGCTCCTGGATCTCCGGACCGCGCTGATCCGCGATCTTCGCCAACAACTTTTCGGTCTGGTCGAACAAATTGTTTAGTTTCTGTGCTGAGTCCATCGTTCACTCCTTTAAAACACGTCCCTAAACGTGCTGATCACGAATTCGGCCGCCCAACGCCGCCGACACACTCGCGATGAACGCGCCGATCAACATCGACAATGCCAGATAAATGGATGCCTGTGCGGTCGCTTTTTTCATCCTATCCGCGTCGGCTTTCAGCTTCTCCTGCGATTGCATTACCGCGGCAATGAGGCCGTCGACGCGCGCCTGCGCCTCGGACTGCGAGGCCCCCGTGCGGGCGGCCACTTGTTCGGCAAGATATGTGCGATCGGTATCAGGCACACTGCCGCTCGCAAAAGCGTTGGCGACGATGTGCGCCGCTTCCATGCGCGCCTCCGTGGCAGCGGCTCCGGCCGCGGTACTTGTCGACCTGAACAGCTTGTCCACGTCGTACGGCATCAAGGTACCGGCGGTAGCCGCGTCGGCAACCGCGTGGCCGGCGGCACCGGCCGCGGACATCAACGAACCGGCAGCGACCAGGGCCGCCAAAATCGTCGCCACCGCCCAGGTAATGAGTCCATGGGCGGTATCTCGAAAAAACACTTCATGCGTATGCGTTCCGACCCACCGCGTGCGCAGTCTTCCGGCAATGTAGCCGCCCAATGCGGCCGCGATCCACTGCGTCACGATGAGCCAAATGGCGGTCGAGACAGCGAACGTCGCAACAGAAACGCCATGACCGCTCCAAGGCGAGATCGACGCGAAACCAATGCCCGATCCCAGCGCGACGAGTATCACCGTTGCAGATGCGGCGACAAATGCGCCGGCGAAGATTGAGGGCCATGAAGCGGCGGACTTCCCCGCAAATGAACCTGTGTCCATCGCGAAGGCCGTACCGGCGACTATTGTGGTTTCTTCCATGAGGCTCCCCTAGTTATGCGAACACATCGCCAACAAGAGAATGACCGGAAGAGGTACGCCCAGCATCCAAAGCAGGATTCCACGACCCATGATATGCCCCTGAATTAGTAGTACGTTGTTGAGCGCCATTGCACTTGGATCTTCCGCGCCATGGTGTGGCGGCCCGCGCGGCCGCGCCATCTCTACGACGATTGAACGCGTGTAAGGGCTTTCTGACGGTCGGTGCGTGCAGCGCTCAATGCGTCGGGGCGGCTTTGCTATCCTGATTTGCGCGGTGGATGATGAAGCTGCGAATGGCCGCGGCGTCGTCGCGGCTCAATGCGCTTTTGAAAGACGCCATGCCGGCATCCTTGAGTGCGCCATCCAGGACGATGTTGTAGAAGAAATCCATGCTCAGGAAATTCGAAGCGCGTAGATCGGAAACTGCCCCGCCGCCGATCGCATGCTCGCCGTGACAAGCGCTGCAAAATTGATCGTACAGCGGCTCCCCGCGCGCGATGGACGCGGCATCTGCCGGCTCGGGCGGCGGATTGATGACAATGGCGCGCGGCTCGAGCGGCGGCAATGCCGCGCTGCCCCCAAGTTTGAAGACCAGCAGCCGGCTGACGTTGCGCAAATTGCCCGACATGGCCGCGGCTTTGCCTCCGCTCAGCGCATAGCTGCCGCCCCACCCGCTCAACACCGCAATGTATTGCTCGCCGGCAACTTCAAAGGTGCTCGGTGCGGCGATGATTCCTGATTGCGCAAACATCGACCATAACTTCTCGCCATTGTCGGCGCGGTACACATTGAAATTTCCGGACGCGTCGCCCTGCGCGACGATATTGCCGGCGGTCGTCACCACGCCGCCATTCCACGGACCCTTGTAGGTTACGCGCCACGCCTCGCGCTGATGCACCGGATCCCAGGCAAGCAGGAATCCTTCGTTTTGAGGCGTCAGCGCCGCCAGGGCGACGCCCAAATTCCAGCCGATGGGAGCAATAGGCATGCTCGGCAGCGGCACGTAACGGATGGGAACCTGCTGCGCCGGAATGTAGACCAGACCGGTTTTCGCATTGAAGGCCATGGGCTGCCAATTGTGCGCGCCCAAGGGACCGGGCTTGATGTCAACAGGCTTGCCCGTTTCGCTGTATCGCGCTTCTGTGTTCTCGATGGGGCGCCCGGACTTGATGTCGACGCCGCTCGCCCAATTGACCGGCACGATCGCTTTTGCGGAGATCAACGCGCCGGTCTTTCGATCCAGCACATAAAAGAATCCATTCTTATTCGCCTGCATGAGGACCTGGCGCGGCCTGCCGTCGACGTTGAGATCCGCCAACACCAATTGCTGAACGGCGTCGAAGTCCCACTCTTCGCCGGGCGTGGCCTGATAGTGCCATGCATACTCCCCCGTGTCGGCATGCAGCGCGACAATGGAAGCAAGATAAAGATTGTCACCCTTGCCCGCGCTGCGCGCGGACCGCGCCCATTGCACGCCATTGCCGGTTCCGAAATACAATAAATTGAGTTTCGGATCGTAAGAGATTGCATCCCACACCGGCCCGCCGCCGCCGAGCTTCCACCACTCTCCGGACCAGGTCTTCGCGGCCCGCGCCATGGCCTGGTTTTCAAACGGCTGGGAGGGATCGCCGGGAACGGTGAAGAATCGCCATGCCAGCTTGCCGGTTTCGGCATCGTAGGCGGATATGTAGCCGCGCGCGCCATATTCCCCGCCGCTGTTGCCGATGATGACGCGCCCCTTGATCACCCGCGGCGCCTGCGTGATGGTGTAGGGCTTGGCCGGATCCACGGTCATGGTGCTCCACAACACCTTGCCGGTCGCATCATCCAGCGCAACCAGGCGTCCGTCGTAGGCACCGACATAAATCTTGTGATTCCATGCCGCCACGCCGCGATTGCCCACATCGCAGCAGGCGTTCACACCGAGCTCGCGATGCACTTGCGGATCGTACGCCCACAGCAATTTGCCGCTGCGCGCATCGTAGGCCTTCACCAGGCTCCACGCCGTCGATACATACATCACGCCATCAACGATGAGCGGCGTCGCCTCCTGTGCCCGGTTCGTGTCGAGATCCGCGAACCACGCAAGGCCCAGCTTCTGGGCGTTCTTGTCGTTGATGCGCGCGAGCGGGCTGTAACGTTGCTCACTATAGGTTCGGCCATACGACAACCAGTTGCCGGGCTCGGCGTCTGCATTCGTGATTCTTTCGCCATTCACGGGTTGGCCGGCGGATTGCGCTTGGACAAGACCCGCAAGGCTCAGCAGTACGGCTGCCGACAGCATGACCCATCCAGTGTGTGGTGTGCGGCGGCCCCTCATGGCAACACCACTTCAATTTCATCGACGAAGCACCAGCTCCAATCTTCACCGGGCTCGAACGAGGACATGATCGGGTGGCCCGTCTGACCCGCATGCTTGCGTGCATGGCGATTTTTAGAATCGTCGCAGCATCCGACGTGGCCGCAAGTTCGGCAAAGCCGTAAATGCACCCAAGTGTCGCCCGTTGCCAGACATTCCACACAACCATCGCCCGAAGGCGTGACGTCTCGGACGCTGTTCAGATGAGTGCACGCTGCATGACCCCTGCGCATCGTCTCCCCTTGCTCTTGTATGGCGGCGCTTTCGAAGAATGACTAGTATGTATCGACTTATATCAGAGCGGGCAGAAAAATGGACCTCTCCACCCTTCCTGACCTTCGCGCCGGCTTGGAAATTCGCGATATTCCCGACGGCGGGATCGTGTCGGGCCGCATCGATGACGAAGAAGCGATTCTGGTAAGACGCGGCGATGAGTACTTTGCGGTCGGCGCGCAGTGCACGCACTATCACGGCCCGCTCGCCCAGGGTCTCGTCGTAGACGACACCGTTCGATGCCCGCTGCATCACGCTTGTTTCAATTTGCGCACCGGGGCCGCGTTGCGCGCACCGGCGCTTGATCCGCTTAGCAGCTGGCGGGTGGAACAGACCGGGGGCAAGGTATTCGTTCGCGAACGCCTGCCCGAACCTCGTACACCCGCAGCGACTGCCGGTTCAACGGGAAGCCCGCCGCGCTCGGTCACCATCATTGGCGGGGGTGCGGCAGGATTGGCGGCCGCGGATGCGTTGCGGCGCGAGGGCTACTCTGCCGCCATCACCATCATCAGCGCCGACACCTTCGCGCCTTACGATCGTCCCAATCTATCCAAGGATTTCCTGATGGGCACGGCGCCCGCAGAGTGGATACCGTTGCGCGGAACTGAGTACTACTCGGAGCGCAAAATCGATCTGCTGCTCGACGCTCGAGTGCAGTCGCTCGATCTCAAGCAACGCACCGTGCAGCTCGAAAACGGCAGAAAGATCGAGTTTCATGCCCTGCTGCTGGCAACCGGCGCCGATCCGGTTCGGCTGCCCATTCCCGTCTCCGGCGACGCCAAGCTGCTTTATTTGCGCAGTTTCGATGATTCGCGCGCCATCGTCGCAGCTGCCGCCGGGGCCAAGCGCGTCGTCGTGGTCGGCGCGAGCTTCATCGGTCTTGAAGTGGCCGCCTCACTGCGTCATCGGGGCATCGAAGTGCATGTCGTCGGACCGGGGCGCGTCCTGTTCGAGCGCGTATTGGGCGCGGAGTTGGGCGCGCTGGTGCGCGAGGTGCACGAGTCGCACGGTGTGTTATTCCATTTGGGCGTCTCGGTCGCTCGTGTCGACGGCAAGCGCGTTTCGTTGAGCGACGGCTCCGGCATCGACGCCGATTTTGTGGTCCTGGGTGTCGGCGTGCGGCCGAGCCTCGAGCTGGCCGAGCAGGCTGGATTGACGATCGATCGCGGCGTCGTGGTCGATGAGTATCTCGAGACCAGCGCGAAGGGCGTGTTCGCGGCCGGCGATATTGCGCGCTGGCCTGACCCGCACACCGGCGATCGCATTCGCGTTGAGCATTGGGTGGTTGCGGAGCGCCAGGGCCAAGCTGCGGCGCTCAACATACTGGGGCGCCGGCAGCGCTTCGACGCGGTGCCGTTCTTTTGGAGCCAGCACTATGACCTCACCATCAACTACGTAGGTCACGCGGAGTCCTGGGATGCGATCGAAGTAGAGGGTTCACTCGCCTCCCGCGATTGCGCAGTGACTTACAAGCGCGGCGGCCGGATTCTGGCGGTCGCCACTCTATCCCGCGATCTTAAGAGCCTAAGAGCCGAGCGCGATCTCGAATCAACACAAGTGAGTACCCGGTGATGGACAGGCGCAAATTTCTCGTTGCGGCAGCGGTTGCCGCAACCGCCGGCACTGGCGCCGGCGCTGAACAGACGGTCCCCGCTTCCACGGGAGCGCAGCCCCACGCCGCGCCCGACTCGATCGAAGAATTATCGCTCGCCGACATTGCCGCGGCCTTTGCCGCGGGGCGCCTGACTTCGCAGCAGCTCACACAGAACTACCTGGATCGGATCGACAGGCTGGACCGGCACGGGCCGAATTTGCGCTCGGTGATCGAAACGAATCCCCGCGCGCTCGAAATTGCAGCCGCGCTCGACACGGAGCGCAAGGCACGCGGAGCCCGCGGTCCACTGCACGGCGTCCCTGTCCTGATCAAGGACAATGTCGAGACGTCGGATCACATGATGTCGACGGCGGGTTCGCTCGCCCTGCAGGGCTGGTATGCCCCCAAGGACGCACCGCTGGTCGAGCGGCTGCGCGCCGCGGGCGCCGTGATTCTCGGGAAGAGCAATCTCAGCGAATGGGCCAATTTTCGCTCCACGCACTCATTGAGCGGTTGGAGCGGCCGAGGGGGACAGTGCCGCAACCCCTACGCGACCGATCGCACACCTTCGGGCTCGAGTTCCGGCTCGGCGGTCGCGGTCTCCTCGAATCTGTGCGCCATTGCGGTGGGGACCGAGACCGACGGATCGATCGTGAGCCCCGCCTCGATCAACGGCATCGTCGGGCTGAAGCCGACTGTCGGCCTGGTCAGCCGTCGCGGCATCGTGCCGATTTCACACAGCCAGGATACGGCCGGACCACTGACCCGCACCGTCCGCGATGCCGCCGTGATGCTCGGCGTCATGGCGGGCCCGGATGCCGAAGACCCGGCCAGCGCCGCGGTCGGCGATCGATTCCAGAGCGACTATGCGCGCTACGTCGATGCCAAGGGCTTGGCCGGCGCGCGCTTAGGTGTAGCGCGCAAGTTCTTTGCCGACAGCGCTCCGCTCAATGCTTTCCTAGACGCGTGCATTGCAACCCTCAAAGGGGCCGGCGCCGTGATCGTTGATCCTGCGGACCTGCCTTTGCATGGCTCGACCGGTGCGCCCGAGCAAGAAGTCATGCTGTACGAATTCAAGGCGGACTTGAACGCCTATCTGCGGCGCCTGCCGCCCACTTTCCCGGTACGCTCGCTGGCGGCCTTGATTCGTTTTAACGAAGCGCACAAAGACACTGAGATGCCGCTGTTCGACCAGGAATTGCTGCGGCAGGCCGAAGCCAAAGGACCGCTGACTGAGAAGGCCTATAAGGATGCGCGTGCCGCCTGCCTCAAGGCGACCCGCAGCCATGGTATTGACGCCGTCGTGGCCGAACACAAGCTCGATGCCATGATCACCCTGACCTCCGGTCCTGCCTGGCTGATTGACACGGTGAACGGGGACTCCGACACAGGCGGGTGCTCGTCGCCCGCGGCCATCGCCGGCTATCCGCACATTACGGTGCCGGCGGGCTTGTTTCGCGGCGTACCCGTTGGACTTTCCTTCTTCGGTACGGCCTTTAGCGAGCCGACCCTCATCAAGTTAGGTTCGGGATTCGAAGCCGTGGCGCACGCGCGCGCCGTGCCGCGCTTCTTGCCCAGCGTGCCGGGATAGGCCGCTCAAAGGCCCTTGGCAGGGTTGATCAGGTATTTCTCGCCCGTGGCGCGCTTCGAATAGCCTGCGATGATGTCCGGCTGCAACGCTTCTGCCAGCGAGATTTCTTGCGAGTAGCGGCTGGCAAACGTCGTCTTGAGTTCCCTGGCAACCCGATCCTTCAGTTCCTGAAACGCCAGGGGCCCGATTTTTTCGATGTACGGCGTGAGCAGCCAGCCGCCAATACCCCACGCCATGCCGTAGTTGCGGTTGAGCACCGTGGGGCTCATGTCGAGCGCGCCGTACAAATACACCTGCTTGTGCGTGGTGGACCCGTAGCGGCTGTAGACGCTGACGCCGCGATTGACGGCTGCTTCCATGCAGCCGAGGACTTGACCCGCCAGCGGGCCGCCGCCTATGGCATCGAAGCCGATGGTGGCGCCTGTGGTCGCCAGTGCGTCAGTCAGGTCTTTCAAGAAGCCGGCCGAATCCGAGCGGCACACATGGGCGGCGCCGGCTTTCCTCAACAGATCCTCCTGCTCTTGCTTGCGGACGATGTTCACCAAGGCGACGCCGTCGGCGAGGCACAAGCGGTTCAGCATCTGTCCGAGATTGGATGCCGCGGCGGTGTGCACCAATGCCTTGTGTCCCTCGCGGCGCATCGTACCCACCATGCCTAAAGCCGTGAGCGGATTGACGAAACTCGAGGCACCGTCCGCGGCCGTGGTGCCCGGCGGCAATGCCATGCATTGGTTCACTTTGACGCATCGATACTGGGAATACATGGCGCCGCCGAGCACGGCGACTTTTTTGCCCATCAGCGCTTGCGCGGCCGCGGAGGATCCGGCATCGGTGACCGTACCGGCACCCTCGTTGCCAACCGGCATGGAAATATCCATCCGCGCCGCCATGGCTTGCACCGCATTGGCGCTGAGCGCGGCGGTCAAGGTTGGATGCTGTGCGGTCCCGGAAACCTTTGCATGACTCCAATCGGCGTTGGCCAGCAAGAGCCCTAAATCCGACGGGTTGATCGGTGCCGCTTCGATTCTAACGACAACCTCATCCTCAGCCGGCGGTGCAATAGAGGCGGTTTGCAGCGACAGCTCCAGCTCTCCGCTCTTCTTGGCGAGCGAGCGCAGCTGGAGGAAAGACAGATGACTGGGGGTGTTCATGGGGCCTTAGCATACGGTGGGAAGGGCTCCCACGGTAGCCAAGGCCCGTTAAAACCTGCGCCTACGCCGCTTTCTTCTTGGGAACCTTCTTGCCCGCCCGGCGCGCCTCCGACAGGCCGATGGCAATGGCCTGCTTGCGGCTGGTCACCTTCTTTCCGGATCCGCCGCTGCGAAGCGTGCCCGCCTTGCGCTCGCGCATTACTTTTTCCACCTTTTTTTGGCTGCCTTTGCTGTACTTTCGAGCCATGGAAAATCTCCGAAGCTGGTGATGTATCGACCATCGAGGATTGGGCCCGCCTTCGGAATCGGGAATCGACCGAACGACCTGTCAGAAGATTCCCATCGCGAGCCCGCCTGCCATCGTCTTGCCGAGTTCCTCGCAGCGATTGAGCTCTTGCAAGCCGATCTTCTTGGCCTGAAGAATTTGTTCCGGGGTCTGCGCGTGCGTGCATACGATGTAAGGCTCGGCAATGGATTTCAATCGCCATCCCATCGCAATGCGCTCGATCTGCTGCACGGCGTTGCGGCCGTCGCTGCCGGCACAAACCAACGTCAGGAAGGCGCGGCCGTTGATTTTTTCGAAGGCAGCGTAATAGGTACGGTCGAAGAAATCCTTCATCATTCCGGACATGCCGGCAAGATTCTCCGGCGTGGCGAAAATATAGCCATCGGCGGCGAGCACGTCTTCGGCGCCTGCGTCCGCTGCGCGCTGCAGCGAAACCCTCACTCCCCCCTCACTTCGAGCTCCGCCGGCCGCCGCCTGTGCCATCTGCAGCGTGCCGCCGGTCATGGAGTGATAGACGATCAATAAAGTTTTCATGATGATGCCCGTGGGCTAAGTCCTACGCTCGAGAACGTCGCGCACCGACTGTAACCGCGCGGCGATTTGCCAATACTTTCGCCACCCGCAGATGGCTGCCATAAGATAACTAGAGGTGCGAACATGCTTCACTATGCCGTCGTCTTCTTCGTCATTGCGCTGATTGCCGCGTTCTTCGGCTTTGGTGGAATCGCGGTCGGCGCGGCCGGCATCGCGAAGATACTCTTCATCGTGTTCTTGATTGGCGCTGTCGTCACCTTTTTGATGAGTCTGGGCCGCCGGACTTAAGGGAGAACCAAAAATGCCATCGGTATCGGAATCGGCAAAGGGTGTTAGCGACATCGCCAACGGCCACGTAAACAGCTTTCTCGACAACGTCGAGGATTTGACCCGGGCGCTGAAAGATGTCGACTCGCCGGAGATCGCCAAGGTCCGCGCCAAGGTAAAAATGGCGTTGTCTGCCGCCAAGAGCGCCATGGCTGACACGGCCTCGCAATTTCGCGATCAGGCGCAGCAGGTCGGCAAGCGAACCGATACCTTCGTTCGTGACAATCCCTGGCAGGTGATCGGCATTGCAGCGCTGGTCGGTCTCGCAGTGGGAATTTTCGCCTCACGCCGCTACGACTAGCGGCGGCGGAATGGCGGCGTGCCTCAAGCGCGCCGCCATTCCGTCCGGCCTCCGGGCTTGTCCTCGAGCAATATCCCGGCGCCACTGAGCAGATCCCGGATTCGATCCGACTCGGCAAAGTTCTTGGCGGCGCGGGCGTCGCGCCGCTCAGCCAGCTGCGCCTCCACCTCCTCGTCGGTGAGGCTTGAAGCTCCCGCACTGCGCTTCAGGTAGCTGTCAGGGTCTTGTTGCAGGACACCGAGCGTACCTCCGAGCGCGCGCAGCGTGGCGGCCGCCGTGGACGCGCCGCGTGCGTCACCTGCAGCCTTCGCCTGATTTAGGACGCGGGCAACCCCTTGCAGGACGGCAAACGCCTCAGGTGTATTAAAGTCGTCGTCCATTGCCGCTCTGAAGCGCGCGGCATCCTCCGCATCAGCCGGGCCTTCGGGCGCGGCGTCCTTCAGCGCCCGGTAGAGACCCAGCAAGGTCTCGTCCGCCTGCGCGAGCTGGGCCTGTGAATAATTGATGGGACCGCGATAGTGGCTGCTCAGCAAGAAGAAGCGCAGCACTTCCGGATCGCGCAGGGTCTTCATCACCTCGCGCACGGTAAAGAAGTTGCCCAGCGATTTCGACATTTTTTCTTCGTTGACGCGCACAAAACCATTGTGCATCCACAGCCGCACGAAGGGCGCATCGCAGGCGGCGCAGGACTGCGCGATTTCATTTTCATGATGCGGAAACTTCAGATCTTCGCCGCCGCCGTGCAAATCGAAGTAGTTGCCCAACAGGCTGGTCGACATGGCCGAGCATTCGATGTGCCAGCCCGGGCGCCCGGCCCCCCAGGGCGATTCCCAGGACGGTTCGCCGGGTTTCGCGTGCTTCCAGAGCACGAAATCCAGGGGGTCGAGCTTGGCTTCGTCCAGCTGAACGCGCGCGCCGACGCGCAAATCGTCGATTTTCTTGCGGGACAACTGACCATAGTTCGGAAATTTGCGCACCGAATACATCACATCGCCGTTCGCCGCGGCATAGGCGAAGCCCTTCTCGATCAGGGTCTGAATCATGGAGATGATGGGGGCGATGAATTCGGTGGCGCGGGGTTCCAAATCCGGTGGTTGCAGCCCCAAGGTGGCGCAGTCTTCAAGCATGGCCACGGTGAAGCGGCGCGCCAAATCCGCCCAGTTCTCGCCGTTTGCCGCCGCACGCTCGATGATCTTGTCATCGATGTCGGTGACGTTGCGCACGTAGGTCACCTGATAGCCCAGTGAGCGCAGGTAACGCTGCACCAGGTCGAAAGCCACCAACATGCGCGCGTGACCCACATGGATGTAGTCGTAGTTGGTCATGCCGCAAACGTACATACGGACTTCATTGCCGCGCAGCGGCTTGAATTCTTCTTTCTCGCCGCTCAAGGAGTTATGGATTTTGAGCATGAAATTTCAGCCGTTGGCGTACGGTTTCCGGTGACATGAGCTTCAGCAGCTGCGCGAGCTCCGGCCCGTGCGCCTGACCGGTGAGCGCCACGCGCAGCGGCATGAACAGGTCCGGTCCCTTGCGCCCGGTGCGCTCCTTGACACGCTGAGTCAGCACCTTCAGGTCACCCTTCGATTGTTCATAGGCTTCGGCGGCCTCCGCGAAAAACGCAGTGCCCGCCGCCTCGATGACATGCCGCTCCTCGGCGCCCAGGGGCGCGAGATCGCCCTGTACGACCGCGCGCCAGGGAGCGGCATCGGCCGGCAAGACCACGTTATGGCGCACCAGATTGATGAATTCCAGTGAATCATCCGCCCCGAGCCAGGCGCGGAAATCCTCGGACGATAGCCTTGCCAGGGATTCCTTCTGCCAATGCATCAGTTGCGACACCTCAAAGCGCGCCGGCGCCCGTCCGAGATGCTGCGGACGAAAATGTTTCGGCATCTCCTCTGCGGACAACCAGCCATCGACATCGCTGGCGTGCCCCAGGCGAAACAGCTGATTGAGCACGGCAATGCTCAAGAATCCGCGCTCGCGAAACTCATGCACACTCGTGCTGCCATGCCGCTTCGACAAGGGCGCGCCGTCCTCGCCCGTGAGAAGTCCCACATGGCCATAGGCCGGAATCGGCATGCCGAGCGCATTCAAGAGCATGATTTGCCGCGGCGTATTGGTCAGATGATCATCTCCGCGCAATACCTGCGTGACGCCCATCGCGGAATCATCGACCGCATTGCAAAAGAAAAAGGCCGGCGTGCCGTCCTCGCGGCGAATGATGAAATCGCCGATATCATTGCTCGCAAATCGTTGTATGCCGTGCACGGCGTCGATGAATTCGATCATCTGATCGCTCGGCACCGCAAATCGCAGCGTGGGCTTGAGGCCCCGCGCTTCCCGCTCAGCGCGCTGCGCCGCCGTCAATGCCCGGCACGTGCCGGCATAGCGCGGCGGCTTGCCCGACATACGCTGCAGTTTTCGCGACAGCTCCAAATCTTCGGCTGTGCAATAGCACGGGTAAGCCAGGTCCCCCGCGGACAATTGCTGGTAAAGAGACCTGTAAAATTCGCCGCGCTGTGCCTGGCAGTAGGGTCCGGAGCCGCCCCCAACATCCGGCCCTTCGTCCCAATCCAGACCTAGCCAGCGCATATCCGCCATGAGCTGCTCACGGAAGCGGTCCTCGCTGCGCGTAAGGTCCGTGTCTTCGATGCGTAAAATGAACTTTCCGCCGCTCTTCCGTGCCCAAAGGTGGCTGAAAAGCGCGGTCCGGGCATTTCCCAGGTGCAGCGCGCCGGTCGGGCTCGGCGCAAAACGTGTAATGACCGGCGATTCGTTGATTGAGGACATATCTCAAGATTGTACCTATTCGAGTAGAATCACGGCGTATGAAACAATTGATACTCGCCCTCGCCTTTCTCGGTTTTGCCTTTACGCTGCCTTCAAATGCGGCCGACAAGGCGGCGGATTCGAAGGCCGCCCCCACGCCCTCGAGCCCGGCTTATGCGCCCCAGGTGCAAGTGGTCACCTCGATGGGAAATTTCACCATCGAATTGAACCCCGAACGCGCACCGCTCACCGTTGCCAATTTTTTGGCCTATGTCGATCAAGGCCACTACACCAACACGCTCATTCATCGCGTGGCGGCGAACTTCGTGATCCAAGGCGGCGGATTCAACGCCGACTACACACCCAAAGCGGCGCCGGCGAAAGTGCCGAACGAATCCGGCAATGGATTGAGCAATGTGCGCACCACCGTGGGGCTGGCGCGTACCTCTGACCCGCACGGCGGCAACGCGCAATTTTATGTGAACGTGAACGACAACGCAGCCCTTGATCCCAACGCGTCGCGCTGGGGTTACGCGGTCTTTGGAAAAGTCGTGGCTGGAATGGATGTGGTCGACAAGATCAGCAACGTTGCCACGGGCGCGCACGGCGTCATCAAGGAGGAGACGCCGCTCAAGCCTGTCATCATTCAGCGAATCGAGCGCGTTCCCAACACCTGATACTCAAACAGGCTCCTGAGCGGTGGCCACGCTTTTCATCTCGGATCTACACATCGACGCGGCCCGGCCGGCGATCAACACCCAATTCCTGCAGTTTCTCGAGACCGAGGCGAAAAGCGCCGAGGCTTTGTACATCCTGGGCGACTTGTTTGAATCCTGGATCGGCGATGATGCGCCGGATTTGACGCAATCGGCCGCCATTCGCGGATTGCGCACTCTCACCGACGGCGGCGTTCCCTGTTTCGTCATGCATGGAAACCGGGATTTCCTGCTGGCGCGGCGATTTTGCGGCTTGAGCGGCGCCCAATTGTTGCCTGATCCCGTGATCGTCACGCTCTATGGGGAACCGGTGCTGGTGATGCACGGCGACGCGCTGTGCACCGACGATCGGTCCTATCAGCGGCTGCGCGCAACGGTGCGCGACGCCGACTGGCAACGGCAGTTCCTCGCGCTGTCGATTGACTCGCGCCAGGCCCTCGCCGGTGCCGCCCGCGCCGGCAGCCAGGCACACACGGCCGCCATGGAACATGCCATCACCGACGTCAATGCGGATAGCGTTGCGATGGCGTTTCGCGCGGCCGGAACCTCGACCCTGCTGCACGGCCACACACACCGCCCCGCAATTCATGCCTTGGAGGTCGACGGCAGGCCGCGCACGCGTATTGTCTTGGGCGACTGGTACGATCAGGGCAGCGTTCTACGCTGGGATCAGGACGGCCCGGAGCTTCAATCGCTGCCGCGGGGCGGACCCGAATGAAACCTGAACAGCGGATCGGGATTGGTGATCAGTTGCGCCTCGAGCGCCGCGAACGCGGCGATTCGGTCATCGAGGCCGATCCCGGCGCGTGCCGCCGCACGCGACGCAAGATCCAGATAAAGTTCATAGTGCCGTGCTTCGGCTTCGTGCAGTCCCCGGAATAGCTCGGCCGCCGGCGCATCGATCGCCTCTCCCAGCACGGCAAAGCGCTCGCAGGAGCGCGCTTCGATGAATGCGCCGCAAACCATCAAGTCGACCTCGCGCTGCGGTTCGCTGCCGGCTACCAAGCGCCGCAGCTGGGCCGCGTAGCGGCCGGGCGCGAGGCGTTGCGGCGTAATTTTCAGGGCACCGATCAACCTGGCGACCTGCTCATAGTGGCGCAGCTCTTCGCGCGCAAGCCGCGACATCTTGTCGCTCAAGGCAAGATCTTCCGCGTAGGCGAACATCAGCGAAAGCGCCGTGGAAGCCGCCTTCTTCTCGCAATTCGCATGATCAATGAGCAATACTTCCGGAAGCGCGCAGGCTTGCGCCACCCAGGCATCAGGGGTCGCAGCGCGCAGCAAGGGGTGCGCAAACTGAAGCGCCACTTTCATACCGGCATTTTCATGCCGGCATTTTCAGCTCAGCAATGGCAGTCAGCAGTTCCCCGGCGGATTGGTAGCGCTTGTCGGGGGATTTTGCCAGCAGGCGGCGCAGTACACCTTCGTAAGGGGCAAACTCGGCCGCAATTTCCGGCAGTTCCGCGCGTTTGTGCTTGTAGATGACCTCCATCGCGGTGGCTCCGTTGAAGGGCTTGCGCCCGATCAACATCTCGTAGAACACCACGCCCAGGCTGTAAAGATCGCTGCGCGCGTCGATGATCTCCGCGTGGCCCTGCTCCGGGCTCATGTAGTAGGGGGTGCCGAAGATTTCGCGCGTACCGGTGAGCGAGATGTCGTTTTCATTGGCTTTGGCCAGGCCGAAATCGATCAGGCTGACGGTGCCGTCGGCGCGCAGCATCACATTCGCAGGCTTCAAATCCCGGTGCAGCACGCCCACGGAATGAATGGCGTCCAGTGCGCTGGCGATTTGCCGCAGAAATCCCAGCGCGGTGGCCGGCGTGAGCGGCGTCTTCATGCGCTGGCGCAAGTCTCCCGCGGGAAAGTGCTCCATGGCGATATACGCGTGATCGTCGGCGACGCCGAGATCGTAAATTTGCACGATATTCTTGTGGTTCAGGCCCGCGACGATTTCATATTCCTGCAGAAAACGATCGAAGCTGACGAAGCGCTCGGACACGTCCGGAACCTGGCTGAAGACTTTCAGCACCACCAAAGTTCCGGCGCGTTCGCTCTCGGCGAGATAGATCTTGCACATGCCGCCGCTGCCCACCTGGCGAATGCATCGATGGCCGCGGATGATGACCGTACCGAAACGATAGCGGCTCTCGTAGTCCGGATTGGCGCGCAACAGCGCCAGCGCCTTGCGATGGTCGTTGGAAGCGGTGAGGATCATTTTGACGAGCCGATCACGGTCGATCTTGCGGCCGTAGAGCCGGTGCAGCCCGGCGACCGCGGGCGGCGGAAATGGCGGCGCATCTTCCAGCAGCAGCAATATGATAGGCGCGAACTCGAGCTTCGCCGCCTGGGCGGCTGCCAAGTCGATCGCCGCGTCCGTCGCCGGCGGCGCGCCTACGATGATGACGGCATCAAAACCGACGGCCGCAAAATGCTCGTCGAGATCAGGATCCCTGCCCAGGATGTGCTCGACGATGGCGGCGTCCGGCCACTGGATCTCAACATGCTTGCGTACCAGCAGTTGATAGTCGTCGCGGGCTGAAATCACCAATAGGCGCATAATTTTGGGCCGCAAGGCCGGCGCCGGCGGTTGACCCAGCGCTGGTTTCTACAG
>DATHKV010000194.1:0-9319 GCA_035488895.1 Steroidobacteraceae bacterium
TTCTAGTTGATGCATGCGACCTCTCCCCTCTTGTTCGGCCGTCACAGCTGACACGCGTCTACGCCTGTTTTGCGCTTGTTACGCGCTTGTTGTGGTCCAATGTTATACACATTGCCTTAAACTGTGCAATAGTAAACTTAAGGATGGTCCATGCTGACCTTGTTTCATGCCCCAGCGTCGCCCTCATCGCGCATGATCTGGTTGCTCGAGGAACTGCAGGCGGAGTACCGGCTCAAGGTAGTGAGCTATCCCAAAAACGACGGATCAAACACTGATTCCCGGAATCCGCATCCTCACGGCTACACGCCAGCTCTGATGCATGACGGCGTGCTCGTTACCGAGAGCGGCGCAATCATGCTCTACCTGACTGATTTATTTCCGTACTCGGCGATCGGTATTCCCATCGGCGACCCATTGCGGGCGCGCTATGTAACGTGGCTCTTCTACCAGGTCGGACTCGCCGAGCCGCTTTTTTATATGAAGGGAACCAAGGTACTCGAAACCGACGCAGCCATGTCACGCCTTTTTGAGGCCATGATGCTCAATATCGAGAGAACTCTTGTGAAGAGCCCTTATCTGCTCGGCGAGCGCTTCACTGCGGTGGATATTCTGTATATGAGCCTTTTCGATCAGGCGCGTGAGCTTCTCGGCAAAGGCGATTGGATCGATGCCTACATCGCCCGGGGGCTCGACAGGCAAGCGCGCAAAAGAGCCCTTCTCAAGGGGGGCTAATACTTTTCGCGATGCCGCTTATGTCACGACAATTCTGGCAGAGGCTACGTTGACCAGTCGTCGGTGTTGCGCTCCGATATCGCCATCTCGATGCGACGTGACCCGCGCGGTCGCGAAAAAAACTCCCGGCTTGGCGTAGCTGTGTGTCTTGGATAGCTTCAGACTTCGCGCCTGACCGTTTATTCCTGGCTCCGCGGTGAATGCACCGCTGCCGTCCAAGCTCCACTCCACCGCAATGATGCTGCCGCCGGCCGGCGGCGCCGCTGCATCCAGCTCCAAACTTACAGGCGCGTTGACCTTGATATCCGCTCGCGGCGACCCCTTGATCATCACGGACACGACCGGTTGAATGCCGCCGCGCTCGGCTGCAGTTGCCGGCAGGGTGACCTTTCCGTCCGAAAATTCGTAAGTTGTTCCTGCCGGGACAACGCCCTTCTCTGCCCAATCGCACAAATCTAGGAGACTTTGTTCAATTATCGGCATGTAATCGATCAACCAGGTCGAAGTCGCCCGCTTAGACGAAGTTGGCAGGAAAGACGGACTGATGTGCTCGGCGTTTTCGGTCCATCGCAGACAGAATCTTTCCTTCGCGCGTTGTGGGCCTTGGGCTCGAATCGTGGCTTCCTCGTAGATCACGCCTTGCGGAGGCCACAAGGAGGAATCATGCGTGTGATGCACCCATAGCAACTTGCCCTCATATTGGCCGCAGTACGGCACGCCCATCAGCGGAGACTGCAATGGCAATCCATGCTGCGGATAGATCGGCGCGCCATTCAGACGCAAAAAGTCAAAGGCTGCATCAGGGGAGATGTGATGACGGTAGGAATAACAAAAGGCCAGAAAGGCGCGATTGTCGATATGCACTTTGTCGCCCACCGCGACGTCTGTGAAACGCAAAATATTCGATTCGCGCCGGCCATCACAGAAGAATAGATCGCCGCACGTATTCATGGCGTACAACTGTCTGCCGGCCGCTTTACCCGACACCACACGGACGCCGGCCCCCTGCCGATATCCTTCGCCCACGCCCTTTACTTCGATGGCGATCGGCAAGTCGTAGCGATTGCTTGCGGCGGCCATCAGGCCGGCCAGGGTGCGCACCGCGGCAAATTCCGGACCCGCGAACGCGGGATCCTGCAGCAGGTCGCTGGCGCGCACGATGCGGCTTACCGGCAGCGTCACGTCAATGAGATCCTCACGGACATGTTCCGGGGAATCGTGACCTACATATCCTGGACGCGTCCAAAAAGACTCGAAGTAGTCGCCGTCCTCTTCCAACAACATGTCCGCGATGGATGTCCACAGCCAGATTTGGCCCATGGGATTGGCGATCATGAACTCATCGCCTCGCGGGTATCCCAAGCGATAAAGGTTCGCCAGTTCCTCACGCTCGTGGTTGGTGAGCCCCTCGAACGGATCGCCGCTGCCGCCCGGTTGGGTGGCGTCGATGACGCTGTCGAGCTTTCCGGCTCGAGTCAAAAGGCGCTGCACATTGAACATCGATCCGAAGCAAAGCGGCTGTTCACTGCGCACGCGCGATTTGGTGCCGTGCGGTTCAATGTTTCCGCCGCCCATAAACGGGAGAGCGCCCGCGTATACATCAGGACCATACTCAAGACATCCGGGCGAGCGCCGGCCGCCGCCGCTGCCGCCCCAAACATACGAATATTGCGGCGGCTTGCCGTACACCTGCGCAGCCACGTGCTTGGAAAAGCGTGCCGATTCAATGCTGGCGCGATAGCTGTACAACGTTGGATCATCGCCCGCGCGTTTGTCGATGTCATCGCCGATATGGCCCGAATTTGACTCCACCATGTATCCGCCCAGGCGTTCCCCGATCATTTGCAGACCACCCAACATCTGCCCCATGGGGCCGGCAAAAGCGTCTTCGTGTCCCGCATGCGCACCCTCAAGCGGCTGAAACATGCGCCCCTTGTAGATTTCCTTTGCCGGGAAATAAAAGGAGAAGCGCGTGTCCGTTCCCTCGAACCCACCATGTACGTGGCGGTGCGGTATGGGCTGCTCTCGCGGCTCATCGCGGTCGATGTACGGCTTGCCAAAGTATTTATCCGTGACGCTGTAGGACGCCACTTCAATGGGCGCCCCGCTGACCGCAGTCTTAACATCGCTCATCGCAAGTCTCCTTGAAAGCAGTATCCCGCGATCGGGCACTAGACTTGGGATAATGAGGTGTCGGCGCCAAAGAAAATAGGCGCCTCATTTATGGAGCGATTAATGGCGCAGCATGAGGCGTTACAACCCTCGGGCTATGGAGCAACCCCCGAGTAGCGATTCTCTTTTCGGATTGCCCTGCCACTCGCGCCCGATGCATGAACGCCGCGAAGCATCGAAACCTGTTCGCAAAGTCTCTCGACAGTGCTGTCCGCTTCGATCAACCGACCGCGAGCAATGGCCTCCATGTATGAGAGCTGCTGCGGCAGCCCATGCAGCTCCGCCCCATCGAAACTCGTCCACACCGAAGCGCTCGCTCGAGCGTAGTAGGCCGTTGAGCATTTTTCCATGAAGATCAAGATGGGATTGGCAAGACACGACCATTCTGCCTGCAACTGCGCCGTGACGAGAGTCGGCGCATCGTTCCAGCTTGCGGCGATATCCAACCTTCGAAGCAGCTCCTGGCGCTGAATTCGGGTCGACTCCGCAGCCACAACCATGCGCACAACACGGGAGACAATGCTCGCCACTGGCAAAAAGGTCGCTAATTTTAGATGGGCCGCCGAAAAATAGGCGACAACCAGCTCTACGCAGGCTGCTGCGTCGGTTGGTCTCGCCTGCACACCATGGGTACGGCCGCGCTTACAGTCGATCAGGCCGCGGCTCTCCAAAACTCGAATGGCTTGGCGCAGCACTCCCCTACCCACCTTGTAGCGCTCACACAATTGATCCTCAGTGCTTACTCGGTGCAGCCCGTGTACGTCGGCGCGGGGGAGTTCGAGCGCCAATGTGCGGGCAAGTTCGTGCGCACGCCCTCGATTGAATGACGCAGTTCGAGCATCGCCCAGGGCCCGCGCCCGTCCATCTTCCTCACTATTCAGGGCGATTTCATTTTCGAAGATACTCAGGCAAGCGGCGAAAAGATCCGTTACAGGACTATGACCGACTGATCGCATCGGAGAATAAAAGCCTCTTGCTCCGCTATCCAAGAGTCCTGCGCCGGGACCATCAATGAGCTTCCCGCGGAACTCTAGTGTGAACGCTTCGAGCGCTGCCGCACCTTCGGCGACGGATTGACGATAGGCGGCCACAATATCTAGCGCTGCCCACGCTTGTTGAACATGAAACGCGGTTACGCCAATCGCGCGAAAGTAATCCGCCACGGCCGATGCGACCGCCCCGCCTGATATCGGCAAAATTACCAGGCCGCCTCCAGGCCCGCGTCGCATTCGTGCGATCTGACGATCCTCGAGTAGCCTCACAGCTTCACGAAGGGTCGCGCGGCTGAAGCCATATCGGTCAATCAGTGCTGCTTGATCACCGAAAACTGCCCCGGCCGGCGTGCCTTCTGCAAAGATGTCGTTTTCGAGCTGCCAGGCTGCAGCAAAAGCGCTTTTTTGCGGGCGCGTGCTTTGCGAGACCAAAGCGTCGTAAATCTTTGACCAGTCGAAGCGGATCTGCATGTCCGAGGACTCCGCGGCGCGCGTCGTCGCCACATTAAAGAACGCCCACTCCCTACCGGCGTACCCTTGCCACCGGTCCCGCCGCCTACCTTACTTGAATACATGCCGTGAAGCGATTGGAGCACGTCACCTCCCTCGACAACTGCACCGCGACAGTCCCAGTGGGGCTCGACTGTCCTTAGGTCATGGCGAATGCGGCGCCGCTCTGGGGCCCAGGTTCTGAATTGAGGCGTCTATTTTTCGCACCGCACTGGCAGTAGCATGCCGGCGGATCACTAAAATTGTGCGTGGGGAGTCACTATGAGAAACAACATGACGATGAAGTTCCGCTCGAGCGGCCTGCTAACCGCTGCCGCTTTGCTGTTGTGCGGCTCGCCGCTGATGGCAGCACCACCGTCGCCGTGTACTGTGGCGGCGGTTCAGGCACTCGCACCGAAGGGCACAACCATCAAGTCCGCCGATCCAACCGCGATGCCTGTACCTCATTGCAAGATCGACGGCTATGTCGTCACAAACAATCCGGGGCCCAATCAAGTCAATTTTCGCCTTCAGCTTCCCGACTCGGGCTGGACTGGCCGCTACTATTTCATCGGGATGGGCGGGGCTGCGGGTTACGTGCCAAGCGATTCGCAGATCCCTGCTGGCAATCCCCTCAATAAGGGAATGGCAGTCGCGGGTACCGACACCGGCCATCAAGGGGACATGTTGAACTGGGGATTCCTTACGGACCCGGCCAAAGCAGAGGATCACATTGACCGCGGGGCTCACGTCACCGCGGTTGCCACGCAAAAAATCACCAAGGGGTACTACAAGGCGCGCGAGCTGCACCGCTATTTTTCAGGTTGTTCGGGCGGCGGTCGCATGGCAACCATGTCGATTGAGCGGCACCCGGAGGATTTCGATGGCGTGTTGCTCGGTGCGCCCGGCGGCCGCAGCGACGCCACCATGCTCGCTTTTATCTATAACGCGCAACAAATGAACCGCGAGCCGGGTGCATGGGTGTCGCCAGCGAAGCTGCAGATGCTCGATAACAAAGTGACGGCGCAGTGCGATGCTCTAGATGGCGCCAAAGACGGCATCATTTGGGACCATAACGCCTGCAAAGTGGATTTCAAGCAGTTCAAATGCCCTGCTGCCGACGGGCCAGAGTGTCTGACCGGGCCGGAACTCAAGACGGTCGAAGCGATCGTGGCTGGACCCATGGGTCCCAACGGCCCGATCAAACCCGGCTATCCGGTCTCCAATATCGGCGTCTGGTCTACATTCCTCGGTCCCACGGCGCCGCCGTGGTCGGACGACACGTCGATGGCAAACATGGCTAAAGCTTCCTCCGGCTACGTCATTGCCAGCTCGCTCGCAAAGGTCTTCTTCGGACCCAACTACAACGTGCTGAAAGATTTTAATTTCAACGACCAAAAGCAGCTCGATGCGTGGTGGCAGGCAACCGACCGGATTGGGTTTGGCGCGCCCTACGGCGCTGACCTGCGAGGCCTCCACAAGAGCGGCGGCAAGGTACTCATGTGGAACGGTGTCAGCGACCCATGCTGTATCGACACCGAGCTGAAGGGATACTATCGCGACGCCGCAAAGTCGGTGGGTGGCGTGAACCAGCTCGACGCGTTTGCCAAAATGTACTTCCTTCCCGGCACGGCGCACTGTGGCGGCGGCACCGGACCCCAGGACGGGCCTGACCAACTGCTCGAAGCGATGATGAACTGGGTCGAAAAAGGACAGGCACCGGGCCCTGTTGTCGCGCATCGCGGCAAGGAACGTGCGCACATGCTGTTCGCGGATCCGAAGACCGGAACCGTGTCCGGCGTGCTGGTACCTCCCGCCGCAGGTACCGCTCGTGACTTCCTGCTCTGTCCGTTCCCGCAGGTTGCCAAATTCAGTCAAGCGCAAGCCGGCAAGGACGGCGCCGTCAACGATGCGGCGAACTGGTCATGTCAGACTCCGTCGACCTAGCGCGGCTGTGATCAGGACTCGGCCAAGCTGAATTGTGTGTTCCAAAGGGACGATCGACAAAAACAACATGAATCGACTGCAGGGTAAGGTCTGCATTATCACCGGCGCGGGCAGCGGGATTGGCCGCGCCAGCGCCGAAATGTTTGGCAGAGAGGCCGCAACAGTCGTTGTAACGGATATCAGGGCCGACGCAGCCGAAGAGGTCGCGCACGGAATTGTAGAGGCCGGCGGTCAAGCAATCGCACTCGCAGTGGATGTCGGTGAAGAAGATCAGCTGCGCGGCATGATCGATACGACGATCCAAAGCTTTGGTCGCATCGACGCGCTCTTCAACAATGCCTTGATGACCAATCCGGACCCGTCGATGCGCGATCGAGATCTGCTCAATTACGATCCAAAAGTTCTCTATGCCACGATACGGGTTAACGTGGTCGGCGGAGTGCTCGCGAGTAAGCACGCCATTCCGCATATGTTGGAGAGGGGTGGCGGCTCCATCATCTTTACCTCCTCGGGGAGTTCCCTCGGCGGGGATGTGACGGCTTACAGTTATGGCGCATCGAAAGCCGCGCTGAATTGGTTCGTGCAGGCGTTTGCAGCAACGTTCGGGAAGCGCGGCATTCGAAGCAATGCAATACTGCCCGGCCCAACTCAGACGCCGTCAAAGATGGCCTGGTCCACCCCAGAGATGGATGCGGGCTTCATGGATGTATTGAACTCGCCACGTCTCGGACTTCCCGATGATATAGCGGCGATGGCCGTATTTCTCGCGTCCGATGAATCCCGCTTCGTCAATGGGGCACTGTATCGCGTTGACGGCGGCATGAGCTGCACAGTCCCCTTCGTGAGTGTTACTCGCAAAATGATTGCTGCACGAGCGAAACCGCAAGGGTGACTGGGAAGAATTAAAATGGGGCTAGCACAGGAGGCATTCCTCGAGGAGTTCTGCGCCGCGTGGGGCGATGGCAGTTCCGAAAAGAAACCGGACGTGGAGAAGATTCTCTCCATGATGTCGGAGGATGCCGAATGGCAATTGTGGATGCCGGGAGGCCCGACCATACGCGGACGTGAAGCATTGCGTCAGGAAATCCATCGTCAAATGCGCTTCGCGAGCAATAATAAATGCAACATCGTGAATGTGCTGTCGAACGACACGATGGTGATGCAGGAACGTTCCGACTTCGCGATCATTCGCGGCAGAGCCTGTCCACATCAACTAGTGGCCATTTTTGAGCTCGACTCCGCTGGTCTCATTAAACGTTGGCGTGAATACCTGGATATGGCGGATTTGTTGCGCAAGCAAGGTACCGATGAAGCGTTTGCTGCCACCGGCGGTTGATGATGACTCGGTAAGCAATTCCTTCGTCAATCGGCCGACCCATGTCAGCTGCCAAAGCGGATTTTGGCTTCAATAGTCGAGTCGTCTAATGTTTAAGCGCGTTCTCTTATGCTACGACGGTACGATGGCTGGCCGCCGCGCCCTGCTTCGCGGTGCCGAACTCGCGGTCATACTCAATTCTGAAGTACATGTTTTGTCCATTTTGCAAGCGGAGAGTCCGAGCGCCGCGGTGATGGCGGGCGCTTCCGGCCATGCATGCTTGATCGACGAGGGACAGCAAGACCGAAGACTTCTTGACGAGTCGCTCGAATGGCTACGCACAAGGGGCGTGGTGGCGAAGGGCTCGCTAGCGTCGGGCGATACGAGTGATGTGATAGTGTCGTTCGCCGAGCAATTGGAAATCGACTTGATCGTGCTGGGACATTATCCCCGCCCCGTCGGCGGATTTTGGTGGACGAGCCGCAATCGAACGTCTCTCGCCGATCGCGTGCGCTGCTGCGTGTTCGTTGCGGTGGTAGGGCCCCGAGAGCCCGATGGCGGATAGCTCCGACACTGCTGCTGGGAACCCGACATTGGGAGTCCATCACATCGCGACAATTGCGATGGTGATGCCGGATCATCCTGCCGTCATAGTGGGTGGCACGGGATCGAAAATCACCTACGCTGAGTTGGACCTGCGGTCGCGAAAACTCGCAGGCTACCTCGCCGCCAATCGCCTTGCGAATGGCGACCATATTGCGATCATGATGGCAAATAGCGAGGACTATCTCGCCGTATGCTGGGCCGCGCAGCGCCTTGGCCTTGTTTATACTCCCATCAATTGGCATCTCACGCCTCCCGAAATTGCGTACATTTTAGAGAACAGCGACGCCAAGGCGCTCATTGTTTCCGACCATGTTCGTCCGGCACTCGAGATAATTTCGCAGAGTCTGCGAGGCATCGTAGTTAGCCTCACGACGGGACCATCGTTCGGCGAATTTAAGAACCTCAGTTACATCCTTGAGCGCGTCGAAGTTGACCCAGACCTCGGTTATCACGAAGGCAACATCATGTTCTACTCGTCGGGCACGACGGGCCGTCCGAAGGGAATCACGCGAAAGCAAGGCGAGGTCGCCTGGGGAAACTTCGCGCCGCTCGACCTATACCTGAGAACCACATACGGATTAGATCGAGATACTGTGTATTTAGTGCCGGCCCCGCTGTATCACGCGGCAGCGCTTGTGTGGGCCATGAACGTCTTGCGAGGCGGCGGTACGGTTGTCGTCATGGAGAAGTTCGATCCACTCGAGGCACTGAGGCTTATCGAAGCCCACCGGGTTACGCACGCTCAATTTGTACCGACGATGTTCGTACGCATGCTTCGCTTGTCCGAAGCCGATCGAGCCAGACATGGCCTGTCGAGCCTTAAGTACGTTCTTCATGCCGCCGCACCCTGCCCGATACAAATCAAACAGCGCATGATCGACTGGTTCGGCCCTGTGATACACGAGTACTACGCCGGTTCCGAGCGCAATGGACTCGTCGCTGTCGACTCGGCTACCTGGGCCGCTCGTCCTGGAACAGTGGGTCGAGCCGTCTTCGGCCAAATTCATATCGTAGGTGAAGACGGCCGCGAACTTCCCGCGGGCCAGGATGGGTTGATTTACTTCAG